>NZ_CP021850.1:2207900-2523315 GCF_002896855.1 Clostridium thermosuccinogenes | reverse complement strand
TTGTGCATTATCTTAGCCTGCTGATAAGGCGCAAAGTAAAATTCAATGGAACATTTCGCTAATATTTCGAACATATGTTTGATTTTTCTGTGGCATTATGCTATAATATTCTTAAGCAATTTAATGAGTTGAAATATCTGTTTATTTTCAAAAGCATAAAAGGCAATGAATCAAAGCAGCCATCGAAGAAACTCACGAAGCATGCATTATGGAACGCGGACTATGAAACCACACTCATTATAAAGGCACTACATCAATCATTTATTCAATCAGATATTTCAAAACCAGATCTAGATGATAGCAATTTTACGGGAGATGGTTTTATGATGGAAAGCATACTTAAAGCATCTCAGGAGCAGAACAGGATTATAACAATAATGTATCAGAGCGGCAAAGAAATCACAAAACGGAACATCAGGGTCATTGATATGGATGAAAGCAAAATCAAGGCCATGTGTTATCTGAGGCATCAGCCGAGGATTTTCAGGAAGGATTGTATTCTGGCAGCGGACTACTGCAGAAACAAGGCTGCCTTAATGAATGACAAAGGCACTAAGGCCAAATGCCATTGATTGCAGCATTATATCATATCATAGACTGACGTACATTCACTCTTGCTGAAAATAAACATATATTGATAATAGCAGCATATGAGCAATCAGAATGCAAGAATCATAAATAGATAGCGAAAGAAAGGACAAGAATAGAGATGTCTTACAGCGACAGAAGCTATAGAGAGACAAACATTGGTGTTTTGAAAGGCAAGGGTGCAGACGATGCTTCGTCGTCGTGGTTTTTTTCATTGCCGCCAAAGCAGTTTGCATTGCTATCTTCCCTGATAGGGATTCTTTTGACAGATAATCTGAATCCGGATCAGCAGAACGCACTGGGCAATTTCATAGTCAATATCGGTCAGGTAATCTTGACCTCAGCTGCCCAGGGGCAACTTTTGCAGGATAGTGGTTCCCAAAAGCAGCAATGAGCAGTCTGGAAGGCTGTAACTATAGGAAAGATGCGGCTTTGAGCAAATTTTAAAAAAATTCAAAGTTTTTTTAAAATTTGCTTGACTTTTTTTTCTGTCCCGGTTACAATATAAAAGTCGCTGCAAAAAAGGCGGCAAAAAACCACTTAAGATTTCATACGGCCCGTTGGTCAAGCGGCCTAAGACACCGCCCTTTCACGGCGGTAACAGGGGTTCGAATCCCCTACGGGTCACCAAAATCTTAAGTATAAAGTAAGAGTTGACAAACCGGCAAAATGCCCTTATAATAAATTTTGCGTTGAGTTGAGCAGCTCTTATGAATATGGCCCGGTAGTTCAGTTGGTTAGAACGCTAGCCTGTCACGCTAGAGGTCGAGGGTTCGAGCCCCTTCCGGGTCGCCAATTGGAAAAAGAACAAAAACAGCTAATCTGAAGAGATTAGCTGTTTTTTCATATACACCTTGCTTTAACTGATGGTCTTTATCTGAAAGTCCAGATCTTCCAACAGTTTATTCGTGGGGATATCAAAGGTATAAAAAAAGGGTCTGGATGCTTCGTCTAAAACCAGTATATAAGGCTTTTCATCTTCCGGGAATAATACGAACAATCCGTCTACGGATTTTATATTAAAGCTGTTCAGCCACTGGTTTTGAACTGCCACCGGGGGAGAAAGGGGAATCCTTATAATATAGCCTTTATCCGGGAAAGCATTTACTTTTGTATATATGCCGTTTATGCCTTTTAAGTATTTTATGGCTTCTTCCCGGACCGAAGGTCTGGGCTTTACCTCTACTATCACTTCACCCTTTGAAATATCAAAAATTTCAATATTTGTGGTGCTATAAGAAGAATTGGAGGAAGCTACGAAAGCCATCAGGGCGGATTCACTGAAATGGCTTGTGAGGTATTGCAAAGCTCTGTACTTCCGGGTAATAACAGCATTATGGTAAAAATTATATATGTTAAGGGAAAGGGATAGTATAAGAATTATGATTCTAACAGGCTTAATATAATCAAATATTGATTTGTTTATCCTGACAACTATCATCTAATTTCACCCCCCTACTTATTTATGACGGGGTAAAGGGTTCTATTACAAAATATCCTTGCCGGGGGCAGAAATTTCGGTTATAAATATGGGTCAATGCATTCACTACCAGCCATATCTATTCCTAAAATTAATAAAAGATGGTAATATAGAGAAAAGAAGGGCTATAAGGCCGGAAAGAATTGCGCAGCGCTTGGCATAATTCAAACCGGCTTTAATTAAAGAGTTTGTTGCACTAGCTGATTGGAGATAATGATATTTTTACAAGGAAGGTGGTACATATGAAGAGCTACAGGAAGGAACTATGGTTTGAAACCCGGCAGAGGAGGGAATTTATAAACATCACTCCCCAGGTAGAGCAATGCCTGAAAGAGAGTGGAATAAAGGAAGGCTTGCTGCTCTGCAATGCCATGCACATTACCGCCAGCGTCTTCATAAACGATGATGAAAGCGGACTTCATAAGGATTTTGAAAGGTTCCTGGAGAAGATTGCTCCGGAAAAACCTTATGACCAGTATTATCATAATGGTTTTGAGGATAATGCCGATGCCCATATCAAACGAACTATAATGGGCAGGGAGGTAGTAGTGGCGGTTACAGGCGGAAAGCTGGACTTCGGACCCTGGGAGCAGATATTTTATGGCGAGTTTGACGGGAAACGCAGGAAAAGGGTGCTGGTAAAGATAATTGGGGAATGAAAACCCGGAGATTAAATAATAAGAGAATAGTAATGAATGAAAGCATGCCGGAGATACTGCCTTTAGGTAGGCAGCATCTCCGGCATTCAGCTTGAAGTTATGTCAGGGAAAGGAATTTTTCTATATCCTGCTCAATCAGCTTAAGGGAGCTCCTCCAGTACTCTGTTGAACGCACATCTATTCCGACCATGCCTGCCACATCGGCAATGTTGTTTTTGCCGGTTGCTGCAAGAAGCTTGTCGTATTCTTCTACGAAAGCGGAACCTCTTTTAAGAAACTCGGCGTAGAGCCCCTTGGCAAACAACAGACCGAAGGCATAGGGGAAATTGTAAAAATTGCGTTTGGCGTAGTAGTAATGAGGTTTGCATACCCACATATAGGGGTGAAGCTGGTTGTGATCAAGGCCTTTTCCATAAGCTTTTTTCTGTGAATCAATCATGATTTCACACAGCTCATCCGATGACAGTGGGCCGGTTTTTCTTCTTTCGAATACTTCGCTTTCAAAAAGATATCTGCTGTATATGTCAACTATCACCTGGCCTGCGTCGGATATATCGTTTTCCAGGATGGCAAGGGCTTCTTCATTGGAAGCAGAGTTCAATGCCGCATTTTTTACTATGGTTTCACAGAAATTTGATGCCGTTTCAGCCAGGGGCATGGGATAACCGCAGTTGAGGATGCTTTCCTGGTTCAGGCAGTGGCCATGATAGCCGTGGCCGAGCTCGTGGGCCAGGGTGGTGACATCACTAAAGCTGCCGGAAAAGTTGGTAAGTATTCTGCTTTCTTTTATGACATGCAGGTTGTAGCAGAAGGCTCCGCCCCGTTTGCCCTCCTTGGGCTCTGCATCAATCCATCTTTTTTCAAAAGCATTGGCCGCAAAATCCGAAAGCTTGCTGCTGAAAGTTTTGAAATTCCTTATTATAAAGTCCTTTGCCTCATCATAAGTAAATACCATGTCACATTTTCCGATGGGGGCAAAAAGATCATAAAAAGGAAGTCCATTGCTGTGTCCCAGTAATTCGGCCTTTTTGCTGAAATACCTATGGAAGCAGGTAAGAAACTCTTTTATAGCCGTAAGCATGGCATCCAGGGTTTCTTTATCCATTCTTGAGTCAGTGAGTGTCTTTTCCAGAGGCGATCCATATCCTCTCATTTCCGCCAGGGTTATTACCTCTCCTTTTATTCCATTGAGACAAGCGGCTGAGGAGTCCTTAATCTTTTCATAGGACTTCAATTCTGCTTCATAGGCTGCTTTTCTGACGGAGGCGTCCTTATCGTAAGCCAAATTTCTGGCTGCCTGAAGAGGAATTTGCTTCTTTTCACCGTCTAGAACCACATCCACCAGCAAAGTGGAGGTGAGTAAGTTCTGCAGCCTTGTCCATGCATTGGAACCGGTGCTTTCCATTTTTGCAATCAAGGCCTCTTCCTTGTCACTGAGCATATGTTTGCTTTGTTCAACTTTTTCCATGAGATAGAATTTATGCTCCGAAAGCAGCTTTGAAGAAGCGATAATATCCTCCAGTTTTTCCAGGGAACTGATCCATTTTTGAAATACTGTTTCCGGCTCTGCCAACTCACTAGCGATTTTCTCAAGCTCTTCTATGATCTTGTCCGCTTTCCTATTTTTTGCGTCAACGCTTTGGGTCAGATAAGCATAACCGCTTAAGCGCGAAATAATGCTAGAGAAATTGATCATTTTGTCAATGAATTCTTCGATTTTGGATTTTGGCCTCTCCTTATCGGCGGTGTTTTCCATAACCCATTGCTTTATTTCATGCGCAAATTTTGTGCATTTGCTTATGTCCTGTTTAAAAGCTTCTGAGTCAAAGGACGTATACAGCTCATCAAGGCTCCAGCTTAGTTCCATATGATTACCTCCCTGTTTTCAAAAATTGCTTTGTGATACTATTTTGCATGCCTTTCTGTTAATTTTATCCTTTACGGTGCGGACATGTCAAATGTCCTTTTTGTCACAGTGCAAAATATTGAGGATTTAGTTTACATAATTTACTTGTTGATTAATACTGTTGTATGCTGTAATGTTATAAACAGGGGGAAAATCACTATGAGAATAAAAGAGGTCAAAAATATATTAATAAAGGTTATAATTTTTACGATGATTTGTCTGGTGGTCATATCAACCGGCATATCTTCACATATATATGCGTCGGAAAGAAAGTTCAACATGACATATGCATACTTCGGCAACTCCATCGCTTTTTCCGCTTATATGGAAAAGGCTGCGAATTCTCTTAACGAGATTGCTCCGGATTACTTCGGAATAAATGAAGATGGGTCTTTGAAATTGACAACCAAGCTGAGTTCGGATTTCATAATCTCTGCTCAGAAAAAAGGAATAAAGGTGGTTCCTTTTATAAGCAATCATTGGGACAGGGAACTGGGAAGGATTGCCCTGGCCAACAGGGAACGGCTTGCCACACAGCTTGCCAACGCGGTGAAGCAGCTGAATCTGGACGGAGTAAATGTTGACTTGGAGAACTTAAATGAGGATGACAGGGACGCCTACACCGATTTTGTGAGGCTGCTCAGGGAAAAGCTGCCTGATGATAAAATAGTTGCGGTGGCAGTAGCTGTAAATCCATCTAATGCCACCAAGGGATGGAACGCATCCTACGATTATGCCGGATTGGCTAAGTATAGTGATTATCTGATGCTGATGGCATATGATGAGCACTATGAAAGTGGCAAGGAAGGCCCTGTAGCCAGTGCCGATTTTGTGGAAGCGTCCATTAAGTATGCGCTGAAAAGGGTACCGTCAGAAAAAATTGTATTGGGAATAGCTTTTTATGGCAGGTACTGGATCAGTGGCAAAAGCTACGGAGGTTATGGCATAAGCAATTCCAAAGTAGAAGCGCTGATTAAAATGTATGGGGGCAGGGTAACCTACGATTATAACAAGCAGTCACCAAAGGCGGTAATTACAATAAAGCCTACCGATCCAGCTTACTATATATCCGGAAAGAAACTGGAACCGGGAACTTACACCTTCTGGTATGAGAACGAGCAGTCGATAAAGTACAAGCTGACCTTGGTGAAAAAATATAATCTAAAAGGTACCGGAAGCTGGAGCCTTGGCCAGGAGACGGAAAACACTTGGAAATACTACAATCTCTGGTTAAATGGCGTGTATTTCACTGACGCACAGGATAGCTGGGCACGGGAAGCGATCCTGACAGCTACCCTTAAGGGATGGTTCAAAGGTGTTTCCAGCACGCAATTTAAGCCCAAGAACTACCTTACCAGAGCAGAAGCTGCCGCAATCCTCGTGAGGGCGCTGGCACTGGAGGGAACAGGTGATAAAAGCGGATTTCCCGATACAGCAGGGCACTGGGCGGAAAATGATATCATCATAGCGAAAGAGCATGGCATAATAAAAGGGAATGAAGACGGATATTATCAGCCCGAAGCGCCTATAAGCCGTGAGCAGATGGCGGTTATGCTGGAAAGGATACTGGAAACCGGTAATACTAAGAAATCATCCACCACCCAGGGGAAATACTGGGATGTCAGCCGCGACGAATCATCCTGGTCCTATGATGCCATCATGAAAATGTCTCAGCTGGGCATATTTACCGGGTATCCCGACGGAGGATTTTATCCGAAGGAAGGTATAAGCCGTGAACAGATGGCACAGCTGATGGTCAAGATGGAAAATTACTTCACACATGCAGATTAGTAAAATTATCTTTGGAAAATTCAATTTGTTCAAAGGAAGTCTATACTAAAGCTTTATATTAAAGGGGATGTCCCACTGGGAGGCAGCCCCTTTAATGCATCTAACGGAGGGGTTTTATGAACATCTGTGTCCAATAATATCTGCCGGCTGAATCTTTTGCCACGCCGACACCTATCTGAGTATAGGATGGGCTGAGAATGTTGCTTCTGTGGCCGGGTGAATTCATCCAGCTGTTCATTACTTCCTGAGGAGTTCTCTGACCTTTGGCTATGTTCTCACCGGCTGCTGAGTACCTGATTCCGAAGGATTCCATCATAGCAAAGGGTGAACCATAAGTTGGAGATGTATGGGAAAAATAACCCTTATTAGCCATGTCCTGAGATTTATATCTCGCCACTCTTGAAAGCTCCCAATTGGCTGTGAGAGTCTGCAGGCCTCTTTTGGACCTTTCGGCATTAACAAGCCTTATCACTTCGTTTTCAAGAGCTTTTACGCTGTCTATATTCGGGATGTTTATCTTCTGTCCCGGATATATAAGAGCCGGATTTTTTATTTGCGGATTGCTGGCTATTATCTCACTGATACCTACCTGATATTTTACAGCTATTTTCCACATGGTGTCCCCGGGCTGGACTGTGTGAGTCTTGGCGGTCTGTGCTGAGACGGGGAAGGCAAACAACATGGCAAATAGCAAGCATATAACAATCTTTTTTCTCAAAAAATCACCTCCAGTATTATTTTCTATACCGAGGTGATTTTTATGTCAGTTAAATTTGGCCGGAAATGTAACTTATTTTATTTTGGCCATTATGTTCTTCAGGTTGTTAAAGCTTTCCTCAATGCTTTGCAGCTGGGGTTTTTCGAATTCCTCCTGTTCGATTATATACCATGAGGTATTAAGCTTGCTGCCGAGGGAAAGCACTTCGGTGAAATCAATGGTGCCGCTGCCCACTATTGTGCTTACCTTTTCTTCCTTGCTCTTCATGTCCTTAATATGCAGCAATGAGCACCTTTCTCCATACTTTTCAATGAAATCCACTGCTTTTAATCCGCAATAATCAAAGAAAAAGGTATCCAATTCCATATGTAGCAGTTCGGGTTGGGTGTTGGAAACTAATATATCCAGACCATAGATGCCGTCAAATTTCTCCAGTTCAAATTCATGATTGTGGTAGCCAAACTGTAGCCCATTGGATTTGCATTTATCACCGATTTTGTTGAACAAATCCGCTGTTTTTTTGTAGGCATCTGCGCTGTCTCTCATCTCTACGGGCAGCCAGGGGCAGACAATGTTCTTATTGCCGATCTCCAGGTTATACTCAATAACCCTGTCAAGGCTGTTTTTAAGATCATCAATCCCTACATGACTTCCTGCCGCTTTGAGATTCGTATCATCCAGTATTTTTTTCATCTCTTTGGCAGGTATGTTGTAATAACCCGCAAATTCGACCCCTTCATAGCCAATTTTACCCACCTTTTCGAGAGTACCGGCAAAATCATCGCTTAAAAGCTCCCTTATCGAAAAAAGCTGCAGACCTATTTTACCCATAAACATCACCCTTTACCTGTTAATATTACATATTAATACCAAAGTTGCCTTCGGTACAATATAGATGATATCATATATGTTCATAACTGGAAAGGATATATTGTGTCGTAATATATAAATTAATTATTCTATATTAAATCGGTTTGAATTCAGAAGTATCTGATAAAAGGTAAATGGCATATTGTCTAAAGTGGGATTAGAAACCTTATGCCAATCATGACTGATTGGTATAGTTGTTTGCTGCTCTGAAAGGAACAAAACGCATAACAAACAATGCATCCATAATCATGCGGGGAGAATCCAAGGCATTTGCTGATTGTCTCAATTCTCCTTGGATTCCGGGTTTTGAGCAGCTTTATGTATGGAAGAAGGCGGTACTTTTTTATATTTTTTATATAACCGGCTGAAATAGTTGATGTTGTCAAATCCCACCATCATAGCCACTTCGGTTATATTATGGGATGAATCTTTCAAAAGCCTTTCCGCTTTATTGATCCTGACGCTGTTGATATAATCGCTCAAGGTTTTCCCTGTAACCTGCCTGAACAAACGGCAGAAATAATAACGGCTCATGTTGGCCATGCTGCATAGATTGTCAAGATTCAAGTCTTCTGCATAGTGGGTTTCTATGTGCTGGAGTATTTTATTAAACCTATCAAGATTCTTTACCCTGGTGTTATATTCCTTGGGCGTCAGGACGAGCTCGATGTGATTTCTAAGGAGCAGGACCAGCAGATTGTATATGGAGGACTTTATCGCCATTTCATAACCGATTTCCTTCTTTTCAAATTCGGTTATTATGTTTCCGACAGCCTTCTTAATATTGTCATCATTGCTTACTTTGTTTTTGAACAGTATATTGTTCTCGCTTATCGGAGTTATGTACTTTACTTCGCAGGCATCCGTCGAGCGGCTTTGCAAAAGGGAAGTGTCCACGATAATGCAATAATACTCCAGATTGTCGCTGGCGCTTTCACCCTGGTGGAGGTCATTACTGTTGACCACGATAAAATCCCCTTCTTTTACGTGGATAGGTTTTGAGTTGCAGCGAATTACAGCCTTTCCCTTTACAAAGTACAGAAATTCTATTCTCTCGTGCCAATGGTTGGAAAATATTATGCATCCTTTCCTGTTGTCAATAACCGTGTGATGCAATATTACAGGGAAGTACCGGTCGGGCATTTCCCAACTCTCGTAAAGCAACTGATCTCGATCCATACCCCATCACCTTTAACATAGCAATATTGTGCTAATATTGTGCAACCTTGTTAATGAATTTAATAAGTTTCTCACTTTATAATATATGATAAGTTATTATGATTTTAAAGTAAATGACAAAATAGTAGTAAAAAATGAATGGGGTGTTTGCATGAGTAGTTTCAAAATAGGAGTTATGGTTGACTCTTTTCGGCTTGGCCTGGTAGAAGGCATTAAGAAGGCTAAGGAGGTTGGTGCTGCCGGAATACAGATCTATGCCACCAATGGGGAAATGGCGCCTGAAAACCTTTCCGCTGCACGCCGGAAGGAAATTCTGGATATAATCAAGTCAAACGGGCTGGTGGTATCAGCTCTGTGCGGTGACCTTGGCGGCCATGGTTTCGCGATAAAGGAAGATAATGTGTGGAAAATAGAGAAATCCAAGAGAATAATGGATTTGGCCAAAGACCTGGAAACCAGTGTGGTTACAACTCATATAGGCGTGATTCCGGAGGATGTAGACCATCCCAGACGCAAAATAATGCAAGAGGCATGTGAAGAGCTGGGAAGATATGGGGATGAGGTTGGTGCATATTTTGCAATAGAAACCGGACCGGAAAAGGCAACCACGTTAAAGAGCTTTCTTGACAGCCTGGATTCAAATGGCGTAAGAGTAAACTTCGACCCTGCAAACCTTGTAATGGTGGTAGGCGATGACCCTGTGGAAGCAGTGCACACTCTCGGAAAATACATTGTTCATACCCATGCAAAGGATGGGGTAATGCTTAAATACGTTGGCGGTGAGAAGGTATACGGCTACTTTGCCGAAGGGGGAATCGAGGACTTGAATCTTTCCGAATGTTTCAAGGAGGTTCCTCTGGGAGAAGGAAACGTGAACTTTGATAAATATCTGAAAGCTTTGAAGGATGTTGGCTTTGAAGGCTTCCTCACAATAGAAAGGGAAGTGGGAGAAAACCCTGAAAAGGATATAAGGCTGGCAGTTGACTTTCTTAAAAGCAAAATTTCCAATATATGATAAGAATTAGAAGTGCTAATATAAGCTGCAAGGGATGAAATAAAATTACGTCTGTTTGCCACGATATTCTAAGGGAGGTATTTACGTGTCAAAAAAAGTAAAGATAGGCATTATAGGTACTGGGAATATTAGCCATGCCCATATGGTGGGGTATACTGCCCTGGATAATGTAGAAGTTTATGCAGCCTGCGACCTCAATGAGGAAAGAGTAAAGGCTTTTGCTGAAAAATATGGAGTTAAACATACATTTACCGATTATAATGAAATGCTAAAGCTTGAGGAGCTGGATGCGGTAAGTGTATGCACATGGAATAATGCCCATGCGCCGGCCACAATAGCTGCGCTCAAAGCCGGAAAGCATGTGTTGTGCGAAAAGCCCATGGCAATGAATGCACAGCAGGCTGAGGAAATGCTGCAGGCATCAAAGGAAAGCGGCAAATTGCTTATGGTGGGATTTGTAAGAAGGTTCGGAAACGATACCAAAATATTTAAAGACTTTATCGACAACGGACGCATGGGAGATATATATTTCGCAAAAGCATCCTATCTCAGAAGATGTGGAAATCCGGGCGGATGGTTTTCCGATATTAAACGATCCGGAGGCGGATCTCTCATAGACCTTGGCGTTCATGTCATAGACCTCGTACGGTACCTAATGGGCAAACCTAAGGCAGTATCGGTAACAGGAGCAACCTACAGCAATATTGGACCCAGGGCCCATATCAAAGGCCTTGAAAGGTACAAAGCCTCCGATTACAGCGACTATAGCGATGTAGAAGACATGGCTCTGGCAATGATCAAATTTGATAACGGTGCTGTTCTTTCGGTGGAAACCAGTTTCAGCCTCAATTTAAAGGATGATACCGGAAATATCGAAATTTTTGGTACAAAAGCCGGTGCGAAGATGGAACCGAATCTGGAGCTGTACTCAGAGATGGATGATTATCTTGTTGACATAACTCCAAGAGTTACCAGGGACACCGATTGGTTTAACGCCATATTCAAGAATGAAATAGCCCACTTTGTGGACTGTGTAGCCAATGGCACAGAGTGCTTAAGCCCTGCGGAAGATGGTTTGGAGCTCATGAAGATACTGGATGCTGTATATGAATCATCAAGAACCGGCAGGGAAGTAGTTATAAGACCATGATAGATGGTTTTCCGTTATGGATTTCAGTGATTAATCTGTTTTGCCGGGAAGCATAACAAAGCTAGTAAACGAATAAAGGCAGGTGTGATATATGAAAATAGGTGTTAGCTCATATAGCTTCAGTAGGTTGGTAAACGCCGGAATCATGAAGCAGATAGATGTTATTGCAAAAGCAAAAGAAATGGGATTTGATGTCATAGAATTTGCAGGCTTTAATCTGCCTGAGGGCGAAACACCATCGTCCTTTGCCGTGAAGGTAAGGGAAGAGTGTGAGAGAGTGGGTATAGAGATGGGAAACTACACCATCGCTGCTGATTTCCTCAACGGCTCCAACGGAGACTGGCAGGCTGAAGTAGAGCGTCTTAAGGAAGAAGTCCGAGTGGCACACATTCTTGGCGCACCGGGAATGCGTCATGACTCTACCTGGGGTGTACCGGCTTCTTACAAGGGAGCGAGAGGGTTTGACGATGTTTTGCCGATACTTGTAAAAGGATGCCGGGCTGTTACCGAATTTGCTGCGGAGCTTGGCATAAAAACGATGGTGGAAAATCATGGCTATTTCTGCCAGGACAGCGAGAGAGTGGAAAAACTGATTAACGGCGTAAATCATCCTAACTTTGGAGCTCTTGTGGATATGGGCAATTTCCTCTGTGCAGACGAAGATCCTGCCAAAGCAGTAGGAAGAATGATGCCATATGCTTTCCATGTGCATGCTAAGGATTTCCATGTCAAATCCGGCATGATGCCAAACCCGGGGGATGGCTGGTTCATGTCCAGGGGAGGCAATTACCTGCGCGGTGCCATCATCGGACATGGAGATGTTCCTATCCTTCAATGCCTGAAGATAATGAAAAATGCCGGATATAAAGGTGTTCTTTCCATAGAATTTGAGGGTATGGAAGATCCCCTGCAGGGTATAGCTATCGGTCTGAAGAATCTCAAAAGATATCTGGAACAGATCGGTGCATAAGGATTTGATATTTGGCTGCTGGCAGCCGGCATGCATTGGCTATTGATTGATAAAAGTCAATGCTGAAGCAACCTAAAAAGAATCAATATTTATACAGGATCAATTTTTAGCCAAGATCAATTTTAAACTGGAGCAATAATGAAAAATGCCTTGAAAGATCAGTGTATTAAGCTTTCAAGGCATTTTTATATAAAAGGGGATACTGCTTTCTGTCAACTAAGAGCTGACAACTGCGTCGGCGAGCCTGGTTTTTCTTCGCTTTTCCAGCTGGACATAAGGGATACGACGCCTATTACACAAGAGACAATCCATACGGACAGAACACCATTCCAGCCAAGCTTATCAACAATGAGTCCCGTGATGGATGCAGTGCACCCTGCTGCCAGATATGAACAGAAATCCAGAAATCCGGCTATGGATGACACTTTGTTATATTTGGCAAAATTCATGGGTATGACCCCCAGTAAAAGGGTGTTTGCCCCATACATGGCAGCTGATGAAAGCCCCAAAAAGATCAAGCCTGCAATCGGGCTTAATTTACCCAAGTACACCAGCAATAGGATGGAAAACATTCCTGAGGCAAAGAGCACGGCGGTTGCCAGTTTTTCCTTGTTGCCCAGCCTTTTATTCAGCCATCCTGCCATCATGATGCCTGCAAAGTTCATCAGTGGTATGAAAACAATAAGGGCTGAGGTGGATTCCATGTCCAGGTTGTGAGTTTCCTTCAGCAGCGTAGGACCCCATAGGGATATGCCGTCTTTGATTATACCCTGAGTCAAACATGCTATGACCACATACCATAATTTGGTTTTGAGAAAAACCTGAAAGAAGGATAACCCGGAATAGGTGGAGGTGTCACTGTCCGGCTTGGTATTCACATATTTGTTGGGAGATTCAAGACCTACCTCCATTGGGTGGTTCTTCATCTTAAGATACCATATTGCAGAATATACCAATATGGCGGCTCCCGGGATACAAAATGCCCAACGCCAGGTAAACAAAGCCAGTATCTGTCCGGAAAGGCCCCAGGCCAGCAAATATCCACCGACCATTGATGTGGATATCCATATTGCCACCTTGCCCCGGCTTTCATGAGAAAACCAGAAAGACAAGGTTTTAGTAATTGGTCCCCACAATGTGGATTGAAAATATCCATTGAGTGACCATAGTATTATCATCACCGGAAAGCTTGCGGAAAGACCAAAAAAGAGGTTGGCAAGAGCAGTTACAAAAAGCCCCTCAAAAATCAGAACGCGGCTGGAAATCCTGTCACCGATATTTCCGTTTATCAACTGCCCTATGCCATATATCCAGAAAAAAAGGCTTCCTATCAGCCCTACTTGCCACTTGTCCCATCCGAATTCGTTTTGTATTTCGGGTATGGCTACAGATATGTTTACTCTCCCGAAATAAACAAAGGCATATGCGATCCAGCAAAGGATAAAGATTCGCATCTGCCAGCTTTTTAGAAGTTTTTCTTTCATAGAACGTGCTTGCCCCCATGTTAAATAATGTACACGACCCTTGACCGGTGCAAATCTTATACTTATAAACAAATAACAGAGACAGATATAGAGCAAAGCTGCAACGGAATCTTCAGAATACTATATCCATCACAACAAATACTATCATGTTTTGTGTGTAAAGTAAAGCATTCATGTGTATTTATATGGAGTAATTATTATTTTTTGTGCAATTAGGTTTTATTAAAGCTCTAGTTTTATAAATATTTTTTTAGTAATTTATTTTAAAAATCTGCTCAGGTTCTATAAATTCATAATTTCAGCAATATACACAAATTCTCACATGCATAACTCAAGTATTATGTATGAACTTTATAAAAACATAAGATTAGATTTATTTGTTAATAATATCTATACCGGCCTTCTGATACCTTTCCAATACATTGGGCTTGATTTTTGAATCGGTGATGATCATATTGATTTGATCCAAATCACAGATTTTTATCAGGGAAGCAGAATCAAATTTATCGCTATGGGCAAGCACAATAGACTGCTGGGAGACTTCAATCATTTTTTTCTGTATGGGCAACTGGTCAAACCTGTAATCTGTAAGGCCGTCTTTAAGAGAAATTCCGCTGACCCCTATAAAAGCAGTATCAATATTGAATTGACTGATAGCATATTCGGTGAGCATACCGGAAAGGGATAATTCCTCACTTTCCAAAATACCTCCGGTTAAAATCACATTGTATTTTTCCATATTGGACAATTCATTTGCAACATGAAGCGAATTGGTAAGCACTGTAAGCCTCTGAAATTTGCTTTTTAAGACTTTTACCACTTCAAAGGCGGTGGTGCTGGCATCAACAGCTATGGACTGACCTTCGGAAATAAAGCGGGAAGCAATCCTTGCAATCTCCTGCTTTTCTTCCAGATGCTCCTTTTCACGGGCTTTGAAGGGAAGCTGCCTGCTGCTGATCTTTGATAATACCGCACCTCCGTAAACTCTTTCGAGAAGTCCCTGCTTTTCAAGGTGCTCGAGATCTCTTCTTATAGTTTCAATGGATACACCAAAAAGCTTTGTCAGCATGGATACTTTTACGGAGCGGTCCTGTTCCAACAGTTCCAGAATCTTTTCATACCTTTCCTCTGCTAACAATATGCTCACTCCTTTTTTGCTTGTTTTCTTGCGCGCTGCTTTTTCTCTACCGATTCTTCATGTAATTATGTGCTTTGTTGTCCATGGATTATAAACTTTCACATTCTCCTTATTGCTTCAGATATGCATAAACACCATAATACTTCATATTTTGCTGCTGAAGGTCGTTTTCATACTCTTTTTACAGCCTTCAACTAACCTGATGATGAAATCAACTTGCTAATATAAAATTAAATGTCATCCTCATCAATGGATAAAATCATACCCTTATTATATATTCTTTCTCAAATAACTTCAACCAAATAAACAAAATCCTGACACAACTCCATATTTTTTATCATGCATAAAGTTCCTTTAATATGTGCAAAATAACTTATGAAAACTTCTTGAGATGGAAGTCGAGAGCACAAATCCTCATGCAAGGGCTGCACTTTAATGCAGCCCTTTACATATTCCACGGAAAGCGCTCGGATGCATGAATTGCCAAAAGAATAAATGCTTGCTTATTTAATATGCTTCTGCTATAATTATACTCAATTTAATAAGACAGTTCGAAACCATCCTGTCTATAAACAAAACTACGGACTTTTTAGGTACGAATATAGTACTGTGGGCAGGGTATGCCCTTTTTTTTATGCTTCTGGGCAGGATGGTTTTGCGGACGAAACAGGTGAATAAATATGCCTGGGGTATAAAACTCATAATAATAAATGGATGCAGTCCTGGTTCATGCATAAAGTGATATGATGATCATTCCATAGCTTTGAGGAGTTCACCGGTGATTTTCTCTTTATATATACATGTATACATGGGACATGCCGTCGATGCATTTTTTATGTCTTAGAACTTGTCATCGACTAACTAAAATTAAAAAATGGGGGAATGCTAGATTGAAAAAAACAAGATTTATAACTGAAGCAGCTGTTATTGCTGCTATGTATGCAGCTTTGACCATCATATTTGCTCCTATCAGTTTTGGGCAAAACGGCCAGATACAGATAAGAGTATCAGAGGCTCTGACAATACTTCCGATGTTCACACCGGCAGCTATTCCGGGGTTGTTTGTAGGCTGCCTGATAGCCAATATTTATGGAGGATTGGGACCGATAGACATGATTTTTGGCAGCGCTGCGACGCTGATTGCTGCATTTATGACTTATAAGATGCCCAAAAAATACCTGGTGCCTCTGCCTCCGGTAATAGTAAATGGTGTCATTATCGGAATGGAACTTACTTACCTGTATCAGGTACCGCTTTTGATAAGCATGGCAACGGTAGCTTTTGGAGAGCTGGTAGCATGCTATGGACTGGGTTATCCTTTGATTCTGCTTTTGGAGAAATCCAGAAAGGCTATATTTGCAAAATGACAGACATTTTTGCTTTACTTTATTAAATTTGGTTTGAGTTCAGATAATTAAAGTGAGGAATTGCAGTTCCGAAGGGATTCAATCAAATATGATATTACCTATGCTGTAATATTAACTTGCATCTATTTGCATACCCCGACGAATCATTAAGAACATATTCGAAGCATAATTAATAAATTAATGTATGAAGTAATTTTTGGAGGTATGCAGGTGCAAATCCATGTTGTGAATAGAGGCGATACCCTTTGGCAGATTTCCAGATATTATGGGGTCAGCGTCAACCAGATAATTCAGGCAAACCAGCTTTCAAACCCAAATGTGCTTGTGGTGGGCCAGGCGTTGGTTATTCCCACCCCCAGCGGTACGCATGTGGTACAAAGGGGTGAGTCCTTATACACTATAGCAAGACGCTACGGCGTCTCTCTCCAATCCCTGGCGGAAGCGAATCAGATCACAAATCCTGCGCTTATATACGTAGGCCAGGTGCTGCGGATTCCCAGAAGGTCGGCTGAGGTTAATGGGTATATAACGAGGATGGGAGCATCCGGAGCGCAAGTTGTTAACTATACCGGAGATTTTCTTACCTATTTGTCGCCTTTTAGTTACAGCATAAGACCCAATGGGGACCTCAACGTGCTGGATGACGCTGGAGTGCTGGAAGCAGCCAGAAGAGAGCGGGTAATGCCTCTGATGGTAGTAACAAATTTCGGGGAAAACGGATTTGATTCCGAACTGGCTCATGCGGTACTGAGCAGCGTACAGGTGCAGAACCGTCTGCTGGATAATATTATGAGCATAATGCGGCAGAAAGGATATGGAGGTCTGAACATAGATTTCGAATATCTGTATCCCAATGACCGGGAAGCATATAATCAATTCCTCCGGCGTGTGGTAAACAGGCTGCGTCCGGAAGGTTACAAGGTTTCTACGGCTCTTGCCCCGAAGATAAGCGCCGGCCAGGCCGGAACCCTTTATGAAGCTCATGATTATCCTGCCCATGGCAGTATTGTTGATTTTGTCATTCTGATGACCTATGAATGGGGATGGGTAGGCGGTCGCCCCTGGGCGGTTGCTCCGATAAATGAGGTGAGGAAAGTGCTGGATTATGCGGTGACAGCCATACCCCGGAATAAAATAATGATGGGAGTGCCTTTATATGGGTATGACTGGAGGCTTCCCTATGTACAGGGTGTCACCCGGGCAGAGATCATATCTCCCCAGGAGGCAGTAAGACGCGCAGCGCGGTATGGGGCAGAAATCCGGTACAACTATATATATCAATCTCCCTACTTCTTCTATACCGATGAAAACGGAGCAAACCATGAGGTGTGGTTTGAGGATGCCCGGAGTGTGCAGGCAAAATATAATGTAGTTAAGGAATATGGGCTCCGGGGAGTGAGTTATTGGGAGCTTACCCTGGAATTTCCCCAGAACTGGTATGTGCTGGAGGACAGCTTTGAAATCAGCAAGCTGGTATAAAAATGGTTATAAGCCAAAGGGGGATAAAAGGAACCTGCCTTTATTGGAGAAAGGTTCCTTTTAATTTTGCCTAAGCCTTGTATTTTTCGCTCATATATTTAAAATATTATATAAGATTATATAAGGGATTTAAAGAACCGGACAGTTTGCTAAAGCATAGGAAGAACTGGTTATGTAAAACAGGAAGGCAAATTTAAACTGCAGGGACAATATGCTTTTTCCGGTATTGGCAGACTATTTTAATAAGCGTACTATTTCATATGCAAAAAGGGTATGGCGGCAACCGGACGGGTCAAAGAGTTTTTGCAAAGCTGAATCTATGGTTTAAAGCGTTTATATATGAAATTACAAAAGCATTAATGTTGAAGAACATATGCAAAAAGGAGGAAAACAAGCGGTGGAGACTGTTAAAATCGGACTTCTTGGTTTTGGAAACGTAGGTACGGGTGTGTATAAGATCTTGAAGGAAAATGGTGCTGATATATCTCACCGGGATGGATTGGACATAAAGATAGAAAAGATACTGGTAAGAGATGTAAGGAAGAAGAGGAGCATAGAAGTTGATGAAAACGTATTGACCGACAATGTGGACGATATAGTGAAAAATCCAGAGATATCGATTGTAGCTGAGTTCATGGGAGGGACGGAACCGGCAAGGGAATACATATTGAAAGCCTTATCCAACGGAAAAACAGTGGTTACTGCGAACAAAGAAGTTTTGGCAAAACACTGGCCTGAGCTGGAGAAGGCTGCCCGGGCGTATGGTGTAGGGCTTTACTATGAGGCCAGCGTCGCCGGAGGCATACCGGTTATTAAAGTCATGCGGGAATCCCTGCAAGCCAACAATGTGTACGAGATCATGGGCATCATTAATGGCACCACCAACTACATTCTAACTAAAATGTCGGAGGAAGGCAGGAATTTTGCAGAAATACTGGCCGATGCTCAGCAGCGTGGGTATGCAGAGCCTGACCCGACCTCGGACGTGGAAGGCTTTGATGCCATGTACAAGCTGTCCATTCTGGCATCGATAGGATTTCATGCAAGAATTCATATAGATAACATATACAGGGAAGGAATTTCCGGCATTACGGTTGAGGACATCAATTATGGCAAGGAGCTGGGATTTGCAGTCAAACTGCTGGCTATCGCCAAAAAACAAGGGACAAGCATAGAAGCCCGTGTACATCCAACCTTCATTCCTATGGACCATCCTCTGGCTTCTGTACGCAACTCATATAATGCCATATTTGTCAAAGGAGATGCGGTAGGGAACCTGATGCTTTACGGAAGGGGAGCAGGGGATTTGCCGACGGGAAGCGCCATTGTTTCGGACATTGTTACGGCTTGCCAGCAGAAAGGAAGGAACCTCTATTCGACCTTCTATAATGAGGATAGGATATCTCCGGAAATAACAATGATCGAGGACTGGGAAACGGAATTTTTCATACGTCTTACCGTAAAGGATGAGCCGGGGGTACTGGCAAAAATCGCGGGAATATTCGGAAAACATGATGTAAGCATCGCTTCCGTTATTCAAAAAGATCACAACAGGGGGGAAGTGCCGTTGATTTTTGTTACTCATAAGGCAAAAGAGCTGTCCATGGGGAAGGCTATAGAAGATATAAGGCGCCTGGATGAAGTAATCAAGGTGGAAAATGTAATAAGAGTTGAGAGATAGGGAATAGAAAAAACCTTTGACATGCAGGTGTCTGAGATATTTTGCTGAGAATTTATACTCAAAGCTCATGCACATCGATTATATAAATTTAATATTATGGATTAAAAGTTATGGGAAGAGATATTGCCCTAATTTGGTTAATGCTGATAAAATAGCAAGTATGAGGTGTTATATTTAATATATATAAATAAGGTTCTTTCTACTGTTGGTTGAAATTACCCTATTTTAGAGCATCAAATCAGACTTACAGCTAAATATAATATTCATCTGGTGATTTTCGACCAACTTTGTAAAGAACTACAAATAATGCTTTTCGGAGAAAAAAGATGCTCAATTATCGGATGTCCGAGATGCTTAAGCGTCAGATTCACGATAGGGTGAATAGGATAGGGCCTTTTTTAAACAAGTACCGGCTTTTGATTTTCTTTATAGGCCTTGTTAATTATTATGAACTTGTTTACAGGTTATGGATTTTTAAGAATATGAGCCTCGATTTTATCTTTCCCGTGTTGTTTTCTTTCTCCTGCGGCGTTGTTTTGTTCCTGGCATGTGGTATTTTTAAGGAAAGGATAAATAAAATTCTGGCGTTCATATTCATCAAGCTCCTGTTTTTGGTTTACAGTGTGCAGCTTATATATTTTTGCATATTCAGAACTCCCCTGTCGCTTTATTCCATAACCGGTGCCGGGGATGCATTGCGTTTAAAGGATATTGTAATATCCGCAATACTTAAGAATATAGCTGCGGTAATTTTACTGCTCGTCCCAATGATGCTTTTTATCATATTCCACAGAAGGTTTTCTTTTTTCAGAGTAAAACCGGAGACTGCTGCCGGAGTCCTGGTCTTTTGCCTGATCAGCTTTACCGTGAGCATTGCGTGTGTAAATATGACGAATAAAAATACTCTGTCCCAATATACCTTGTATTACAAGACCTTTTCACCGGAACTGTCGGTTAGCAGGCTGGGGCTTCTTACGACGATGAGGCTGGATATCCAGCGTCTCATTTTCGGCTTTGGTAGTGATCATAAAGCTGCAGAAGTTTTTTCAAGGCCGGATGGACAAAACACAGGACGTATCCAGGATAATAGAGCAGGGAACGAAGAGGAAGGTAAAGACGGGAAAAGTGTTGGTTCAAGCGATTCTTCCGGTGGCATCGGCATGAATGAAAGCAATTCAGAAGATAACAGCAAATCCGATAGGATGGACATCGGCAGCGAAACAGGAATGCCAAAAGCTGAAACCAGTCCCTATGACATATATAATATTATGGACATTGACTTCAAGGCGTTGACAGAAGGGGAAAAGAATCCTGCAATCCTTGATATGCACAGGTATTTTTCCACCCTGCAGCCTACGAAAAAGAATGAATATACCGGCATGTTCAAAGGCGACAATCTTATAATGATAACGGCCGAATCCTTTGCTCCCTATGCATTAAGCCCTGAGCTTACCCCAACCCTGTATGAAATGTCAAAAAGAGGTTTTGTGTTCAATAATTTTTATAACCCTGTCTGGGGAGTCAGCACGACGGATGGGGAATATGTGGCGTGCACGGGGCTTATTCCCAAGACAGGAACATGGAGCATGGCCAAATCCGGAAAAAACCACATGCCTTTTACCATGGGCAACCAGTTTAAAAAACTGGGCTATACAACAAAGGCTTACCATAATCATACCTATACTTATTACAAAAGGCATATATCTCATCCGAATATGGGATATGATTTCAAGGCTGTAGGCAACGGGCTTAACATAAAAGAAACCTGGCCGGAATCCGACCTGGAAATGATCGAGGTAACCACAGGGGAGTTTATAGGTTTACAGCCTTTTCATGCGTATTATATGACCATCAGTGGACATATGAATTATAACTTTTATGGGAATAACATTGCAATGAAAAACAAGCAGTATGTTGAACACCTGCCTTATTCCGATGAATCAAAAGCATATATCGCCTGCAACCTGGAGCTGGAGTTTGCCGTAAGGACGCTCATTGAGAGGCTTGAAGAAGCAGGTATTGCTGACAAAACCGTTATCGCCATAAGTGCAGACCATTATCCCTACGGATTGCCCAGAGAATGTATTGACGAATTGGCAGGTCATAAGGTTGAGAACAATTTTGAACTGTATAAAAGCACTTTTATTCTTTGGAAAAAGGGGATGGACCCTGTAGTGGTGGATAAACCATGCTCAAGCCTTGATATTATTCCGACGCTGTCAAATCTGTTTGGTCTTGAATACGATTCCCGGCTGCTGATGGGAAGCGATATATTGAGCGATGCTCCTCCTCTGGTGATCTTTTCAAACCGAAGCTGGATCACCGAAAGGGCTATGTACAACTCCATTACCGATACTGCTGTTTTTACCGATGGAAGCGGAAACGACAGTGCCTATATAGAGTTAATAAACAGTATTGTGGCTGATAAATTCCTGTATTCTGAAAAGATTCTTGATACCGATTATTATGACCGAGTGCTTCCCAAGGGGAACTAAAAGGCGGATGTATCTACTGAGCTTTCTGATTAGCCATGGGCCATTGCCGGTGGGATGAATTTTTGTCATTTCTCCGGCAGCTAGTTTCCTTCAAAGGCTATATTTCTTCTTTGGACTTCTTTGCACATCTGCACCAGTTGCTCCCCATTGATGCACTCTATTACGTTTTTATGACAATAGGTTCTGGTGTTTTGCTTAAAATCCCCGAGGCTTATCAGCTTACCCCTGTAAATTGAATTTACCTGCATGCATTTGGCCAGTTTCATTGCAGTTTCCACATCCACCATATGATGCAGGGAATGCTTCCATACTTCAACAAACTGTTTGTCGTCCAATATGAGGCCATTTCCTTCTTCTCCGCATTTATCCGTTATCCTGACTTTGTATCCTTTTCTCCTGAATATTTCAGCCGTTAGGTTCAGAAGGTCCTTAAACCGCATAAACAGCAAATCTTCCCTTGTAGTTACTGCTTCCAGGAGATTGTTTATCTTAATTTTGTAGTATATGCTATAAATCAGGACTGCGGCCATCTCTACTACCATAACTATCATCAGCAATAGCAGAGAAGAAAACATATAAAAAAACAGCATTATCATCACCCATCTATATTTTGCTACCGGAACGAGAATAAATGCAAGGATAGTTTTGTAAATATTGGGTCCAATGTTTGTAATCCGGGTGATGGGCTTAAAATTACCACTTGTTTTCGTTTATATATTTCTCAGCCATATAAGCGGCAATAGCTCCATCGGACGCAGCTGTAATAACCTGTCTCAGGGTCTTATGGCGTATGTCGCCGGCTGCAAATACTCCTGGGATATTGGTCGCCATATTTTCATCAGTTATGATATAACCGTTTTCATCCAGATCAACCATTCCCCTTACCAGCTCAGTATTAGGGCTGGAGCCTATGGCCACGAAAATACCATCCAGCTTTATAAATTTTGTTTCATTGGTTTTGAGATTCCTTGTCTTTATGCCTTCAACTTCAAAGTTGCCGACAATTTCTTCCACAACAGTGTCCCAGATGATCTCAATTTTTGGATTGCTCTTTATTTCCTCCTGGAGAAGCTTTATAGCTCTCAGAGAATCCCTTCTGTGTATCATATACACCTTGTCGCAGAAGCGGGTAAGAAAAATAGCATCTTCAGCGGCTGTATCACCGCCACCGATAACTGCCACAGTCTTGCCTTTGTAAAAGGCACCGTCGCACGTAGCACAGAAGGATACTCCGGCACCTCTGAATTGCCTTTCTTTGGGTAGTCCCAGCTCTTTGGGGGAAGCGCCCATGCACAGGATAACGACCTTGCTTTCACAAACCTGCTTTGTCGTCCTTACTGTCTTGATTTTGCCGTCCAGTTTCAACTCCACAACATCGTCATTTATCACCTTTGTACCGAATTTCCTTGCCTGGCCTTCCATGCGCAGCGCCAAGTCCGGACCGCTGATGGGCTCTTCAAAACCCGGATAATTTTCCATCATGTATGTCGTTGCCATCTGTCCGCCGGAAACCAGCTTTTCAATCAGAAAGGTATCCAGCATGCCTCTGGATGAATACAATGCTGCGGTAAAACCTGCAGGACCGCCTCCAACTATTATCACATCATGCACTTTTAGCACCTCTCCTTGTCAATTGATAAATAAACGGATATGTAGTTATAATCTCCTGATGCTATTATATTATATACCCATGTCAAATAGGATTATAGCATAATATGCTAATAATAAAAGAGAGCTAAAGTGCAAATTATATAAGTACTGCCGCAAGACAGGCAGCTTCCATAGTTCAAATCAAAACAGTTTATGAAGGATTAAACCGGTTCTTTTGGGGTGTGATAGAGTATGTATATTATTTCCGTAGTTTTTCTGTCCATGCTGGTTATCCTGCTGGTAACATCCTTATACCTGTCAGGAGCGGTGGTTCACCCAAAGACACACTCACCGGATGAAACCTACCGCTATGAATTGGAAAACGGCAGGATTAAAGAAGAGGAGTTTTCCAGCCTGGAAAAGGAAGAAGTATACATAGAATCTCCCTACGGATATAAAATTTACGGCCTCTTTTTTCCTGTAAAGGATTCAAAAAAAGCCGTAATCATATGCCATGGAATTACATGGACCCTTTATGGCTGTGTAAAGTATGCAGGCATGTTTCTGAAAAGAGGCTTTAATGTGCTCATCTACGACCATAGGTATCACGGCAGGACAGGAGGCAAAAATACAACATTCGGCTTTTATGAAAAGAATGACCTAAAAACCGTCGTGGATTGGCTATACAACAGGTTGGGAGAGGACTGCAAAATCGGCACCATGGGAGAGTCCCTGGGGGCGGCAACGGTCCTCCAGCATTCGGCCATAGATCCAAGGCTGTCTTTCTGCATAGCCGACTGTCCTTATTCCGACATTCTGAAATTGTTTAAAATCCGTATGAAAAATGATTTTCATTTTCCGGCATTTCCGGTTTTACAGCTGGCGGTATTTTTTGCAAGACTTCGTACAGGTGCAAGGTTCTCTGATATTTCGCCGGTCAGGGACATCGAGAAGTGTACATGTCCGGTATTCTTCATCCATGGAGAGAATGACATGTATATACCCAAGGAAATGAGCATTGAAATGTACAACCGCAAAAAAGGGTATAAAAAATTGTATATTGCACCTAACTCGGAACATGTGGAATCTTACTGGAATAACCGGGAGGAATATGATAAGCTGGTAGGAGATTTTTTAATGGAGATAGGGCTGCTCACTTGAGATTAGAGGGCAAACTTGCTTCACCTTCTTATGAGTATCTCATATAAGAAAGTATTGCTGAAAAAATTGCAAAAAGGGTACTAAATAGATTAGAAAAAGCGTACAAAGAGTTTACTTGTTTTCTGAAAATCATATAGAGCGTCACTTTAAGATCATAGCTTTTATATGGTCGAGGCCGGAATAAATGCCGCCCAATATCCTGTATACGGGATTGGAATCGGCTCCTGAGCTTGTCAGGGAGTATGTAACCATGAATGTGTCGAAAATGATATAAAAGGTAATCAGATATACTGTTACAGTTTTTATGTTATTGGGAATAAGGCGTACAATTCGTTTGATAGCAGGGTGGAGCACATAGATGAACAGCAATGCGAACATACCCCAAAGCAGAGAGTTCCTCAAGCATATCCTGCCATGAAGGTTGAGAGGTTCATTGCCGTAATCCCACCAGGTTCTGTCAAAAGCTGTTTCCAAAAGGAATCCTGTGATGTACTCCAGTATCGATGTCAGTATTGCAGAGCCTGTAAACATCAGCAGAATATTGTGTTTTACAGGCTTTAATAAAATAATCAGTATAAGTGCTCCAAACCCGTAAACAGGGCAGAAGGGGCCATACAAAAATCCACGGTTTACGAACCGCCCCTGGGAGAAAAACGCATAGGCAGTTTCCATGCACCATCCTACAAAGGAATATATGATAAAATAGATAATGATATTTTTCCATCTGCAGCTGACAATATTGGAATTTTCCATAAGTCCCCCCGCGCCATAAAGAATTGCTATATAATTAATCATATGCCGGGGAAGGTAAAAATAGGAATCTGCATATAGGAAAAAAGCTGAAACGGAACCCATCATCAGGGTTGCTTCAGCTTCATTTATCAAATCTCATAAAAATTAAAGGTAATTCATGGGCTAATTAGGGCTGTCCAGCAGCCTTTTTAATTGCTCCACGTCACTGGTGGGCGCATGGCAGGTGAAATTCCTGCATACATAGGCAGTGGTTTTTTCCTCCAGAGCTTTATAATCCGCAATAAAAGGAGCCAGGCCAGATAAATAAGGTTCCTTTTCGGTATAAAGCAGGGAAAGGGTAAAGGGCCTATATTCGTTTCTCAGTGCTTTTATCATTGATTCCGTATTTTTCTCCGTAGACCTGCCCACTATGACTACCTCTTTTGTATGAACTTGGGAGTAAAGGAAGGCAGTCATAAAAAATGAGTAAGCCCGTGGAGCACGTTTTACACTGCTGCCGAATAGTTTAAACATTTGGGCAGCCTTTTCTTCCAGTTCATGTTGTCCTGTAAGCCGGGCAAGCTTCAAAAAATTCAGCGCGGCAACCGAGTTCCCTGAAGGCACTGCTCCGTCATAAACCTCCTTGGGACGCAGGATCAACTGCTCGCTGTCGCTGCCATATAAAAATAAGCCACCCTTTTCCTCGTCCCAGAAAAGACCCAACATGTCGCTGTTTAGCTTAATAGCTTTTTGCAGATACTCGGGGTTGTAGGTGGTCTCATACAGCTCAGTAAGTCCCCACACCATAAAAGCATAATCATCGACATATGCCGGGAGGGCTGCTTGTCCTTCTCTGTAGCGGGCCATCAGGCGCCCGTCCTCCCTTATTAACCGGGTGAAAATGAAATTGGCGGCTTTTTCGGCAGCCTTGGTATATTTTTCTTCGTTGAGTATTCTGCCGCCTGCAGCCAGAGATGCTATCATCAAACCGTTCCACCCGGTGAGGATTTTGTCATCCCGGAAAGGCCGGACTCTTTTTTCCCTGTGTTCAAAGAGCTTTTTTCTGCATTGCTCCATTAATTCCTTGTCCTTTTCGGGAACAGCACCTTTTATCAGGTTGGATATGTTCATTCCTTCAAAATTGCCTCTTGGAGTGATATCGAAGTATTGACAAAACTTTTCTCCGGCGTTTTTTCCCAATACCTGCTCTATTTCTTCCACAGACCATACATAGAATTTCCCCTCCACGCCTTCGGAATCGGCATCCTCCGCTGAATAGAACCCACCTTCGGGAGAGGTCATATCCCTCAGCACATATTCAAAAATTTGGTGGGCAATGCTCCCATACTGTTCCTTTCCAGTAGCATGGTAAGCTTCCAGATACGCCATTGCGAGCAGTGCATTGTCGTACAGCATTTTTTCAAAGTGGGGCACAAGCCACTTACGGTCGGTGGAATACCGGCAGAAACCAAAACCTATATGGTCGTAAATACCTCCCCTGTACATGGAATCCAGCGTCTTTTCCACCATGTGCAGGGCATTTTCCACTTTTTCCGCATGCCAGTATCGAAGGAGGAAAAGAAGATTGTGGGGAGTAGGGAATTTAGGCGCTCTTCCGAAGCCTCCGTATTCAGCATCAAAGTCTTCCTTGAAATCGGAATAGGCTTCATGTATTGTATCGGCGGGCAACTCATCTTCCGAGAATTCGTCCTGCCGGCCGAGCGCTTCGGTAATTTGATGGCTGGACTCGACAAGAGTGTCCCTATCCCTCTGCCATGCTTTTACCACCCTGTTCAGGATGGAAATAAGCCCCGGCATGCCCATTCGGTCATTTTTGGGGAAATAGGTCCCGGCATAAAAGGGCTTTTTTTCCGGGGTCATGAAAATGGTCAGTGGCCAGCCCCCGTGTCCGGTAAGAGCCTGACAGGCAGACATATATATATTGTCTATATCCGGGCGTTCCTCCCGGTCGACCTTTATGGACACAAAATGCTTATTTAGAATTTCAGCCACTTCGTCATCTTCAAAGGATTCCCTCTCCATGACATGGCACCAATGGCAGGTGGAGTAGCCGATGGAAAGGAAGATGGGTTTATCTTCTGCTTTCGCTTTTTCAAAAGCTTCATCGCTCCATGGAAACCAATCCACGGAGTTGTAGGCATGCTGCAACAGATAAGGGGACTTCTCATGGATCAGTCTATTGGCTTGCTTATTAGCTGGCATGTGGGCATCACCTTCCTTTCATTTATAAAGTGAATGCTAACAAGCTTTATTGTCCTTTACTATTAGTTTTTTACCACTTAAGTATTATTTGAACTTATGCAATTTTGTATGCAAATTTAAAAGAGTATAGAATGACTGTAATAAATCATTCTATTGAGCGTGAAATAAACAATATGATAAAATCAGGAACAATAAAAACCTAAATTAGGAGAAGTTTAAATGGAATTGAAATTCTTATACCCTTACAAAATGATGCAGAATTATATCGATAATGTGGGCAAAGCACAAAATGCATGGAAAGAAATAATGATTGCCCCATATTGGAAACAAATCGCAGAGTGGGCGGAGACTCTTGTGATTTCATGAAACCTGCTCCAATAAAAGACGAAAGCATTATTAGAAAACAAATTGAAAAATTTTAAACCTTAGATTTATCAGTTTATGAAGAAACAACAATGGATGGTGTCCATTGGTTTAATTTGCTAAATGAAGTTCACAAACTTAATATATTTTAATATATTAAGTTTGTGAACTTCAGCATGTTACGGTACATAATCTTTGGATGTATCTATAATTATGGAATTTGTCTTGCCGTCCCAAGAAACAGCAATATTAAAGGCTTGGGCGATATCTCTCAGTTTAAAGTAGTTGTTGCCGTTGATGGTATACGCTGATAAGTTCACTATTTCTCCATCCTTATAAATAGTCGAAGTACACACGGTCGCTGCCTTAGCTTTTTTATCGCCCTTGGTCAACTCGCCACCAACAGAAGTATAGTCATGATTAGAGATCAGGTTGATGGCATTTTTAGCACCATCCCATGTTACCTCAAAGTTTTTGTCCGTGCCTCTGACAGCTCTGGCTATATCACGAAGCTTGAAGTAGTTGTTGCCATTTATCGTATAAGCTTCAAATTCCATCAGTCTTCCATTTACATAGATTCTGGAGGATGTGGGTATTGCAGCTATTGCATTAGCATCAATCCATCCGGCGTGAAGTGTAGTGTCTGCAGTTACTATGTCAGTCGCAAAGTTCCAAGGCTTAGTGCATTTACTATCTTTATACCAACCTATAAACCTGTAGCCCTTTTTCGTAGGGTCAGCTGGTTTCGTGATGGTTTTGCCGGCTTTTACCTTTGAGCTTTTTACTGCCGTGCCTCCATTGGAATTGAAACTGACAGTGTATGATGCGGATTCTTTAATAAAGCACGCTAAAAACATCATATCCTCAGTCACTATGTCTTTTTCAAAATCCCATAGCTTTGCATCTTCAATATTAATGCTGTCATACCAGCCAATGAAAGTGTATCCGTCCTTAACAGGCGGTTTGGGAGGTGTTATCTTGGAGCCGTAAGGTACAGTCACAGAACTGATTATATCATCGCCTTCTGTACCTATAACATAGGGTACCAGTGACTTATACTCGTTATCCAGCTGGATATGATAGGCGACTGTACAATCTTTTGGCCTACTTACAAATATGGTACGATTTAATGAATCGACTTTGAGCGTATCGAGAGTGAACGGCTTTGTGCATGCAGGATCAAAATATAAATCATTAATATCGAAACCATAGGTTGATGTTACTAATCCGTTCAAGGGGAAATTCTTTACTTCTTTAACAACTTTACCTATGTTCATATCAAAAAAGTATAATGTGCCATCCCATAATTCTTTGTCCTTAGCGATTTCATAATCAACACCCTCTGCAAGATGCGATGCTGAATACAGTGCTGGTGGCATATCAAAATACATATCACCCCATGTTGAATCAATGAAGACCCACCTGTTATCAACAAAAGCCTCGGTCCAGGCGTGGGGTATTCCATTTCCAGTACCTGTAACCTTTTTAGCCGGGATACCTACAGCTTGCAAAAGTGCCACTGTTAAGTTGGCAAATCCTTCACATGCAGCCACTCTGTTTTTTAATACATCGGGAGCTGATACATATACAGAGGTAGCTCCTACCATAACTCCAAAATCATATATAACATTGCGGGTAACCCACTGCTGTATGGCTTTTGCTTTCTTATAATCGTCGGATATTCCGTCTGTTATAATCTGAGCCTGTTTAACTACATCAGCATATTTCAGGTCAGTAAGTATCCCTTTGTTCTTGTAGCAATCAAGTGCATATTCGTCAGTTCTTAAATTCTCTAAGCGTTTCATGTGGGTGAAATATGCATCATTAAAATTAAAGCTTGCTTTTCCACCGGTAATTTTAATATATTCGGGAACATTGAGATAGTCTAATAGGGATTCGCCACTGTTAAGCATGTAAAAAACAGTGTGGTAAGCTTCTTCATAAGCCTCTTCATAGGAAGAAAAAAGGTAAGGGCTATACTTGTCCGGTTTACCGTCTCCGTCATAGTCCTTAATTTTTAAATTTGACCTTATGGCATTTGCCCAGGCTCTTAGCCTTTCCATACTATATCCGAAGCCATCATCATTTTCATACGAACGTATCTGATATAGTTCCTCATTTTCCAGGATAACGGAAGATTCTACCGATTTAAAAATCATCATAGCCTCAATAAGTTCTGCTGTACCTACAGGAAAATAGATAACCTCCATCCTGTACAAACCATCTGCAAAGCCGGTTAAGTCGATTTTTGCTCCGTTAATCTTATCGATATCATAAGCCGCTGAATAAACTTCTGCTTGGCCATTATATAAACTAATGACGGCACTCTCATATTCAATTTCATCTGGGACTTCATAGGTAAAAACTAAAGAGTTTGATTTCAATCTTACGGTAAAACCAGTTCTATTTTCAATTGTGAATGTTGTTGTATCGAGCGCATATGCAGGTATTTGTGCAAATAAAGCAAAAATCATAGAAACAAACAGAATTGATAATAATAGTTTTTTCATTGAATTATTACCTCCCAGGCCAGCTTGTTGATATATTTACGATACAATAGAATGATTTATATTTCAAGAAACTTCTGCTAATTTTTATTCTCTTACAACAGAATAAGACAGCAAGGCCTTGATAAAAAAATCTACCCCATACTTGGCGATGCAAGGAATTTGCCCTTTGCTGAAGATTTCTTTGACGCAACTGTATGTGTTGACTCCTATATCTATTTTGGGACAGATGATTTGTACCTGAATTATCTGCTGAAGTTTTTAACTCCAAGTGGAATATTGGGTGTTGTGTTGCCCGGACTTATGAAAGACTTTGCAGATGGTGTTCCGGAGCACTTAAAAGACTTCTGGGGGCAGGACTGCTGGAGTTGGCATACGGTTGGCTGGTGGAAAAAGCTGTGGGAAAGAACAGGTTTGGTTGACATTAAGGTTGCTGACACAATGCCGCAAGGCTGCATGATGTATGTTAAATGGAAGGAAGCACAAGATAAGGTTGGCAAAAATCCTTGGCCACAGGATACTGCTATTCTGAAAAAGGATGCAGGTGAATATGTTGGATTTATTAGGCTTGCAGCCAGCAAAAAGTAAAGCCTGAATTTGACCAGAGTATCACAGATGAGTAATCAATATTATATTATGTGATAATGGAAATATTGAGAGACCTTGTAGCTAATATAAAGCAGGGTCTTTTTCTTTTGCTATAGTTTAGTATTATAAAACGCTTCAAGCATAACTTTCCATACCCTTAAACCTCACAAGATAAATATAGTCAAATTCTAAAATATTAAAAAGTACCTTGGAACTTTTCTTTTATACCTCTCATAATCATCACCAAACATAGCAAGCAGATGCTTTTCCTCTTGCAAAATTAATAAGTGGAAGGCAATCGCATTAATGACCAAAATAATTAAGGTAAATATGTTAGCATAAGTAACAAATAGACCCAAAAACATCAAATTGAAACCTACAAAAGCAGGGTTTCTGCTAAATTTGTAGATACCCTCAGTTACAAGAGTTGTCTTTGTATTTTTATCTATACCTACTCTCCAAGAGCTTTTCATAAAAATAGTTGCTAAAATAAATGTACCTACTCCTAAAGCTGTTATTATAATGCCTATAAATGTCGTATAGTCATTAAAGAACAAGAAACCAATAAGAGAGGATATTTGAATATGAAAAAATATTTCAGATATCCAAGTCAGTAACCACAATGAACTTGAGACCCTAACAAACATTTCCGCACTATAAGTTGAAAAATCTTTGCTCCCTTTTGCCAATACATTAGCATTAATTTTATTCCTTTGTTTTAATAGTACCAACTTTAAGATATATCCGGTTCCAAAAGTAATTAGTAATATTAAGGAAATAATATCAGTTATACGCATATTGATTCCTCCCTATATATGTTCATATGAACAATCATTCATATATTAATAATACACTATGTTATAGAAAAAATCAAGAAAATTTTACTAAAAAGATTTAAGCTCAAATTTCAAAATACTATGTCCACAAAGATGTTTGTTGGTCTACAGATTAGACAGATTATCAAAAATGAAACGGATACAGATTGGCTTTGAAAAATATGGGGAGGCAGAATCTCATTTTCTTTTGAAGAAAAAGCCTATAAATAATAGGTGATGACATATACCAGGTAACACATTAGAAGCTCATAAATATTATGATAATGTGAATTAATATTTTTTGAGGGGTTTATTTTATGTTTAACAGCGGCTACAACAATAATATGTATTACAGGCTTTGGGATGCTTATTGGAGGAGCTACCGGATTAACAGCGAGGTAGCGATTCAAATTGCTTTGCAGCAAGTTCCTGGTCAAGTGATAAAAGTAGAATTGGACTATGAAAATGGTATATTGGTTTATGAAATTGACATACGTACTCCATCAGGTATATATGAAGTTCATGTTAATGCGGTCACCGGTCAGATACTAAAGATTGAAATTGATGACGATTGGATCTGAAACTTCATGGTTATTTCATCAATTATCCTTTGCAAGAGCAGGGCGAAAGCCTTGTTTTATTATTAATTTCACCTTTATAAAGTGCTGCTCAATATAAAATTGCATACACAATAAGATACTTCCTTTGAGATAATAATATTTTTCCATAATTCTACAGGTAGTATTTGCACATACTTTTATAGGGTATTCTGCACATTAATCAGTTAAGCAACTCAAAAGTCATAATATAATGATATGCGAATAAAATTTAACGATTATCATTAAAAAATTATTGACATAGATAAAATATTTAATTATAATCAAAGTGAAAATCAAATGTTTGCAGCCAAATTTCAGGAGGTATCTGTATGAATTACAAATCTGATATGTTAAGAATCAAAAGGTATTCCCATAGTTTGAGGATTGTTATGAATGTATTTTACTGGGCAGCGATTATTGTGGCCATAGGGTCACTAATTACTGCTTTGGTTATCACATTTATGTCCGATTCACATTTTGTGTTAAATGATGAAAAAATCGGAAATATTGGCTTTACTGTTGATGGTTTGATTGAATATAACCTTAAAGATGCTTCATTAATGGGGTTGAGTTTGAAAAATGTTTATACTTCAATAGCAATCATGGCAGCGGTTATATCTTTTTTGACAATTCCAGCGCTAAAGCAGTTAGTCCTCATCCTCAAATCTGTAGAAGAGAATAAACCTTTTGCAAAAGAAAATTCAAAGAGAATATCAATAATTGGTGTAGTATTTATTTTTGGTTCATTCATAATACCTGCAGCTGAGTTTTTTGTTGCCAGGACAATTGTAGATACATTAAAAATTCAAAATGTAAGTGTAAATTACACCGGAAACTTTATTCTAGTATTTGCTGGAATTCTGATGATTATACTTAGTGGTATATTTAAGTACGGTAGCTACCTCCAGCATGAGTACGATGAAACAGTATAGGGGATGGTTTTATGGCAATAATCGTGAGACTGGATCGCATGATGGCAGACAGGAAAATATCTCTTAATGACTTGTCAGAGAAGGTTGGGATATCAATTGTAAATCTGTCTAATCTTAAAACCGGAAAGGTAAAAGCAATAAGGTTTTCAACTCTCAATAGAATATGCAAGGCATTAAAATGTCAACCTGGAGATATTTTGGAATACGCAGAGGGTAATGATGAGGAAGAGGAAGAAAATGTGGAAAATGACTGAGCTTAATTGCTCAGTCATTTTTTTACCCAATCGTTGTTATTTGCATGCCTCTAATGGCAGGTGAAATAGCTGATGGCAGGGAAGGTAGGAGTGCTTTTGCAGCATTCATAACCTCTGTACATCAGCTTATTGTTTGCATAATACGTTTGTGTTATAATTTTTCAAATGCTTCCAATCGAGCAAAAAGTAACATATTAAATCCTATGATCTGTTTTAGGTAGAAAAAATTCAAAAACTTGCAAAAAACTTTTGACTTTGACACCGTGTCGTACTTTATAATCAAAGACAAGGGAAAGAAATGAGGTAATGATATGGAACTACAGTCAATCAGCCAGGTATCAAGGAGTTACGGAGTTTCCACGAGAATGCTGCGCTATTATGAGCAAGTTGGTTTAATTCAAAGCCTGCGGATGGAAGATTATGCTTACCGGGTTTATGATGAAAAGGCTATAAACCGTCTGCAGCAAATCATAATCCTGCGCAAGCTGCGCGTTCCCGTGAAGCAAATCATAAGAATCCTTAGCAATTACGATGCAGCAGAAACAGTGGAAATCTTCAGGCAAAAAATAAGTGAAATAGATGGCGAAATTACAACGCTGGCTACCATTAAATCCATATTGGCACGTTTTGTAGAAGAGATCAATGAAAAAGCTGACATGAATTTAAAGCTTCTCGGAGACCAAGCTGTATTTTCAGTTATTAGCTCCCTTTCTTTTTCGGATAATCTAGTCAAAGAAACGAGGGGTAATTTATCCATGGAAGAGTTAAACAAAGCTAATGAAGAAATGATGAAACTGGAGGACAGGGATGTGCGGATTGTGTATTTGCCGCCAATGACTATGGCTGCCGCTTTCGCTTTTGGAGAAGATAGTGTAGATAAGGCGTCGGACATGCTAAACAAGTTTATAAAAGAGAGCGGATTGCTAAAAATCAAGCCCGACGCCCGAGGTTTTGACTACAATTTCACAGTGGTTTCACCGGAACATGGCGAAAACGTGCATGGACATGAAGCATGGGTGTCTATTCCTGATAATATGGAGATACCTGCACCGTTAGTAAAAAGAGAGTTCAAAGGTGGATTATATGCCGCTCATGTTTTGAGGGAGTGGGACTTCCAGGATTGGCGGCGGCTTAAAGAATGGGTTGATGCGAGTGATAAATATGAAAGTGACTGGGGATCTCCACGGTGGGAATCAGCCGAAACAGGTTATGGCTATGGTTTGGAAGAAACGCTGAATCTCTATAATTTTATCCTGAAGCATGATGCTGAAATGAGTTATTTGCAGTTGGATCTACTATTCCCTATAAAGGAGAAGGAAAGTGGAAAATAGCAAAATTGGACAATTAATTAAATCATAAATTAAATATATTTAAAGGAGAGATCTAGAATGAGCAAGTTTGAAAATGCGATGAAACTTATGGAGGAACGCTGTGGAAATGATAAGGAAGTAGTTATTGCCCTTGCGACAATATCACTGACACCCAACGCAGCAGGAAATCCACGTCCTGCTGTCCGTATGGTTTGTGCTTATTATGAAGACGGCGTATTTTATGTTTCTACGGACGCAAAGAAGAATAAAATGTTGCAAATTGAGAAAAACAACGAGGTTGCTGTCGCTGGTCTGGATTGGTTCGCTTTCCACGGCAAGGCCGAGAATCTCGGTTGGGTCAAGGATGAGAAGAATGCGGAAATCAGAGCGAAATTTAAAAAAATCTTCGACTGGTTCGATGAAGTGGGCGATGAAGACAACCCCGACTCAATCGTTCTGCGCATAACCCTCACAGAGGGCACTATTATTGACAACGAAAGAAAATTCGGTGAGCAGATGTATGAAGTTGATTTTATCAATAAAACAGCAAAGTAAATAAATCAGTACATATATGAATAAGACTATCCGGCAGCAAAATTACCACTGGATAGTCTTATTCTTTGTTATCAAGAAGTGATATCCCTTACATGTAATTCAATATCCTTGATAGCCGGTATTTACCAAGGCAAAACTGTTAAGTGTAAAATATTTTGCTCATGATCACATGCACTCATACAGGCGTAAGACCGACATAATGGACTGTTCCCGGGTATAGGTGTCTAAAGGAGAAAATCTGTTGTTTCCTGTTCCACCCATAACCCGAGTGCCGGAGCTGCCGGACAGTGCAGTGATGAATGCTATGGAATCTGCAGCCCATGAACCAAACTTATCACTATCGACAAAGAAAACAGCCTCACTATTGGGAGATATAATACCTGCGGCCTTTGCTGCACGGGCAAGCATGGCAGCAGCTTCTTGCCTTGTGATATGCGCCCTCGGGTCGAACAGCTTGTTCCCCCGGCCGCTTACGATACCAAGCGCATTAGCTGCCAGGATGTATTCATTGGAGGTATCAGTAAAGGTGTTGGGATTCAGCTTGATTTTTTTCGATTTGAGATATTCATGCAGATTCATATCATTTTTTCTGCAAAGCATGTTCATGATGAGAGTGCAAAACTCTTCTCGAGTGATGCTTTCACGATAGCTACCCTGCAGCGCTGCAGGCACCAAACCTTCACAGATAGCGGAAAAGACTTCTTTCTGGGCCCAGGAGCTGGGAGTATCTTCTTCGGAGGCTTTGGGGCGGGAAATAATCTTATGGTCACTGGCAAGGACTTCCGGCGTAATGTCGAAATAGAGGTAGCAATTTGCATCCCTTTTTTCATATTTGCCATTCTCATACCTATTGTTGGAATCCCACGTTGCATCCATAGCGATCCATCTGCCGTCCACAAAAGCCTCGTTATGCGCATGATTTGAACTGTTGGTGGCAATATAACTGTCGGTCCATTTACCGGTCGTGCTTATACCTAAGGAATAAGTGCTAACCTTGATGCATGGTATTCCCTGGGCTTGGATCAAAGCTTGCAGCATATTGGCATACCCCTCGCATACGGAACGGCGATTATCCAGTATGCTGGAAACTGAAGTGTTTATGGAAGAAGTCCCGTAATACGCGTCATAATCGTAATATATGTTTTCTACAACCCACTTATAGAGCAAAAAGACTTTTTCATACTCGCTTTTTGCACCCTGGACAATTTCATCCGAAAGGGCTTGGATCTTTTTGGATGTCTCTTCATCGAGATTGTTGTTAAGATAGCCGGTAAGATAGTCGGCAGAGTTGCTCTGGCTGCTCTTGCTGCCAAGGTATCTGCCAGGGTTGATCCAATAGCTCTCTTTCTCCAGATTGTTTTCCAGAACGGGTGAGGTCTGAAACCTATATCCTCCGGCACCATCCGGTTCTATATAGATGCTGTGCCAGATATAACTCCAATATGTACCATACCTTTCACTGTTTGTATAAACAACAAAACTTACAGGTTCTGTGACCGAACTGAGTGAGATTTCTGTGGAAAAGGTTTTACCAGGTGTAATATTTACATACTCTGCTTCATCAGTATAAAATGAATTTTTGGAACTAACTCCCATTTTTGCCCAGAACGGGGAATCGAATCCTGTTGACAGTACACCTGTGACGATGAGTTTTTCGCCTTTGATTCTCAGATCCAGGTAATTGTCGGGACAATAGGATGTGACCAAGTGCAAGTCCCTGTCAGCATTTGCCGAAGCTGATGTCATGACGGGTAGGGAAGATATAAACAAGCAGAATGCCAATATCGCACACAGTATTTTTTTATGCATGAACGTTCCTCCATTTCCTTTATGAATATTCTGTTGCCTAATACGAGCAATCACAAATACATGTTGTTAAAACATAACTTTATTTTATACTTCTATATTCTTACATTTCAATAGGTTTTAAGCTTATCTATTTGGCAAGAAAAAGGAGTATTATTGCAACCCACGAATTGTGGAAACCTCAAAAACACATAAAGGGAGCACATGATCTGGATCTTTGTTCATGGAAATGATACCAGAGCATCAAATCACATCCTTTTAATGCAAAGCATAGGATAATACTAAAAAACTATGAGAGGAGTGAGTGATATGAATAATGCCCCTGGAATGTATCAATGTCCATATTACGCCAGCACACCGGCATATAACCCCAATATGTATAGTTCTTATAGCATGTATGATTGCCCGTATTTTTCCAATGCCTTGATGTATAACCCAGGTTTTATGTATCAGTTACCTGATCAATATCCTCAACATAATGTTATGCCTGGTACTTATGCTCCAATAACATTAAAGGATTATGGGCCGGAACCTTTTGTAATTGATATTGAAGAGGCAGCTAAGCAAAATAACAATTTCCGCACTGCTTTATGGACAGGAAAACATCTGCAGCTGACTTTGATGAGCATCAATGTCGGTGAAGACATAGGTTTGGAAGTCCACCCCAACCTCGACCAGTTCATACGCATCGAAGAAGGTCAAGGGCTTGTTAGAATGGGTGATAGTAAAGACAGGCTGGACTTTCAACGAAGAGTGTATGAAGGTTATGTGTTCATCATACCTGCCGGCAAGTGGCACAATTTGATAAATACAGGCAACAGACCGCTTAAATTGTACTCAATCTATGCACCGCCGCAGCATCCGGCTGGCACAGTTCATAAGACCAAAAAAGATGCGGCTGAGAAGCGATGAAATAGAATAAAAACAGCGTTTTCCCGGCACTTGCAATACTGCAATAGAAATTCTGTCACCATGCTTTGGGCAATATAAAACAGCTGTACACGATATGTTATTTATCATGTACAGCTGTTTTTAACTTAATTATTTGCTCCAACTTGTAGTAAGAGTGCTCAATGAAATTAATCTTAATTTTAGTTAAAGCAAAAACATCCCGGATCATCGGATAAAATTCGTATTTATTTTAGGTTCGCGTTCAGGCAAAGGGATACCTGATTTTTTGCCGGCTTCGATGCATTTAAGAAGCCATGCCATATTTCTTCCAAGGGTGCGCATGGTCTGCATTCCTTCCAAATCCTGCTTCACTTCCTCCGGCGTATTTCCATGCACCTGATTCCAATACTGGGATGAGACGACCGGCATGTTGTTTATTGTGAAGTACTTGTTGATCTGGTCAAAGGCTGCAGAAGCGCCGCCCCTTCGGCAGCTGACAACTGCTGCACCCGGTTTGTACGCAAACAGAGCGCTTTTACCAAAAAAGACCCGATCTAAAAATGAGGTCAGATGACCTGATGCTGCCGCGTAGTGAACCGGAGATCCGAAAACAAATCCATCTGCTTCGCCTGCTTTGCTTAAGAATACATTAACTACGTCATCTATAAAGCATTTGCCAGTTTTTATGCAGCTGCCACAGCCCAGGCAACCTGAAATCGGCTGGGTGCCAAGCTGCATGATCTCCGTTTCAATGCCGTTTTCCATCAAAGTTTCAGCGACCTCAGTTAAAGCTGTAAATGTGCAGCCCTTCGCATGGGGACTGCCGTTGACTAATATGACCTTCATACCGATTCCCCCTGTTTCGATTGGGTAGTGTCAAAAGTTTTGATATGCTTTTGACCTCTAACCCTTGGTTTTACTTGCTTTTATATTATTAAGGGTTTTACCCTCATTTAACTGGAAATTAAGAATGTATAGAAAGGCAAAGGTACTTGCCCTTTTTTTGGTATAATGTTGTTGCTGGACAACCCCCAAAGAAAGGAGTTAAGTACCTTTGAACAACATTATAACAGTTTTACTACTATACATTCAAATACAAGCTAAAATTATCATTTACCTCATGTGTGCACTCTTTAGTAAAGGATCCGTCCGCAAGTACTACGATGAGCCTGTTAGGAAGCCTTACCGCAAGCTTGTGGTGGATACCATGCCGATTATTGAGACACTTGAGAAGCTTGATTATAAGCAGCTTATTTCAAATCATCTCAAGGAAACCGGTAAGCTTATAACCCCTATTACAAGGAGAAAAGCTTCTACAGTCCCTGATACTATGGCCTGCCCAAGATGTGGAGCTCCTCATGAATACCTTTACGACAATACCGGTGGTAAAGGCCAGTACTTATGCAAAGTCTGCAAGTGCACTTTCAACAAGAAAAACCGTTACCTAAAAAATCTCATCTTCCTCTGCCCCCACTGTGGAAGGACACTGGAACTTAAGAAAGAGCGTAAGGACTTCAACGTACATAAGTGCACCAACTCCAAGTGCCCCTATTACCTTGACAGGCTCAATTCCATGTCCGAGGAAGACAAGCAGCGCTACAAGTCTTCTCCACATGATTTCAAGCTCCATTACATCTACAGGGAGTTTGATATTGACTTTGAGCCTTTGGTAAGAAAGCCTTCCCAGCCTCCGAGTGTAGATATATCAAGGCTTTATGTCTCTCCTCACGTCCTGGGGCTGATACTTACATACCATGTCAATTTTGGCCTTTCTACCCGGATGACAGCTGCCCTTATGCGTGAAGTACATGGTGTAAGTGTTTCTCATCAGTCGGTATCAAATTATGCCGATGCTGTTGCCACAAACATTAAACCCTTCATTGACAACTACAAGTATGATCTCTCAGATTCCATCTGCGGGGATGAGACGTACATAAAGGTTCTGGGCAAATGGCATTACGTATTCTTTATATTCGACGCAGTAAAGAAGATTATCCTCTCATACCCCGTCTCTGCCAACCGTGATGTTAAAGCTGCAATTTATGCTCTTGACGAAGCATTGTCCAAGTTCGATAAGCTTCCTGAGGATCTTACCCTGATCTTTGACGGGAACCCTATTTACATGCTTGCTCAACACTATTTCGCCCAGTACGGCATCCACTTTGACATAAAGCAGGTAATCGGTCTTACCAACGACGACCCTATCTCCGAAGAATACAGGCCTTTAAAGCAGATCATCGAAAGGTTAAACCGCACCTTCAAGGGAAACTACAGACCCACCAACGGTTTTAACAACTATGCAGGTTCAGTATCCTTCCTTACACTGTTTGTAGCCTACTTCAACTTCCTAAGGCCTCATTCCTCTCTGGAAGGCAGGGTGCCGGTGGTCTTAGAAGAGCTCAAAGACCGGCCTAATATGCCTGCCAGGTGGGTTACACTCATTAAAATGTCCCAAGAATACATCAAAGCCCAACAATCTGCTTAAGGAACGAAATTCATCCTCTTATTTTTGTAGCATAGCATAGCAAAACAGTCGCCGCCGAACCTGTGGAGTTTGTGGGTAACCCGCTGATTTGAGGGGTGTGGGTAACTTGTGTGATAAAGTGTTGGCAACACGCTTTTCGTTGCCAATGCTTTATCCACTTGTTATCCATGCCTCGGGCGGGTTATCCATCAAATCCACAGGTATTATATTCCCATGGTTTTTCTTGTTGCTTATTTGGTTTCCAATGTGCATATTTGGTAAATACTCTCATTTCTGGCGTCAAAATTTTATTCTTTCATAGAACTTTTGACACTACCTTCGATTGATTATATTAATATATTAATAATACCACTGGAGGATGAACCCGAGTCAACAAAAAGTGAAAAGAAAAAGGAAGGGACGCTCCCTTGCAATTATCTTCTAAATAATTAAACCCAATAAAAGAAGGATTGTCCTCTATGTGGGATCATTCCCTACGCGATATCCCCCGTAAGGTATCAGGATGCTCACTTTAGTGCCTTGATCGGGGACTGATTCAAAGGTTATCTGGGCTTGGTTGTCGTAGTAGAGCTTCAGCCGGTTTATGACATTCTTGAGGCCGTAACCGCCCTTATACTCTTTATCCGTATGGATTTCGCCGTAGGTTATAAGGCGGGAAATGGTATTTTGACTCATGCCGATCCCATTATCGGTAACTGTTATCCTGACCATATTGTCACAAAAGGATGCAGAAATATGAATCTCACCCTGTTCCACGTCAGAATTGGTAATTCCGTGGATGATGCTGTTTTCCACTATGGGTTGAAGCAGCAGCTTCATGATTTTGAAATTCTCCAAGGATGTGTCGATATCTGTAACCAGATTTATCTTCTTCGAAAACCTGAGGTTTTGAAGCTCAGTATATAAACGAACATGTTCAATTTCATTAATCAGATCTATATAGTCACTGCCATTGTTGAGGCTTATCCTGTAAAATTTGGACAGCTTTATCACGATATCGCAAACCTGCTCCATATCATTGCGCTTTGCAGTCCATAGAATGAGGTCCAGTGTATTGTATAAAAAGTGGGGGTTGATCTGCTCCTGCAGGACTTTCAGTTCCATGGTGCTTAAGTTTTTTCCCAGCAGGTATTGCTCCTTCATTAAGGAATTGATTTTCCGCACCATATAGTTGAAACTGGTTTGTAGCTCACCGATTTCGTCGGCGCTGTCGACAATGCAGGTGACATTGAAATTGCCACTCTCCACAACCCGGATCTGCTTTGCCAGGGAGTTGATCCGTCTGGCATTGTATCTACCATATATATTGGCGAGGAAATAGACACATAGGGTGGTCAGAATTATTAATAAGAAAAATTGCAGCTGCAAATCGGACTGGGCAGCCAGCAAATCTTCCATGGAAGCGATAGAAACCAGCTTCCATGTATTCCATAAAGGGGTGATACCTATAACATTGTTATCAACAACGGATACCACAGGTACGGCATTTATCCTGGTATTATTCCGGAATATATCCTTCACGGATTCCAGATGGGGTTTGCCGATGGTAGTGTATGCAACCAACGGATCATAATTCCTGTTGGTAATCAGAATTTCGCTTTTGGATGTATAATCAGCAACCATCATCATATTTATGAGATCCTCTTCCAGCATGTCCACACATACAACTCCGATGATTTTCTCAAAATTGCTGGAGCTGCGAATCGGCACCACTGCTGATATAATCCGCCTTGTATCATATAGTATGTATTTGAATTCATAAGGTTCCGTGAAATACACTACTGAGTAGAAATCCTTCAGAATTTTGGCCCATTCCGCATCTGCAATGCTGTTCAAGTTATATGTTATCACATTTCTGTTGCTGTAAAGGAAGCCGCTGTCTACATAAAGGCGGATGTTATAAACAGCGGGGGAGGAGAGGTAGCTGGAAACGGTGACATCAAGTTTTCGCAAATCCTCAATCTGCTCATTTATAGGTGTTAGAGAGGGATCTTTTTTCAGTATGTCCGTTAAGGCCGCATTCATGGAAAGAGCTTTTGCTGTATTGGCAAGCTCGCTCAGCCGGGCATTGATGGAGCTTTCCACCTGACGGAGATACAACTCCGACAGAGTTATGGACTGGGTTTCTATCATCTTCTTATTTTGGTAATAGGAAAATCCCGACAGTATTATAAGGGGGAGCAAAATCAACAGAAAAAAAGATATTACCAGCTTCCTTTGATAGGAGCTGTTCTTATATATGATTTTAATGGAATCCAGTAGATTTCTGATCATATATCTCACCTCAAAAATAATGCTCCAGAAGAGTCCTGGAATGTCACAAGAACTTATTGCGGAAAGTGGTCGGGTTTAGACCAAAATACTTGGTAAAGGTCCTGGTAAAATAGTTTTGGTTGGTATATCCCATTTTTTCAGCTATTTCACTGATTTTTAATGTTGTATCCGTAAGCAGGCGCTTTGATTTATTCATTTTCACATCGAGAATAAACTGGTTCAATGTCCTGCCGGTAGTTTTTTTATACAGATGGCAAAGGTATGTCGGGGTAAGATATACGTGCTCAGCTATCTGGTTGATGGAAAGGTTCTTGTCATAGTTTTGGATGATGTATTTTTCCACATCAAAAATAATGCGCCCTTTATTGTCCAGATTGTTGATCTCACCCTGAATTTGCTCCAGCATCTGCAGCAGATATTGTTTTATATCTTCTATTTCCAGAGCATAGTTGATGGTTTCTGTAATGCATCTTCTCTGTATGTGATCCTGCTTTTTTGACTTTTGATTCAGTTGAAAGGCTATAGCCGCCAGTTCATCCTTAATGGCAGGTATATCCTCCGGCCGGCAGCTCCTCATGTATGATACATACTCCTCCAGGAAGTCTATAGAAGAAGCGATATTGTTGTTGCTTATAGGGTTGAAAAACATCTCTTCCAGGTCATGGCGAGGTGTAAAAACAACAGTGCTAAGATCTTTATAAAAAATCAACTTTCCATATCCTACAAGAAAAGCTGATAATACCGCATTTCTGGCTTGATGGTAAGATTCTCTCAGATGCTCAAAAGACGGTACAGGATTGCTTATGCCGACAGCAATGGCTCCGGAAAAATTCTTAACGGTGGCAAAGAGCTCATTAAGCTGTGTTATCAGGCTCTTGTCCGATGCAAAATTCGTGGGTACATTGGCATGCAGGATATATGCATTATTTATGCAGGAGATGATATAACGGTTGTTGAAAATTTGTGAAAAAGCTCTCTTAAATTCAGGCAAATAACGGCTGATGGTGAAAGCTTCGGTCTCATATGCAACCTCTATGCCGGAATTAAAGTGGATTATTATTGTAGCTATTAATTCGTCCAGATCAAGCGGAATATCCTTCAAGGATGATGCAGAAGCCCAGCCTTTTTGAATAATATTCAATGCAATGTCATTGTCTTCTGAGACACTTTCGGAATCATGCTCTTTTTTACAGGCGGCTTTGGCTTTTTCTATGGCTTGTATGAGTTCGCCCAGTTCAAAGGGTTTGTAGATATAATCGACGACGTTGAGACGTATGGCACTTTTGAGATATTCTTTGTCGGAATAACCGCTCAAAAAAATAACCTTTATATTTGGGTGGCGGGGCTGTATCTGGTTGATAAGTGAAATTCCGTCCATTTTAGGCATCCGGATGTCACAAAGTATAATATCCGGTTCCAGGTCATCAATCATCTGAATCGCTTCCAGGCCGTTTGTTGCTTCACCACAGATGGAGATGCCGATCATCGGCCAGTTAATAGCAGATTTTATACCTTCTATTGTTGCAGGCTCATCTTCTACAAGTAACATTTTTAGCATGTATTGTCTCTGCACCCCTTTATATCAGAAATAAAGAAACTCAAAAAACGAAACTCAAAAATTTATAAAAAATCGCAATATTTTATAAATCCATCCCAAAGAGCCTATGTAAAACAGCAAGAAATTATAAATCTTTATTTGAGCAGTTCATTGTAAAATGCCTGTATTATTTTATAAGATAATGTTAGCAAAAACATACAATAATGACAAGAGGGATGTACATATGAACAAAATTGCTCCTGACTTATCGGTATCCAAGACCCGTGAAAAAGCAGTGCAAAAGAAGAAAGAAACCTTTGGGCGGTACTTTATAAAAAATTATGATTTGTATTTGTTATTGATACCAACCCTGATTTTTGTATTCATCTTCAATATTATCCCATTGTACGGGATCACTTTGGCTTTCAAGGACTATAACATGTTTGCCGGGGAAACTCCGTGGAAATCCATCGGCGCCAGTGAATGGGTGGGATTGAAATATTTCATCAATGTTTTTAGCCGGGATGATTTTCTGAGAGCTTTAAGGAATACTTTAATCATCAGCACCTACAAGATTATTTTTATTTTTCCACTCCCGATAATTTTTGCGATTTTTCTCAATGAGGTAAAAAGTGTGAAGTTTCAGAAAGGATTGCAGCTTATAGTATATCTCCCTCATTTCCTGTCCTGGGCTGTGGTTGCCGGAATATTTGTCACACTGCTCAGCTCCACCGGGGTGGTCAACACAATACTTACAGACCTGGGATTTGAGAGGGTCAAGTTTATGATGGACAATAATATATTCCGCAAAGTTTTGGTTTTTTCGGATGCATGGAAAGAAGTAGGATGGAGTTCCATTATATATTTTGCGGCAATAGCAGGATTAGATCAGGAATGTTATGAGTCGGCAAGAGTTGATGGAGCAAACCGTTTCCAGCAGATGTGGCATATTACAGTACCGGGCCTGATGCCGACCATTATTTTGATGCTTATTATCCGCGTCGGAAATATTATGGATGCAGGTTTCTCCCAGATTTTCGCCATGTATAACCCCACAGTATATGCTTCTTCGGACATTATCGGTACCTATGTTTATCGGATGGGCCTTGGAAAAATGGACTTCAGTACAGGTACCGCGGTGGGACTTTTTAACTCTCTGATTGGGCTGATACTGGTTTTGAGCTCTAACAAGCTTGCCAAAAGGGCCACCGGGAAAAGCATATGGTAAAGCATCTGAAAAGCATTTGCAAAAGCATCTGGTATAGAATCTGGTAAAGAATCCACAGGAAAGGAATGCAGAAAATATGAGCAAACGTAATGCGAGAAAAATTTCGGTTTTCATGATTATAAATGTTTTTTTCCTTTGTTTGTTTGGCGTGATTACGCTGCTGCCTTTTATGCATGTTGTCTCCAAAGCCTTCAGTGGAGAGGGCCCTGTTATCGCAGGCTTGGTATCCTTTTGGCCGATAGATTTTCAGATCGATACCGTTCTGCATGTCCTGAAGAAACCGGAATTTCTAGGTTCCTTCAAGGTATCCCTCTTTGTTACTGTAGTGGGCACTGCCATAGCCATGTTTTTTACCGTCACAGCCGCATATCCCTTGTCGAAGCCGAAGCTTAAGGGAAGAAAAATATTTCTGTACATATTCGTTTTTATAATGCTGTTTCACCCAGGGATGGTTCCCAACTATCTGCTTTTCCGCTCTTTAAGGCTTACCAATACCATATGGGCTTTGGTATTTTCCGGCGCTTTTTCCGTATTCAATATGTTTGTTGTCAAAAACTATTTTGAGTCCCTGCCGGAATCCATAGAGGAGGCAGCCAAGATTGACGGAGCATCAAATGTCTATATATTGGTCAATGTCGTACTGCCCATGTCCCTGCCGGTTTTGGCAACAGTTACACTTTTTTATGGAGTGGCTTTCTGGAATAATTACATGTCGGGTGTCCTTTACATCACCGATGCTTCTTTAAAACCCTTGCAGCAATACCTTTATGATCTGATTAACGAAGCTCTCAACACTTATGACGAGACCGGAAATATCAGAGATATCAATGCTGCAATGAACCTCACCGGCGAAAGCGTGCGAGCAGCCACCATAGTTGTGTCAACAGTGCCAATTCTAATGGTGTATCCATTCCTGCAGAGGTATTTCGTAAAAGGAATCACCATAGGTTCGGTAAAAGGTTGATTAGTCTACTCAACTTTACAATGATTTGTAAAGTTATAGTATAATTAAGATAAGGAGGATATTTCAATGAAGAGATTTCTAAGTAGTTTGACTGCATTAATCCTGGTTCTGGCTATGGTACTAACCATGGCAGCTTGTTCCGGAACTAAAAAAGAAAGCACCTCCGGAACAGACAGCCCCAAGACAAACAGTACCGGTTCTGACAGTCAGTCCGGAGATTCAAAAGAATCAGAGGAAGATCCCTTTTTAACCGGGGAAAAGCCGGAGCTTAATATTCTTACATACTACACTAATTTCAACATGAAGGAGCAGCCCAGTCAAAAAGTGGTGGAGGAAATGACTGGATACAAGGTAAACTGGTTTAATCTTCCCATGGATAACCCTGATGAAAAGCTTTTGCTTGAGATTGCAGGAGGCACTTCCTATGACCTGCTTATGAGGATGACACCCAATCAGGCTAATCAGCTTTATGTTCAGAACGCATTGTATGACTTGAAGCCATACCTCGATAAATACGGACAAAATATATATGCAGCTGTATCTGATATGGCAATGGCTTCTGTAACCGACGAAAAGGGCATGATTTATGGTATACCCCATGAGTCTTTTGACGGACCGCAGCCCGGAGGAAATCCTTACGGCGTCCTCAAGGGAGGTATTGGATTTAATACTGCCTATCTGGAAGACTTAGGCATGGACATACCTACCAATATAGACCAGTTGTATGAGATACTAAAAAAATACACTGAAAAAACAGGAAAGGCTGCCTTTACTCAAGCAGCAGGCGGATGGAATACCACTATTCTGGCTGCCTTTGGAATGGGAGATGCAGGCTGGTACGAAGTAGATGGAAAATATCTTCCCCGTATAAAGCACCCTAAAGCTGCTGAATATTTGGCTTTTATGCAAAAGCTGTATAAAGAAGGCTTGTTGGACAATGATTTTCCGATTAATACCGTCCAGTCGGCTAAGGAAAAGTTTACCAATGGGACGACCATCGCATATCCTGTAATGTTCTGGGACATTGATGGTATATACAGTGCTTTTGAGGCGGCTGGTGTTAACGCAAAAGTTAAAGTGGCAACCTATCTTGCTCCGGATGCCAATACGGCTCCTCATGTGTATGTAAATCATGGTATAAGCCATCTTACCTGCATACCCAAGACCGCTAAGAATCCTGAGCATGCCATGATATGGTTTAACACCATCTCCGATGTTAAGAATTTTAAAAAGATATATATCGGAGAAGAGGGTGTAACCTATGAAATAAAGAACGGAAGCTATTATCCGATATTCCCGGCCTTTGCGGATTACACCAATTCGGATAAATTTACCGGCGTAGTACCTACCGACAGGGTATTCGAGATGTGGCAGGCAAGAGTAAGAAAAACGGATGCCATGTCGGAAATGTATGACCAGATGAACTCAAGGATAAACGAGTATACCATCTATAATTACTATGAATCCTATGCATCCTCCATTGAAGCAGTGCAAAAGAATAAGTCTGCTCTGGATAAAATGGTGGACGACTCCCTGATACAAGCTATTGTCAGCGGAGAAGATCCTCAGACCGCTATAAATAAGATTATCGCAAACTGGGATAAAAATGGCGGAGCCGAATATGAAAATGCAATGGAAACCTGGTATGCGGAAAATAAATCAAAATTTAACTAAAGCTCAGTCAGCTTGACGGCTGATAAGCTGTATGCTGCTGATATGCTGTATACTGTGAAGGAAACCTGGTGGGCCGGACAAGTTAAAAGGCCTATCAGGTTTCTGTATAAAAGAGCTTTACAAAGAACTTTAAAAAGGGTTTTGCTCCTGCAGGACGGACATGAAGTTTTAGGCGGCAAGCCTGGTTATTTATTACGATTTTAGTACAAAAATAAATTGTTGCTTTCATTATTGATTGAGCTTTGCAAGCATGGGTGTGGGACAAAATAATAGATTTTAACAGGCAAGTGTATTACGATATAGGTTAGTATTGCAGCACGGTGCGAATTCATGATGTTTTTTGCTTTGTTTTGCTTATTAATGGAAAACGGTTTCCGGACTTCCTTGGAGATAACAAAGCGTTACATATTAATACATACCATGAGGAGGTACTTATGTATGGGTTCCAGATATCAATTTTTATACGATGCGGATGTTGTCGTATGCGGCGCGGGAACAGCCGGCTCCATAGCGGCAATTGCGGCAGCAAATGAAGGGAAAAAGGTCGCGATGATCGAGCAATTCGGTACTGCCGGGGGAAGTGCAACTCTATCTTTAGTAACACCACTAATGCATACAGGTATAGAGGGAAATCCCATGTGCTCCTATGTCAGTCAAAAGGTCAATGAAAAGCTTGTGGAATACGGAGGTGCCACAGGAGACGGATCGGTATTTGATCCCCAAATGCTGGCTCTGGTGCTGGAGGAATTTTTGCTGCATGAAAATATCAAAATTTTCTACCATACTTTTGTATGTGAAGTGTTAACGAACGGCAGCTCCATCAGGGGAATTGAGGTGCATAATAAATCAGGCCGGGGACTGATAACAGGGAGCATTTATATAGATGCCACAGGAGATGGGGATGTATCCTATCTGGCAAAGGCATCCTTCCGGTCAGGGGACGAAGAAACGGGTAAAAACCAACCGGTATCCCTCCGCTATATGATAGGTGGCGTTGATATCGAGAAATTTTGGGAATACCTGAACTCATTGAAAAAGCCGGAGCAAAGGCAAGCCTATGACCCTGAAAGCAATTTTCATGCTGCAGTTACTGTACCTAATAGAGACTGGCCGCTTTATCCTGTTTTTATGGATGCGATTGCCAAAGGTGATTTGATAGAAGATGATGCGGTCTACTGGCAGGTTTTTGGGGTTCCGGGAAGGAAGGATACATTGGCTTTTAATTGCCCTGAATTCTTTGAGAGGACCAACGGAGTGGATTACGAAGACCTCACCTTCGTTCAGATGCAAGGTAAAAAGGCTATACTGAGGCAGCTGAGATTTTATAAAAAATATTTTCCTGGCTTTGAAAACGCATATATTTCCGCTATTGCAACTATGGTAGGGATACGGGAATCCCGCAGGATCGACACTGATTATGTGCTTACTGCCGAAGATGTGCTGTCCCACAGAAAGTTTGATGATGGTATCGCTCAGTCCAATTACCCTGTAGACATCCACGGAAGGAAGCTGAAGCTGATAGAAAGCAAATCCAGGCAGGGCAGTGATGAAAAACCATACTATGAAGTACCTTATCGCAGCCTGCTGGTTAAGGGCATCGACAACCTGCTGGTAGCCGGAAGGTGTATAGGTGCTGATTTTATAGCTCAAAGCTCTTTGCGGGTTATGCCTACATGCCGGGCTATTGGTGAGGCATGTGGAATTGCGGCAGCTATGGCTGTTGAAAAAGGTGTAAGCCCACACCAGATTGACGGGGCTCTTGTTCGTAAGCGCATGATTCAACTGGGAGCCAAATTTGCTTAAATTTAGATTCGCTGAAAATATAATAATTTTCTAAGGAAAAGAGTTTCTAAGTTTTAGAAAACTCTTTTCTTTTGCATAGAAAATACCAGTACAATCAGTTGATTTTACATACGGAATAATTTGCCTCAAAATCAACCTGAAAAGCTGTGTAGTTTAATTTCGCTGCATTTGCTTATAATAAATCAAAAACACGATCATAATAAAACCAAGGTAGTCACGAATACTGCGATTTGAAATAAATAATTTCGAAAGGGTTCTATGATATGGGGTTATTTAGGTTGCTATCAAGAAAAAACAGAAAGAAAATCCAGAAAGTTAATACAGACACCAATGTTTCAAAGGTATTTGGAGATTACCAAGGTATTCACTTGGACAAAAGTCTTGACAATAACATTAAAAGCATTAAAACCATCTTCAGGGATTGCGATGATATTGTATACCGTCCTTTCAAAATAGCAAAACGGTTTAAGGCCGAGTTGGTATATATGGATGGTATGGTAAAAATAGATGCTGTGGATAATTTTGTAATGAAACCCCTCATGCTGGAATATGGTATGGCGGGAATAGAAGTGGAAGATGAAAAAAAGGCTTTCCTGTATGCAAAAGAAGCCATAATATCCACGGCTAATATAAAAGAAAGCAAGGAGCTTGAGAAAGTTCTACATGCCATAATGATAGGTGCTGTAGTTATATTTATAGAAAGAAATGAGTCTGCATTAATTGTAGAAGCCAAGGGCTGGGAACAACGCCAGGTGGAAGCACCACAGGACGAAGTCACTGTACGTGGCCCCAGGGATGCTTTTACCGAAAATATACGAACAAATTCGGCTCTTATCAGGAGGAGAATTTGCGATCCTAAACTCAAGCTTAAAGGCTACTTAATAGGAAGGCGGAGCAAGACCCGGGTCGAAGTAATGTATATTGAGGATATCGCAAATCCCCGATTGGTGGAAGAAGTATTTAATAGGATAGAAAACATAGATGTTGACAGTGTGGTGGGCAATGGCTTACTCGAGCAGCTTATGGAAGATAATTGGATTTCTCCGTTTCCTCAGTTTATGACAACAGAACGGCCGGACAGGGTGACTGCGGCACTTTTGGAAGGCAAAGTATGCATCCTGATAGATAATTCATCCATGGCGTCGGTACTGCCTGCTACAATGAATGACCTTTTAACGGCACCGGATGACTATTACGAGCGCTGGATGGTGGCAACGCTTATACGCATTGTGCGCCTTACCGGCGCTGTTGCATCAACCGTACTACCAGCCCTTTATATAGCCATGGTATCATTTCATCCGGAAATGATTCCATCAGCTTTTGCCTTATCAATTGCATCCTGTAGGGAAGGGGTGCCTTTTCCGGCTTTTGTAGAAGCCTTTCTTATGGAAGGCAGCTTTGAATTGATGAGAGAAGCGGGTATAAGGCTGCCGGGAAGTTTAGGGCAAACCATGGGAGTGGTAGGAGCGGTGGTCATAGGTCAGGCTGCAGTTTCCGCAGGAATTGTCAGTCCTGTTATGGTAGTGGTGGTGGCGTTAACAGGTATTGCCAATTTTACTGTTCCCAGCTTTGATGTGGCTTTAAGTTACAGGCTGCTGCGCTTTGGACTGATGATCCTCTCAGCCGTTTTAGGACTATACGGGCTTATCCTTGGCCTCTTGTTGATACTGAGCCATATATGCATTTTAAAAAGCTTTGGAACACCATATCTGGCTCCATGGATTCCACTAAATCTGAAGGACCTGAAAGACACGGTATTAAGGGCACCGTGGCAGTATATGAGCTATCGTCCTTCCTACATGCACACACAGGATAAAAAGCGGTCGGATCTGGATAAGGTCGAAGAACACCTTAAGAGAAGGAAAGGAGAATAGTGGTGAAGCGGATCCGGATTATTATCTTGATTTTAGTGGTATTTCTTTCCGGATGCTGGGACAGAATAGAACTGGACAGGCGTTCTTTTGTTTTGGGTGCAGCTCTGGATATGGCACCTGAAGACAATGAGCTTACCATTGAGAAGTTCGCTGATACCAAAAAATCTCCTCTGTTTATGCTGACTTTGGAGACTGCTCTTATACATAAAGATGCAGAAAGTGAGAGTGGAAATGGTGGAGGTAATACACAGCAAAAGAGGAATTCATTGCTGCATACCGGCGTGGGAAACAGCTTCTTTGAGATTTTGCGTGAAGAAGCCAAGGAATCAGATCGAATATTGTTTTTTGGACATCAGCAGGTTATTATCATCGGAGAAGAGCTGGCCCGAAAGCATAATATTTTGGAGGTGCTTGACTTCTGGATCCGAGACCCTGAAGTGGACCGAAGTATGAAAATATTGCTTGCCCGTGGTAATGCCAGGGAGTTATTTAATGCTGATCCAAAAAACAGCAAGTATGTCAGCGTGTTTATATTTAATCAGTCGGAGCAAAATCGGAAAAGTGCTGAGTTTATTAATAAGGATTTTACTTCAATCATGAGTGAATTGACGGAGTGTGGCAATGGGTTGCTGGGAAGCATCGAATTTTCTGAAAATAATTCCCTTAGAGTATCAGGAAGTGGAGTAATAAAGGATTGCAGGCTTGTAGGCTGGCTGGATGGGCATGAGACCCAGGCAGCTCAATATGTTTTAAATGAAGCAAAGGGTGGAGAAATCAACGTTGAGGATCCGGAGAGACAAGGCAAATTTATTACGGTTGAGATTTCCGGCGTGGGTACAAAGCTGAAAGTTGATACTAAAAATGAAATTCCCCGTTTTACTATAGATACGAAGATAGAATGCAATATCACAGAGATAAATGATGAACCGGTGAAAATTGGTAAGGAAGCCATTGCCAGTGTGGAGAAAGCTGTATCAGCTTATGTAAAGAAGCAAATTAAGAATACGGTGGAGAAACTGCAGAAACAATATAAAGCTGATGTTTTAGGTTTTGGAGAGACGCTTAAAAAGCGTCATAATAAGCAGTGGAAAGTATTGGAAAAGGACTGGGATGCGATCTATCCCGAAGTGCCGGTATCAGTACAGGTTTCGACGAAAGTACGTCACATAGGTCGGGCATATTAGTGGTGGTTATATGTTCAGAAATAATGACAAGATCAATACAGAGGAAGCTACATTTTTTATAATAGCGAGCACGATTGAAGTAGGGATGCTGACCGTAAGCAGAAATCTGGCAAAGGAAGTAGGACCGGATGCATGGTTGGCCTTCCTATTAGGAAATGTGTTTACTTTGATTGCTACATTTATCATAGTTAGATTGGCACAGCGCTTTTACAAGCACGGATTTGCAGAGTTCAGCCGTATAATAGCAGGCCCGGTCATAGGATGGATACTATCGGCGGTCCTGGTAGTCTACTGGATTGTTGTTTCCGCCAGGGTAATGAGTGCTTCTACAGATTTGGTCAGGACGACTTTGCTCGATAGGACTCCCATTTGGGTGATTGTCTTCTCCATTATGCTGATAGCCGTTTATCTGTGCTGGAATGGTTTAGAGCCTTTGTGCCGTGTGTCTCTAACTACCGTCGTCGTTATTTTGCCTTTAATAACTCTAATAACCTTATCGTTATTGAGCGAGGTAAAAATAGACAACTTTCTGCCTTTTCTTGCAGAAGGCCCTCAAAAGGTGTTGAAGTCTGCTATAATGCAATTGGGCGATATAGAGGAAATGACCTTCATGCTTTTTCTAGTACCCTTTATGAAAAAACCTGAAAAGGCTATGAAAGCTGCTCTGTTTGGGCTGTATATACCGGTGTTCCTTGCCTTTCTTTCAATAGTTACTCAAATAGGAATTCTGGGAGTTGAACTCACGAAGATTTACTTGTCCCCCGGGGTTGCTGTCCTGGAAGAACTGCAACTTCCGGGTGCATTCGTAGAAAGATTAGGTGTGGCATACTCCGGGCTGTGGATTATTTTAGTTTTTCCCACAATATGCGGCCTTTTATATGCTATAGTTGTGACATTATCGCAGATGTTTGGCACTAAAAGCCATAGACCGTTCATCATACCTGTGGTTATACTGACATATATCATCTCTATTATACCTGGGAATACATTAGAGTTTGAAAAATTCTTCATGTTTTTGGAGCCTTATGGCCTTATAGTATCATTTGTCATACCCCTCCTTCTGTATATTACGGCTGTTATAAGGGGAGTGAAGGATGAGTGACGGATGCTGTTATGTATTAAAAGCTTATTTGCCTTGCTCCTGTAAAATTGTGACATCATCTGTAATTTGCATTTTCAACTCTTTAATACTTTTTTCTTTTCTACCCTAATATGCATGTTGACAAGATTAACTCCTTGTGGTATTGTGCATTATATAAATTATAATATTAGCGCATACTTATTATGATTTAGGGGCCTTGGAAAACTAGTTTTTCTAAAAGGGCTTTTTTTCGTGATTATGATGCGATTGCTTATTTGGTTGAAAGGGAAGGTGAATCATGAATAAGACAGAGCTTTTGGGTAGGTGGACTAAAGAAAAGTCCGAAGAATTGTATGGGATAAAAAATTGGGGCGCTGGCTATTTTTCCATCTCCGACAAGGGAGAGGTGATAGTGAGCCCATATAAAAATAATAATACAACTGCAATCAGCCTTATGGACATTATATCCGGTGTACGTGAACGTGGCCTTGACATGCCGGTTTTGCTGCGCTTTGAAAATTTGCTGGATTCTCAGATTTCGTATCTGAACAATTCCTTCAATGAAGCGATGAAAAATCTGAACTACAAAGGGGTATACAGAGGCGTTTACCCCATCAAGGTAAATCAGCAGCAGCAGGTTGTTGAAGAAGTGACTAGATTCGGACAAAATTACCATCATGGATTGGAAGTAGGCAGCAAGGCAGAACTGGTGGCAGCCCTTTCCCTGATGAAAGATAAAGAAGCCTGCCTTATTTGCAACGGATATAAGGATGAGGAATTTATAGATTTGGGATTGTATGCAGTGAAAATGGGGTTTAAGTGCTTTTTTGTCATTGAGTTTCCCGGGGAGCTGGACATAATATTGGAACGTTCAAAAGTTCTGGGGGTTCAGCCGTATATGGGCATACGTATTAAACTTTCAGCCAAAGCCGGAGGACATTGGACTGAATCCGGCGGGGATCGCAGCATATTTGGCCTCAACATGTCCCAGCTGATAGAGATGGTGGATATCCTGAAAGAGCACAACATGTTGGATTGCCTGAAGCTCCTCCATTATCATCTGGGATCTCAGATACCCAATATTCAGGATATACGTTCCGCCGTATTGGAAGCAGCCAGGGTATATGCTGAACTGGTAAATGAAGGCGCCCCTATGGGCTATCTGGACTTGGGCGGCGGCCTGGCCGTCGATTATGACGGTTCAAACACCAACTATGCCTACAGCCGCAACTATACAGTTGAAGAATACTGCACCGACGTTGTGGAGGCAGTAATGTCAATAATGGATTCGAGCAATATACCTCATCCGGTGATCATTACCGAATCCGGAAGGACTACGGTTGCTTATCATTCCGTGCTGGTTTTCAATGTGCTGGATGTGGAGAAGTTTGAAGAGTATGAAATTCCTGACAAGCTTGATGAGAAGGCTCCGGAGCAAATTAAGAATTTGTTTGAAGTAAGCAAGAATATTAGTCTGAAAAATATTCAGGAATGCTATAACGATGCTCTTTACTATAGAGATGAAATACGGGACATGTTCAAGCATGGAAGAATAAGCTTGAGAGATCGGGCTTTTTCTGAGAGAATCTTCTGGAATATCATCAACCATATAGCAAAGGAAAAGCAGAAGCTGAAACATGCACCGCCAGAGCTGGAAGATATAGAGAGTGCGATCGCAGACACCTATTACTGCAATTTCTCAGTATTTCAGTCCATCCCGGACAGCTGGGCGATTGATCAGTTGTTTCCAATCATGCCTTTGCACAGGCTTTTGGAGTTGCCCAAGCGCAACGCGGTCATTGCAGACATCACCTGCGATTGTGACGGTAAAATTGACCGTTTCATAGACCTGCATGATGTAAGAAAATCATTGCCTTTACATGAGATGAAAAACGGTGACGACTACTACCTGGGTGTTTTTCTTGTGGGGGCTTATCAGGAAACACTGGGCGATTTGCACAACCTCTTTGGGGATACAAATGTGGTCAGTGTGAGAATTAATCCTGACGGAACTTACGAACTGGTTAAGGAAATTCACGGAGACAGCGTGTCGGATGTCCTTTCCTATGTTGAGTTCGATCCAAAAGCTATGCTGGTGAGCTTCCGTGAAAAGGCGGAAGAAGCGGTAAGGGCAGGATTAATCACCGCCAGCGAACGCAAGGAAATAATGCGGGCATATGACAACGGAATGCGTGGATATACCTATTACGAGAGATAAGCAGGTTGTGTGCCGGCGGCTTAGGTATGGAATCCGGCGTCAAGCTTGCTTTGCGCAGAGGTTCGGTGAGAGACTTTTACCTCTTCATCGGGCAAGATCATCACTATAATAAAACTTATAATATATGCCAAATCGGATCCTGTGAAAAACAGAGATTTGATGTTCTTTGCAAAGGGAACAGGTGAAACTTTTCATGCAGCAGGCAGCTATCAAAGCTGTCTGCTGTTTGTTTTTCAGAAAAGAAAAATGCTTGCGCAACCACATATGTTTGCGTATCGCAACCAATAATGAAAAACATTGCTATTTTAATATTAACCAATTAACTTATTAGATAATAACTATTTTGATCAAAAACTTAACTTCAATTTTGAAAAACTACACTTTTATTTAGTAATAATGCTGCAGTTTTGCCTGCAGCTGATAACATATTGGTTTTATTTGGAATATTATAAAGTGTGATGCTTTTGTATGGAGTGGGTCTGCAAAATCGCCGGCTATCACAAAATTGCCCGGAACGTTTTATTGCAGCTATTTAGAAAGATTAAAAAAACCTCGCTCTCAAAATTAATCCTCACTCTCCGGAGGGGAATTTTCCCTTTGCTTCAATACATGGAGCCGTGAAAATTCCTCCCGTTCTTTTTCCTCCAGTGAATTCTGTATATGGCTTACCAGCTCCTTGTATTGGGGAATCACAATGCTCTTTAAGGCATTGGCTCTTTTCTGGGTTTTTCTTATATGCTCCGCCAGCCTGTATATGGTATTTTCCACTTCAGCTATTTCCAGGCAAAGGAATTTAACCTTGTTGAAATTCTCATATGCCATATCCAGAAAGTAATTCGTCCTGAAAATACTGTAGTTTATCTGAAGGTTTTCAGGGTCCTTATTGATATTGACAATTGGTATTTCAACACCCATAATGCTTTTGAACTTCAGATCAATGTTCTCTTCCACAGGAATTGCATAACCTACCTGCTGGAGTGTGTCAATGCCCAGGGATATGTTGGCACGCTGCAGGGCTTTGTAGGCAGCACTGAAAACGCTGTCGATTTTGGCTTGGATTTTCTGAGCCCTATCTATAAGCGACAGCATTTCAGTTATAAGGATATTTCTTTTCCTGTCCAGCAGCTCATAACCTTTGACGGACAAGCTGAGGTTAGTACGGGCCTTTATGAGATTACCTTTTGTAGGAAAAGTAGAAACATCCATAAAATCACACTCCTGTATTCTTCATTGCAGGTTTATAATACTTATCCAGGATTTTATCATCGACCCTGTCCAGTTCCTGCCTTGGCAGCAGGCCCAAAAGCTTCCATCCTAAATCCAAGGTCTGGTTTATGGTTCTGTCTTCATTCTTATCCTGATTCAAAAACTCATTTTCAAAAGCTTTGCCAAACTCTATATACATTTTGTCGGTTTCGCTCAGTTCATCTTCTCCTATGACAGAAGCCAGGGACCTGATTTCCTGTACTTTTGCATAGGAAGCAAACAGCTGCGCTGAACATGGAGCGTGATCCTCCCTGGTGAAGCCTTCACCGATGCTGTCCTTCATCAATCGGGACAGGGAGGGGAGGATTGATACAGGGGGATAAATCCCTTTTTGATACAGTCCCCGATCCAAAACAATTTGCCCTTCGGTTATGAAACCGGTAAGGTCGGGGATAGGATGGGTTATATCATCATTGGGCAACGTCAGTATTGGTATTTGCGTGATGGAACCCTCCTTGCCTTCTATCATGCCTGCCCTTTCATATATTGAGGCAAGATCGCTGTACATATATCCTGGAAAGCCTTTTCTGCTCGGGATTTCACCCTTGGAAGAGGAAATCTCCCGGAGGGATTCGCAGTATGCACTCATGTCTGTGAGTATCACCAGGATATGCATACCCAGTTCAAAAGCGAGGTACTCAGCAGCGGTAAGAGCACATCGCGGTGTGACTATACGCTCCACCGGGGGGTCGTTTGCCAGGTTTAAAAACATGACAACCCTTTGAAGAACACCGCTTTTGCTGAAACTCTCCTTGAAGTACTCGGCAACGTCATATTTAACACCCATGGCAGCAAAAACCACGGCAAATTTTGTGCTTTCGTTCCTCGGAAGCTTTGCCTGGCGGACGATTTGTGCCGCCAGTTCATTGTGGGGAAGTCCGCTGCCGGTGAATATAGGAAGCTTCTGACCTCTGATGAGGGTAGTCAGGCCATCTATGGAAGATATGCCTGTTTCGATGTAATCCTTGGGATATTTTCTGGACACAGGGTTAATGGGATCACCATTTACATCCCGTTTGACCTGTGGATACACACTACCCAGGCCGTCTATCGGCCTGCCAAGGCCATCAAAAACCCTTCCTAAGATTTCTGACGACAGTGAAAGCTCCAGGGGATGTCCCAGAAACTTTACTTTTGTATTCTTAACAGATATTTCCGAAGTGCCTTCGAATACCTGTATAATCGCTACGTCATCGGAAATATCCATAACTCTTCCCAGACGGACTCCATGACCGTCAACCGCAATTTCCACAAGTTCTTCATAGGATGCGCCCTTTACACCTTGCACAGCTATAAGCGGACCATCTATACTTCTTAGTCCCATGTATTCTATTGACATTGGAAGCATCCTCCTTTTTCATAGATTTTATAGACCATTAAGACTATCGGCAATTCTTTTCTTTAACTCTTCAAAACGTTCGGGTTCATCATTTTTAATATTGTATTTCATTTTAATTATTTCATCAAACAATCCGGTATTTTTAATTTGGGCTATGGGAACTCCTCTCCGGATGATTTCATAAGCTCTTTCATAAAGCATAAGTATTACTTCCATCATCATAAATTGCTTTTGCAGGGGAACATAGGTATCCACAGGATGAAAAGCACCCTGCTGCAGAAAACCAAGGCGTATGGCCTTTCCGGTTTCGAGGACGAGCTTTTGGTCATCAGGAAGCATGTCACTGCCGATGAGCTTTACTATTTCAGTAAGCTTGCTTTCCTCCTGCAAAATTTTCAGCAAACGGCTTCTGTAGTCCATGAAGCGCGGATCAACATTTTCATCATACCACTTTTCCAGGGTGTCAACATATTCGCTGTAGCTTGACAGCCAATTGATGGCAGGATAGTGCCTTGCGTAAGCCAGTTGTCTGTCGAGTTCCCAGAAACACCGTATATACCGTCTTGTATTTTGTGTGACGGGTTCTGAAAAATCGCCACCCTGGGGGGATACCGCGCCGATTATCGTTATTGATCCGGTGGTGTTATTGAGATTCCTAACCTTTCCTGCCCTCTCATAGAACTCTGAAAGCCTGGAAGACAAATAGGCAGGAAAACCTTCCTCGGCCGGCATTTCTTCAAGTCTTCCGGATATTTCACGCAGAGCTTCCGCCCAACGGGAAGTGGAATCCGCCATGATGGCTACGTTGTATCCCATATCCCTGTAAAACTCAGCCAGCGTTACTCCGGTGTATATGGATGCTTCCCTGGCTGCAACGGGCATGTTGGAGGTATTGGCGATCAAAACCGTGCGTTCCATGAGGGGACGTCCCGATTTGGGATCGATGAGCTTTGGAAAGTCCTCCAGAACTTCCGTCATTTCATTTCCCCGTTCACCGCAGCCGATATACACGATTATGTCCGCGTCCGACCATTTGGCCAGCTGGTGTTGGGTCATCGTTTTTCCCGTGCCGAAACTTCCGGGTATCGCTGCTGCTCCGCCTTTACCGATGGGGAAGAAGGTATCAACAACCCTCTGTCCGGTTACCAGTGGTTCGGTAACCACCATCCTCTCCAAGCACGGCCTTGGTTTTCTTACCGGCCATTCCTGCAGCATGGTGAGACAGTATACACCACCTCCGGGAGTTGAAATCTCCATAAGGGTATCATTGACAGTATAATCCCCATCCGGTTTAACACTGACAATTTTGCCATTTATCCCGGGAGGCACCATTATTTTAAATTTTATGAGGGGCGTTTCCTGCGTCTCTGCTACAATCATACCCTCCGTCACATTATCGCCGGGTTTTGCCAGCATATGCACGGGCCATTTTTCATCAGCATTGGGGAACTCCACCTCAACACCGCGGGGTATGAAGGCTCCGGATTTTTCCCCGATATTACGCAGGGGTCTTTCTATGCCGTCGAATATGTTGCCGATAATTCCAGGCGCCAACCTGACGGAAAGAGGTTTTCCCGTGGGTTTGACAGGTTCGCCTACGGTTAATCCTGTGGTAACCTCATATACCTGAATGGTAGCAATATCTTTGTCCAGGGATATGACTTCACCGATTAGGTTTTTATCGCCCACAAGAACGGTCTCATGCATTTTCATGCCGGAAGTACCCCTGGCTTTGACAACCGGACCGTTTATCCTGCTAATCTGGCTTTTGCCTGCTCCTATACTGTCCATATTGTTCAAGTAATTTCACCTACTTTAAATACACGAATCTAAATCTTTAAATCACAGATTTCAAGGACCTTATCCCTGCTGCCTTCTAACTTGCCTGCCAAAGTTTCGTCTACTACAGTATTGGTGGTCTTGTTAAAAACTTTGCATCCGCCTATGATATCATCATTGGTTTGCTCAAAGACGGTATTCGGGGGAAGGTCTTTTTTCACTTCATCCATTAGAGGTGCAAGCCTTTGTGCATCCTCCGGTCTTAAATATACTACCAGATCTCCATCGCCGGCAGAGTTGCATGCCTGACGGATAATCCGGGCAAGATAGGGGAGATAGGCTTCGTCCTTTTGAATGAAGTCTTCCAATAAGCTTCTGGTGTCCTTCAATATTGTATTGACTATTTCTTCTCTTTTCTTTACCAAAAGGTGCCTGCTGTCAATTATTGCTTTAGAAATCCTGTTGTTTTTATCATTTTCAGCCTGAACAGTTTCTTTATAAAGCAACTGTCTGGCCTGCTCTTCAAATTTACTTTTTTCAAGATCGATGCGCTTCTGTGTGCTTTCTTCAAGCTGACGGAGTATTTCATCCCGTTCAGAGGCTGCATCTTTTAAAATTACTTCATTAAAGTGCCTTAGCTTTTCGTATATGCTTAACAAACAATCACCTCAAATCTTCAAGCCTATGGATTCCCTGACACGCCTGGTTATAAGATCGGAAGGCCTGCTGGTGCCATGCCTGTCGGGGATTTCCACGATGAGAGGCTGTTTTAATGTCAGCTTGATTTGCTTGATATAATCTGGGATGAGGTCGACCAGCTTTTCTGTAATCAGTATCGCGGCAACATCCTTTTTTTCAATCGCTTCAGCAAGCGCATCCCGCACCTCATGCTCCTCATGGACAACAACCCCTTCAACTCCAGCCAGACGCATTCCGGTAAGGGTGTCAATATTATCGCTTATAAGGTACATTTTCACTTAAATTACCTCCAGCCTTACGGCATTTTACAGTCTGCCCAATATGAGTATTGAAACTATAAGGCCATATATAGCTATACCTTCTGCCAAACCAACGAAAATCAAGGATTTACCCAGAAGGCCGGAATCTTCGCTTATAGCTCCAAGAGCAGCAGAACTGGATATTGCCACAGCTATTCCTGCGCCTATGGTTGCCAGACCGGTAGACAAAGCAGCGGCTATAAGGCCTAAACCATTTACCGAATCTGCTGCCTGCACTTCGGTTCCCTGGGCATATACGTTTCCGGAGAACATTAATACCGTAGCGATAATCAATAAGCTGAAAATGCTGAAGATATTGATGCTGAGTATTTTTTTTGCACCTTTGCCGGAGATTCCCTTCTTAATGCAGTATAGCCCTAGTGCGATGATTGATAATACCAGAAATACAGTTATTACTAAAATAAACTCCATAATGATCCTCCTAATCATGAAAAATACTGTTTTTTTAGTGGTTTATAAGGTTTACCGTTGCCGGTAAAAAATCTGCTGAACAATTCGTAATATTCGAGCCTTAAGCCCTGTATGCCGACAATGAGCCCTTCCAGCCCGATGATGAGGATATTGCCGATTATGATCGCCACAACGCTGCCAAAGCCACTGGCCATTTCCGCCAGAATGAATACAGCCATGAACAGGCCGACGTGGTTCAGGGCAAAAGCGCTCAGCCTTATGAAAGATATCGTGTTGCTCAAAAAGGAAAGAACAACATCAAAAAGCTCAAAAAAGGTTTGAACAAAGAATACACCTTTGCTCTGGGCTATGGCTTTTCTTTTATGTATGAAATTTTCAATGGGCTCTTTAAAAAACATCAGCAATATAGGAATCAAGAGTATGGCTGCAGTTATTCCGGCGGATACCATGAGTTTGTTATTCAGATAAAAGTATACCACTGAGACAATACCCCCCAGATAAAACACAAACCCGGGTATTCCGTTCTTATCGAGGAAAATCCTCGCAAGATCATGGGCTTTGATGCCGTTTACTATATTCAATACCATGGCTACGATTATCAATGCCATGCCCATACCGATTCCTGCTATCAGCATGGTGTTTATATCGTGCATGGGATTCATCCAAAGAGGCGGTAGCCAATCTTCAAAGCCGAACACGCTTCCGTATACAAATCCGAATAGCGTGGAAGATATTCCAGCCCCAAGGATGACTCCTCCAAAAGCTATTTTAAGCTTAAAAAGCATAAAAATGCCTCCGGCCAAAATAACCAGCCCCTGACCCACATCTCCGAACATGAAGCCAAACATGAGGAAGTAGGTTAACGCAACAAAGGGTGTCGGGTCCACTTCATTGTAGGAAGGCAACCCGTACATGCGGACAAGGGTTTCAAAGGGGCGGAAGATTCGGTTGTTTTTGAGTTCGGTAGGCGGATGAGATAGTTTTTCGGTGTCCGGCTCCTTATGGATATATATTATCTTTTCATCCTTATCCAGTATCGGAATAAGCCTGTTCAGCTCCTTTTCCGGCATCCATCCGATGATATAGAAAGATTTCATGGTATGGGCTGCATATTTTCTGACTTCCGATACGCGGTTCAGCCTCATCGAGGAATAATACAGGTTGATAGCCTTTTCCCGGTGCTTGCTTGTAAAGTCTCGGATAGCCTTTTCAGCGTCCTTCATTTCCGAACGCAGGGAGGTTATTTTATCCCTTACCTGCCTTAATGCTTGAGAAGGAGTACCCTGGACTTCGTCGGATATCCGGGTGCGTTCAAAGTAAAGAGAGGAAAAAATACCATCTACCTTTTCACTAAAATTCCTGGGTGTAAAATATATAAGCCAGATAAAGTCCTTTTCCTGAGAAACAGGTATGGCGATAGCCTCCAGATCGTTAGACATCAATTGCAGCTGTTCATAAGACTTCCTCGGCATTTTTCCAAACCTGAACTTGATAAATTCGAAGTTGAAAAAAGCTTTTATATCCACATCGATATTGGCAAGAAGCTCCAGCTGCTTTTCCATATGGATGCATTTATTGAGCATTTCCTTGGTCTTTTCGAGATGCTCCGAATGACCTCTGTACTCTTCTTCCAGCTTGGCAATGTCTGAACGGATTTCATCGGCAGAATCATAAATTTGCCTGGTGCTGTCAGTGCTCTCCTTTAACTCTTTTTTTAGTCCCATGGCATTTACGAGGGCGGTGCTTCGTGTTACCAGATCATAATAGGGATTATTGCCATCATAAGGGGTAAGCCCTTTGACGGTTTCAAGGTAGCTCAGAGCATTCTCCAGCTGCATGCCGCTATCTACTATATACTTGAGCACAAAATCATCAAAGTATTCATTTAGCCCCACAATGCTCACAAACTTCATTTTAAGTATCGACATTAAATCACCTCAAATGCTGATTCCGATTAAATAGCTTCTTATTTCATCTTTGGGAAGACTGTAGCGGACACCCTCAATCAGTGTAATAATATTTCTGATGTCTATCTCCTTAAGATGCAGATAAGCAATTGTGGTGCCTATATTGAATACATCACTGCGAAGATGCCTTTTATAAATTCTGTACAGATAATTCATTGAATTTACTTCCCAAAGGTGTTCTTCGGAAGAGTCAAATATGCCAGCATATTTTGTCTTTTCTACTAAAGCTTTAAAACCATCGGTATCACGGCATCCGGAAAGCTGAACCAGCTGCTCTCGGGTCAGGTGATACCAATAGGGAATAACGTATTTAAAAGTTAATTCTCTGGATGTGTGAAAAAGCTTCTTGCACCGGTATATCATCAGCAAATTCAGGATATCAACTTCCGTACCGAAGATGTCTCCGACGGATTTAAGATCGGCACCGGATAAAAGCTCATCTTTGAGCTTTGAGATTTTCATAAAATAGTGCAAATCCAGAGCCATTTCTATGTCAAAAAGGCTGATAGGCTTATCGACATTCCAAAAAGGTGAAAGCACTTTGAAATATTCGCTTCCTTTTAAATTATCAATAACATCCCGTATGCTTTTTGAGGCGGTCAGCTTTTTGAAATCCAGAGAGCTGAAGGAACTCAGAAAAAACAGGTATTTTTTGGCCGGCTCACCTGCCTCACCGTTATATACTATTCTAAACAGCATTTTCAGGTCTTCCGTCTCATAACGAAGAAAAATTGCTTTCAAAAATTCCTCCGCTTTACCGCTGAGAAAGCGGAACAGCTTAATATAATCCTCATACAGGGATGTCTTAAACAGCTTTTCCAGGTCACCCCTATGAACCATGGCTTCATTTACATCCGAAAGAAGATGGCCATAACTGGTGTTCTTCTTAAGGTATCCTGCCACATCCTGGACGGTTCTTTTTTCCAGCAGCTCATAATAATCATGGGAATCGAGCAATTTTCCAAACAGAGCTCTGGCTTTGATATTTGATGAATTGTACTTGAATATTGTTCCAATCATTGCTATTCACCACCATAGGGATTAACCCCTTTCACCCAGTATGGAATCCAGTAAAGCCTTCGCCCAAACCTGCCGGTTGGATTCATATTTTTGCTGCATCCTTTTAACAGAATCCTCGGCTTTTGACATGATTTCCTTAACCTTAATATCAGCCTGATGCTGATTATTTTTTCGGATTTCTTCTATCTCTTTATTAACGGAAGCAAAAATACCGTCCTTTATTTTCCGAATTTCATCTTCGACGGTGTCTGTAAAATGTTTACGTTTTTCTTCAGCTTCCTCCACTATTTGCCGTGCTCTGTATTCACTTTCTATAACCTGTTTTATTATGTCTTCCATCCGTAAAACCCCTTCGGACTACCATTTAAGCATGCCCCAAAAGGGCAGTTGCCGCATGGTAAAATTCTGCAAAAAACAAATTAAACTCAATTTTATCACATGTAAATTATGTGTCAAACTGAAAAAAGATATGAATTTATCTTTTCATAGGTAAATTTGGTTAATAAATTAAAATATCTTTCAAAAGCTGTATGATATTTCTTCGTCATCCCAGAGTGGTAAATTTGGCGTTATATTTAATAAAAATTTAAAATGTTATCACAAAACAAGAATTTATTTTCATCATTATTATTTTCCATTAATAATTGTGATTTGCAAGCGCGAGGGATTGGACTATCGGAAATGCCGGCACGGTGAGCTAAATTTATTTATGAATGGGAGGGTAACATAAAGCTTGCTTGATGAATAGTATATTATTGAAAATTCAAAAGGAAAGGAGATTTATATTATGGATGGCAAAGGCGGATTTGGAGGTTTCGGAAAATTTTTTAAAGACGACACCATTCTCTGGTTCATAATTTTATTCCTGTTGTTATTCTGGAACTTTGGCGGTTACGATTACGGCCTGTAATGTACATTACAGTGGCATGGTGGTTGAGGAGGTATAGTGGTATGGCAGATGACAGAAGCATAGGCTTTGGCTTTGGCTGCGGCTTTGGCTTTGAAGTGATTTGGTGGATTATAATAATACTGATCATCATATGCTTGCTATTCCCCGGATTTTTCGGAGGATACGGATGCAAGGAATAATAGATGGATAAACCAAAAAACCCCGAATAACAAAAGGAGAGGTTTCACCCTCCTTTTGTTATTGCGTGCTTATCAGCTTTATAGCCTTCACTTATTTACTTGTTTTTATGCCCAGTATTTTTTTTCTGAACTGCTTGGGAGATATATTTTTAAAATGTTTAAACTGCTGGATGAAGTAACTGGAGTTGGAAAAACCGGTTTCCAACGCTATCTGTGTAATATTCATATCCGTGGTCAATAGAAGCTTTTCTGCTTCGGTAATCCTTATATGATTAAGGTATTCGGTGAAGGTTTTCCCGATGAGCGCCTTAAACTGACGGCAAAAATAGCTGTAGCTCATGTTGCAGAGTTTGGCGGCTGATTCTGCCGTTATGTCGTACTTGTAGTTCTCATCGAGATAATTAAACACATTTTGCAGTTTCTGTATTTCGCTTTCCTTCAATTTATTGCCTATATCCAGAGTAAGCCCTTTATTATACCAGGTTCTGAGTATCCATAGAAATAATCTGCCTATATCGGTTCTTACAGCGAGCTCGAAACCATACGCCTTTTCCCTGAATTCCTGATATATTTCATTGATCAGCACAGGAACCGGTGTATTGAATATCTCTTCCTCGGCAAAAAGCTTCTGATGCTTGAATTCTGCCATGACGAAGGGAAGAATGTATTTAGATTCAAAAACCGTTCTTGATGTAGTATACAAAACCTGAGGGTCAAAACGGATTACAATGTATTTGGTATCCACACCTTCATCCGATGATATGGAATGAACTTCCCGTCCGTTTATCAATATCATATCCCCCTTGTTCAGGGAGTAACAGGCGCCTCCGAGAATGACCCGGGCTGTGCCGGAAAGGGAGTATAAAATTTCTATATAATAGTGCCAATGGGCATTCACTTTAAAAGCTCTTTTTCTTGTATTCTCCAAGTGGCATGAAAATGGATACTGCAAGGTCCCGGACGCAGGGCGGTCCGATTCAAAATACGGTTCAGACATAATAACACCTACTATCCCAAAATCGCAAATTTTTTATATTTTTTTATATGTTTATTATATAACAATCTTTTTATATATGATAGTTTAAAATTAAAGCTGTTGGTATAACGGTTGTGTTGTAATTTATACAATGTTGGAAAAATAAACTTTGTTGCGCCTTGAAAGGGAGGTCAATATGAAACTGGGAATTATTGCGCCACCGAATGAAGAAAGCTTTATAATGGCAAAAAGTAAAGGTTTGGATTTTCTGGAATTCTGCATAAACCCCAACTGTGACTCGGAAGAGTTTCTGAGGAACCTTCCCCAAATAAAGCAATGGATGGACAAGTATGGGGTTGAGGTGGGGTCCATAGGACGATGGAAGGTAAACCGGATAGATGAGAGAGGAAATATTGTTCCTGAGGAGCTAAACCTTTCATATCGTTTGATTGATGCAGCAAATTATTTGAATTGCACAAATTTTGTATGCGGATGCAACTATCAGGATAATCTTTCATATTATGAAAACTGCACGGCTGCGATAAATTATTTTTCAAAACTGATTGAATATGCAAGGAGTAAGAATGTAAAAATATCCACATATAATTGCCGCAAGGTGAACTTTGTCCATAACCCTATGGCTTGGACCATTATCCATGGACACCTCAAAGAGCTGGGTATCAAATATGACCCTTCCCACAGCAGATATGCAGGGGCTGACTATCTTAAGGAAATGGTGGACTGGGGAGACCGGTTCTATCATGTTCATCTTAAAGGTTCCTTGATAGTTGACGGGCAGAGATTTGATGATCCACCGGCCGGCTTGGATCAAACAGATTGGGGTTCTTTTATTTCGATTCTCCATGCAAAAGGCTATGAGGGAGGTTTAAGCATAGAACCTCACTCCAGTGTATGGTCCGGGGAATTAGGCGACAGGGGATTGGATTTTACCATAAAATATTTCAAGAGCTTAGTATTATAGGAAATTAATTTGCTGACGATGTTTTTACTTTGATATGAGGTGAGAAAAGTGGCGGAAAAGCTCAAATATGCATGCATCGGCGCTGGTGGAATAGCTGATAAAAAGCATCTGAACGAGTATTCAAAAAGGGACAGCGTTGAAGTTGCTGCAATTTGTGATTCTAATATAGCTGCAGCCGAGAGGCTGGCGCAAAAATATAACGTAAAAAACATTTTTACCGATTATAATGAAATGTTTGATAAGCTCAAATTGGACTTTATAAGCGTATGTACTCCTAATTACCTGCATGCTCCCATCACCATCAGTGCATTGAAAAAAGGAATAAGCGTGCACTGCGAAAAGCCCCTTGCCATTAATGCTGAGGAAGCTCAGGAGATTGTTGATGCCAAGAACAAATACAAAGGAAAAGTCATGGTGGCATTAAACAACAGGTTTACAGCCGAGTCCGCTTTTGTAAAGAGCTGTGTGGAGAAGGGCATGTTCGGTGAAATATATCATGCTAAATGCGGCTGGAGAAGAAGAAACGGGATTCCCGGCAAGGGTGTATGGTTTACAGACAAGAAACTGTCCGGAGGCGGCGCCTTGATAGATTTGGGCGTGCACTATCTGGATCTGGTCATGTACTTTATGGGATATCCCCAGGTTGTTTCGGTTTCCGGCGCCACCTATTCCAAGTTTGCCAACTCCGACAACCGCTTGAGAGCCGGATACAAAAACAATGGAGACGGTAAGTTTGATGTGGAGGATATGGCCATCGGCCACTTAAGGACTGACAGCAATGCCACAGTAAACTTTGAGTTCAGCTGGGCATCCAATATAGAAAAGGAAGTCAAATATTACGAGCTTATGGGAACAAAAGGCGGAGTGTCCTTCGTCAACGGAGAACTGAAGCTGTATTCGGAAATATTTGACACCAGCATAAACATCCTGCCGGATGTGAGCAGCAACAGGAAGGTAGTAAGCGAATTCGACCACTTTATCGATTGCATCATAAACGACAAGGAGCCTGACAGCAAGCCCGAACAGGGTGCTGCTCTGATGAAGATAATAGATGCCGCTTACAAATCCAGTGAATTGATGAGGGAGATTTCGTTATAATAACAAAAAAAGGTAAAGCGATAGTTTTGAAGGCTGTCGCTTTATTTTTTACATAAAACAGGCGCTAATAGGGTTTAAACTAGTTAAAAATCAGTGGAAATCGGAGGTATTTGCAGGTATTTGGATAAAAACCTGGAAATTTGCTTCCAATAGAATTAATATTGAGTTGCAATATATTGACATTTTTTCTTTTTAGAAATAGAATAGTACATACGTTTGCATCTATGCGCTCTTTTTATCATCTTTAGTAATTGATGAAATCCTGCTTCTATGACGATTTCATACATAATCCACTTAGAATGGAGGATCTATTATGGGGCAGTTGGAGGTCATACCGGATCATATAAAAGCAGCTCTGGAATATCATGAAATATATCCCAGCACCATAAAATTAGCGGTTAATGCTGATCTGTCGGTGGACGGAAATTATTGCGACATCTGGATTGCTGTAACAGGGACCAATCTGGTGATACTCACAGGTGCTGGTGGAAATGACAAATTAAAGCTGTTCTCCGGTTTCAGAGAGTCCGGAGGGAAATCCAAAAATAAGGGTGGTGGCAGCAGGCAAAACGATGCCGGATGGAAGGAAACAAGCTTTGAGGAATATCCCCTGGAAAAGGTGGAAAGCCTTACAGTAGACAATCTTGCATCTACAGGGATGCTGACCGCAAGGATTTCAGGCGAAGATATTGCAGTTTGCTGCTTTACCAACAGTCATGGCAGAAAGGTAGGAAGCTTTGTAAGGCTTTTTGAAAAAATAAAGCAGGGTCAGGAGCTGACAAAAGAGGATTTTGATGAAGTTCAATCCTTGGAGTATTGCCCAAAATGCGGTCTTCTCTATCCTGAACAGGACAGAAAGGTATGTCCTAAATGCATCGACAGGAAGTCGGTGTTTTTAAGAGTTCTTTCTTTCGTTCCCCGCTATAAGCTGCAGCTGTCTTTGATAATATTGTGCATGTTTCTAAATGCAGGCTTCAATCTTTTATTTCCCTATCTCAGCGGAACAATATTGTTTGACCAGGTGCTTACGGAAGGCGGGAAGTACTATGGCCAGGTAGGCATGACAGTCCTGGTGATAGTAGTGGCCAGGGTTGCAGCCCAGCTTGTGGGTATCGCTTACGGAAGGATAAATTCCGGTATGACTGTCAAAGTAATATTTGATTTGAAAACTGAGATATTTTCCGCCATGCAGAGGCTGTCCCTGAGTTTTTATAACAAACGGCAGACAGGAAGCTTGATGACCCGGATTAATAATGATGCTGAGCAGCTTCAGAGCTTTTTCCATGACGGACTGCCGTATTTCATAGTGAATGCGGTGCAGATCATAGGAATAGCCGCCGTTATGTTTGCTATGAACTGGAAGCTGGCGCTGCTGGTATTTATACCTACACCATTAATCATTATAAGCGTAAAAAAGCTGTTTCCAAAGCTTTGGAAGATATATCACAGAAGATATTCAAAATCGAGCAAGCTGAATGCACTGATTAACGATACCTTAAAAGGAGTAAGAGTTGTAAAGGCATTTGGAAAGGAAGCCCTGGAAGTGGACCGGTTTTCCCGGACAAATGCAGCCCTTCTGAATGTCGATATCGGACTGGGGAAATTGCTAAGCACCATGTTCCCGTTTTTAGGATACATTATGACCATAGGTTCCTTCATCGCATGGGGGTTCGGAGGATGGGAGGTTGTAAACGGAAAAATATCCTTCGGAGTGCTTATAACCTTCATCAATTACATAGGCATGCTGTACGGGCCTCTGGATTTCATGACAAGGATAGTTGACTGGTGGTCCGGCTGCATGAATTCAGCACAGCGTATTTTTGAAGTTATCGATGCGGTTCCGGATATAACTGATGCGCCAAATCCTGTCGAAATGCGGGATATGAAGGGAAATATCTCCTTCCGGTCGGTGAACTTCAGCTATGAACCGAACAAGCCTGTTCTCCATGACATAAGTTTTGAAATTGAGGCAGGTAAAATGCTGGGCATTGTAGGACATTCCGGTGCCGGAAAGACAACGATAGCCAACCTCATAAACCGGCTGTATGATGTGGATTCGGGCGAAATTACCATCGACGGCGTAAATGTAAAGAATATCGCTCTGAAGGATCTGAGAGCGAATATTGGTGTCGTGTCTCAGGAAACCTACCTCTTCATGGGAACAATAGCGGAGAACATCGCTTATGCTAAGCCGGGAGCCACAATGGAGGAGATCTTTAAAGCTGCAAAAGCTGCCCATGCCCATGACTTTATCATAAAGCTTCCGGACGGATATGACACCGTAATAGGAAGGGGAGGAAGAGACCTTTCGGGAGGCGAGCGCCAGAGGATATCCATAGCCAGGGCAATTTTGTATGATCCGAAAATTCTGATACTGGACGAGGCAACATCCGCGATGGATACGGAGACGGAAGGGCTGATACAGGATGCCCTGGACAAGCTGGTTAAAGGCAGAACTACCATTTCCATAGCCCACAGGCTTTCCACGCTGAGAAATGCCGACAAGCTCATTGTGCTGGATGGTGGAAAGATTGTGGAGTCCGGAACCCATAGCGAGCTTATCGGTTTGAAGGGAACATATTACAGGCTTGTTCAAAAACAGAGCGAAGCTTTGAAAATGAGAGGAGTTGGTGACTGATGCCGGATACGGTTGTGAAAGATATTGAGCAATATACCGAAATAAACTATCTCACCAGTGAAACTGCAGAGTTTGAAAGGACCGACGGAGGCTTCCTGTCTTTGACTACAAAAGACGGCAGGAAATATCCAAGGGTTGATCTCTACAGGGCATTCCCTTTTACCAAACCCAGGGAGTACATATCCGTCAGGGAGCCGGAAAGCAAGGAAATTGGAGTTAAAGCGAAAGAAATTGGAGTGATTCGGTGCCTTGACGATTTCCCCGAGAATATTGCAAAACTCATTGAGGAGCAACTGGACAGGAGATATTTTACACCGATGATCATAAAAATCAATAATATAAAGGAAGAGTTCGGGTATTATTACTGGGATGTGCTGACCGACGTGGGAACCTGCAGGTTTACTGTCCGGGGAGGGCATAATATAGTGCCTATAGGAGAGGACAGCGGCCGCATACTTATTATTGATGTGGACGGCAACCGTTTTGAGATAAAGGATTATGCATCCCTTGACAAAAAAAGCGTGAAAAAGCTGGAAAGCGTAATATGACGCGGAGGGAAATCCATCACTTTCCTGAAGGATGCGATGTAAGGACCTCTGCAATTCTTTCTGTTGCCATGAAATCCTGATTTTCTAAAGGAGAAGTAACATGAAACTGTTATTTGAGCTGCCGGACGCGGAAAAAAGAATAGTTTCCGAACGGCTTGGGAATGAACAAATTTTATATTGCACTCCTGCCGACCTGAATGAGAAGGGAAAGAAGTCCGACGGATGGGTGGTCGTTACCCGCATAAAAATACTCTTTCTGGAGGAAGGCAGAATTAAAAAGGAATTTGACATAACCGAAGGCAGGGGATATGCATCAGTCAGCATGGTGGGCAATGGAATTCTCGAGGCGGTTTTTAACGGTGAGCCTCAGATCATAGCCCGATATACGATGAGGCATGTTCCAAGGTACGCATATATTGCAAGAGCTTTAAATGTCCTGTCTGAGGGCAGAGAGCCGCACATAGTGAGCGGTGAGGACGAAAATGTCTGTCCTAAATGTGGAAGACGCTTACCTAGGGGTTCAAAGGTATGTCCCAAATGCATGGACAGGATGTCGGCCTTGAAGAAGTTAGGGCAGGTGGTGAAACCCTATTGGAGCCTCATAGGGATTGCCCTTTTGCTTTTCTGGCTGGTAACTGCCCTGTCCCTTATTACACCTTATCTTTACAGGGTTTTCATTGATGACGTATTGATGGCAGAGCGCCGTGATATAAAGCTGATTCTTTTCTTTGTAGGCTCCATAGCTCTGGTGCAATCATTGAATACTTTGGTTACAGTACTGAGGGGCAGGGTGATGATCAAGGTCGGAAGCAATATTGCAGCAGAGCTGCGCTCCATGGTATACACAAAAATTCAGGAGCTGTCCCTGAGCTATATACAGAAACGAAAAACCGGTGACCTGATGAACCGTATAAACAGCGACACCAACCGTATAAAAGAATTCATACAGCACCAGACCACCACAGGCATAAACCAGATTATAACCCTGATTGGGATATGCATCGTATTGTTTGTGACCAACTGGAAGCTTGCCCTGTTGGTTATATTGCCTACTCCTTTCGTCACCGTTTCCATCCGTCTGATATGGAAAAAGATACATGCGATGTACCATAGATGCTGGAAAACATGGGACAAGGCCAACTCTTTGCTGCAGGACATTTTGAGCGGCATCCGGGTTGTGAAATCCTTCGGACAGGAGGAAAAGGAGATTCTGCGCTTCAAAAAAGCCAGCCGCAAATATGCTGATGTGTCAGGAAACGCAGAAAAGGTTTTTAATACTGTTTTCCCGATTTACGGCTTCTTTATGGGCATAGGGCAGTTCTTTGTGCTTTATTACGGAAGCCAACTGGTTTTAGGGGAAAAGATGAAGCTGGGCCAATTGGTGCAATTTACCCAGTATGTATCAATGCTGTATGGTCCCTTAAGCTTTATGAGCTTTCTACCCAGAATGTTTGCCGACGCTATGAATGCGATAGGAAGGGTGTTTGAAATAATTGATGAAGAGCCTGAGATTGCCGATACCGGGCATGTAGTCCATCATAGGATAAAAGGCAGGGTGGAATTCAGGAACGTGACCTTTGGCTATCAGTCCCATGAGCCTGTATTGGAAAATATCAACCTGGAAGTAAGCCCAGGTGAAATGATAGGCCTTGTAGGGCACTCCGGAGCAGGAAAGTCCACTCTTATCAACCTTATTATGAGACTGTATGATGTGGACGACGGACAGATATTGATTGACGGCATTGACATAAGGGACATACCCCTTCAGGACCTTAGATCCCAGATCGGTGTAGTTCTTCAGGAAACCTTCCTTTTTTCAGGCACCATCCTGGATAACATAAGGTACTCCAAGCCTGATGCTACAATGGATGAGATAATAATGGCGGCGAAGATTGCCAATGCCCATGATTTCATAGTCAAGTTCCCCGACGGATATGATACGAAAGTTGGTGAAAACGGTTATAATCTTTCGGGAGGTGAGCGCCAGAGAATTGCCATAGCCAGAGCAATCCTCCATAATCCCAGGATATTGATCCTCGATGAGGCTACTGCTTCTCTGGACACAGAATCGGAGCAGCTTATACAGGAAGCTCTGGCAAGGCTGGTCAAGGATCGTACTACCTTCGCCATAGCTCACAGGCTTTCAACATTGAAAAATGCAAACCGTCTGATGGTAATCGACAAGGGTAAAAAGGCTGAGTTGGGAACCCATGACGAACTTCTGAAAAAGAAAGGAATATATTATGGCCTTGTGATGGCCCAGCGGCAGATGTTCAAGGTCAGAGGGGCAAAAGCAGGAAGCTGATGTGCCGGATAAGAAACGAAATTGTTAAATGTGCGCTTTATTTGCTATAATAAAAATAATAAAGCAGATGAGCAAAATAACAAATGCATTTGTCACTTTTATGCCGAACGGAGCTGGGTATGAGAACGAGAGAAATCATTGATGTGGCTATGAAAGCAGGCGAAATACTGATATTAAGCGGAGCTGAAGTGTACAGGGTGGAGGACACCCTGGCAAGAATTTTCAGGAGTTATGATGTTGAAGCCGAATGCTTTGTCCTTTTGTCGGGTATTTTCATCACCGCAAAGGGCGAGGATGATGAAGTGATTTCGGTTGTAAAAAGGATAAAAGGCCATATCAACGACCTGCAGAAGATAGAAAAGGTCAATTCCTTTTCCCGAAGCCTGATGGTGAAAGCGGTAAGTTATGAGGAAGCCATGGAAATTCTGAATGCCATAGAAAGCACACCAAGATACAGATTCTCCACAAGGCTTGCGGCATCAGGGGTTGCTGCGTTCGTATATTCGCTGCTTTTTAAGTCCTCCGTAAAGGAAGCGGTTGCCGCCTTGTTCATAAGTCTGATGGTTTTTACTGTCAAGGAGAATATCTCCAGGGTTGGTTTCTTTCAATTTTTTGAGTATTTCGTATCGGGAATGATATCGGGAGCCATGAGCATTTTTGCGGTTAAACTCTTTCCTGAAATGAATTTATATAAAATAATCATAGGTTCGATAATGATACTGGTGCCTGGTGTGGCAATGACCAACGGTATAAAAGATGCATTGTACGGAGACACGGTTTCCAGCATATACCGCCTGGCAGAAGCAGTATTTATTGCCGTGGCGGTAGCTTCCGGTGTTGGTATAATGCTGTCAATAGGAATCAGGTGGGTGTGACGTAGATGAAGGAGATTTTACTGGCTTTTTTTGGCAGCTTAAGCCTTGCCATAACCTTCAATGTCGGAAGGAATAGGTTTGTATGGGCAGGCCTGTCCGGTGCCGTGGGATGGATTGCCTACTCGTGGTTGTATGAAATTACCGGACAAGTCATAGTTTCAACCTTTGTAGGTGCAGTCTGTGTCGGCCTGTACAGCGAGATTGCGGCCAGATGCCTTAAATGCCCGGCCACCGTTTTTTCCATATCAGGTATCTTTCCATTGGTGCCGGGTATAGGAGCATATCAGACTGTGGAATACATAGTGGGGAACGAGCTTGCCCAGTCGGCAAGCAAGGGTATAGAAACTCTGGCCAGTGCTGGTTGCATCGCTCTGGGAATCATGCTCATGTCAGCCGTGTTCCGTGTGATGAAAAATGTGAAAAAGGGCCGAAAGGCCACATAAGCATTGCAGAGGTACATAATATAAACAAGAAATCCGATGGTTCGCCGCTTATTTCCGGCTGCTGCTTTTGGCAGTCCAATGAGAGGTTTTTTACATGGCTGGTTAGAACATTAAATTATCTATAGATATTCGCACGAAATTGATTGCTGCAATATTATAGTTTCAATAAAAAGCGAAAAGAACACCCCAAGGCTTTTATGCAGCACCGAAAAACGTCTATAATAAACAAGTCTATAATAAGCAATTGGTAAGAATAGACAAAAAGGTGATTTTTGTAATTTTATTCTCATATTACCCGATATAATATATAGAGTTGTATTTTCAATAGTCTGAATAGGGGGATAGCAATGAGAGCAATTTTAAAAGCATTGTCTGTTGTGCTGGTTATTTCAATGATAACAGCGTTTTTTACCGGATGCACGGCAGAGGAAAAAAGCCTGCTTGACGCTTTGGTCAAGTCATCAGAAATAACTTCCATGGAGAACAGCACCAATCTTAAAATCCATTTTAACGTAAAGGGCCTTTCTGAAGAGGAATCAGTCATCATAAGCCAGATTGCTGATATCCTTAATAATATGGAGATAAAAGTGGAAGGCAAAACTATACAGAATAAAGAAAAAACTGCCTTAAAGCAAGATATGGATCTCAGCCTGAGCCTTCTTGGAGTGACTATGAATATGGGCATCTGGCAGGATATTGATTTTTCGGGAGAAAAACCTGTTATGACTCAGGTTATGGAGATTCCTGCTTTCTTTAGAATGTATCTTCCGGAAGAGTTCTATGATAAGCAGTATCTGGTGATGGGTCAGGAAGATTTGGCGGAATCTGAGAGCAATACCCAGCTGAACTATAAAAAGATCATAGAATTGTCGACCACATTGCAAAACACGATGCTCGATTTTGTAAAGGACAATATAGATGAATTCGATCCGGGCTTTGTTGCCGTTACCCGTAAGGAAAACAAGATTGTAGATGGCGAAACCCTTGCGGTGTATGAATTAAAGCTGAACGACGGAGCATTTAAGGACTTGTTGAAATACTTCATAAATAATACTCTTAAGAGTAAAAGTACACTGGAGCTTTTCAAAGAAGTGGCCGCATCTTTTACCGGACTGGCCGATGTTGCCGGGGATGGTTCTGAAGAAGCAACGACCGAAGATAAAGAGCTGCTGGAGGAAGATCTGAGCAAAAACATTCAGGAGTTTATCGACAAGGCCAATATCGCTCTCAGTGCCTTTGAAGATGTGAAATTTATTGGGGAAAAAGGCATAACAATAACTTATGCAGTTAACTCGGAAGGATACATAGTGGAGGAAAACGGGTACATCGACCTTGTCATCGATACAGGTGCAATAGAAGATGCCTCCAACCGTATGAAGGCAAAAGAAGCAGGGAAAAAAATCTATGTGAATAAGCCCAGCAAATCTTACGGTACATATGAAATTGGTCTGGAATTCAGCAGTGCGATATCCGATATCAACAAGGTTGAAGATTTTGAACTTCCCCAGGTGGACAGCAGCAATTCCATCAGCTTCAATGACCTTATGGGATTCCCGAATTACAATCTGGATGATTATGAGGATTACGAATATGTGGAGGAGGATTTCCCCTTCAGTGTATTGGTGGATTATGAATACCTAGATTTCACGGCAGATCCATATTTTGAAGGTGATACACTGATGGTGGAAGCCCGTACTGTGTTTGAAGCTCTCGGTGCAGATGTCCAATGGAATGGCAAGGATAAAACCGTAGTGATAACAAAGGATGATATCAGTGTAGTTCTGAAGCAGAACAGTAGAACTGCCTTGTTAAATGGCAGTGAGGTTACTCTTGACGCTCCTGTAACGGTTGTTGAAGGAAAGACGATGGTTCCGGCGGAATTTGTAGCCGAAGCTATGAAAGTGAAAATGGAACTGTATTTGGAAGAAGAAATACTGTTTTACACAACTATAGAAGAATAGCTCCCGCTCGTAATAACGATAATATTAGAACTAGAACATTATAAAAGAAAAAGCTTCTGTAATATTATGGAAGCTTTTTCGCGTGTTAAGGCTTGCAATATTTTCATTTCTGCCTATATAATTGTAATGTGCCAGGCGCGTGGCATGGATTGGGCATTGTAATAAGCATGCAATGCGTGCCTGGGAATCCTTCAAATGAAAATACATATTCTTGACACGAACATAAGTTTGGTATAATGTATATAGGTACAAATTTTAAAGGTGGAGGGGCAAATGGCTAAAAACGTCAAAAATACCGGATATGGAAATGACAGCATATCATCTTTGAAGGGCGCCGACAGGGTTAGGCTCCGTCCAGCCGTTATATTTGGATCGGACGGTATAGAAGGCTGCCAGCATTCAGTATTTGAGATTTTGTCAAACTCCATAGATGAAGCAAGGGAAGGCTATGGAAATGTCATCGAGGTGGTTAGGTACAAGGATAAATCCATATCGGTCAGGGATGAGGGAAGAGGCATACCCCTGGACTTCAACCCTAAAGAGCAGAGATATAACTGGGAACTGGTATTCTGCGAGCTTTATGCAGGGGGGAAGTACAAAAACAATTCAGGAGAAAACTATGAATTCAGCCTTGGGCTGAATGGACTGGGAAGCTGTGCCACCCAATACAGCTCGGAGTATATGGATGTTACGGTATACCGGGATGGATACCGGTACGACTTGCATTTTGAAAAGGGTGAAAACATAGGAGGCCTTAAAAAGGTAAAATGTGATTATGAGACCACCGGTACTTTCATAAAATGGAGGCCGGACCTGGAAGTATTTACTGATATAGACATACCTCTGGAGTATTTCCAGAACACATTGAAAAAACAGGCGGTAGTAAATGCAGGCATCATATTCAAGCTCCATGACGAGGAAACCGGAACGGACTATGAGTATTGCTATCAAAACGGCATAGTTGATTATATTAAGGAAATAAATCAGGATAAGGGTTTTACCGAGATTCAGTTTTATGAATCCTCCGCAAGAGGAAGGGACAGGGAGGATAAACCGGAATACAAGGTTAAAATGCAGATAGCTTTCTGCTTTAATAACGAAATAAATTTGCTGGAATATTATCATAATTCCAGCTTCCTGGAGTACGGAGGAGCTCCGGACAAGGCTGTTAAAAACGCTTTTGTAACCGAAATTGACAAGTGCCTGAAAGCCAGGGGCAAATATAACAAGGACGAAGCAAAAATAACCTTTGCTGACATTCAGGACAGCCTTATCCTGGTGACCAACTCCTTTTCCACCATAACCAGCTATGAGAACCAGACTAAGAAGTCCATCACCAACAAGTTTATACAGGAGGCGATGACGGACTTTTTAAAACAACAGTTGGAAGTATATTTTATTGAAAATAAGGTGGAAAGTGAAAAGATACTGGAGCAGGTGCTGGTAAACAAGAGAAGCAGGGAAACCGCGGAAAAGACCAGGGTGAACATAAAGAAAAAGCTGAGCGGCAGCCTGGATATTTCAAACCGCGTTAAGAAGTTTGTGGACTGCCGTACCAAGGATGTGAGCAGAAGGGAAATATATATAGTGGAAGGTGATTCGGCTTTAGGCTCATGTAAGCTGGGCAGGGATGCAGAATTTCAGGCCATTATCCCGGTGAGGGGAAAAATCCTCAACTGTCTGAAAGCCGAGTACGACAGCATTTTTAAAAATGAAATAATAGTAGATCTCCTCAGGGTGCTTGGATGCGGTGTGGAGATAAAGACAAAGCATAATAAAGAATTTAACACTTTTGACATCAACAACCTGAGATGGGACAAGGTGATAATCTGCACCGATGCTGATGTGGACGGATTTCAGATAAGAACGCTGATCCTGGCAATGCTTTACCGGCTGGTGCCTACGCTTATAAAAGCCGGCAAGGTATATATAGCCGAGTCGCCCCTTTTTGAGATAACCACCAAAAATAAAACCTATTTTGCCTATTCTGAAAAGGAAAAAAACCAGATACTTTCCAAGATAAGCGGCAAATATACCATACAGAGGTCAAAAGGTTTGGGTGAAAATGACCCGGATATGATGTGGGAGACCACTATGAATCCTGAGACCAGAAGGCTTATAAAGGTTATGCCTGATGATGTCGTCAGGACGGAGCAGGTTTTTGACCTTTTGTTGGGGGACAATCTTCAGGGACGAAAAGAATTCATTGAAGAAAACGGATACAGATATATGGATATGATTGATGTGAGTTAGGGAGGTTAAACTTTGAAAAACCATATTGAGCAAAAGATAATTGAAACATTGGAAAAAAACTACATGCCCTATGCGATGAGCGTCATCGTTTCCAGAGCCATACCCGAGATTGATGGGTTTAAGCCTTCTCACAGGAAGCTTCTGTATACTATGTATAAAATGGGACTTCTTACCGGCGGCAGGACAAAATCCGCCAATATCGTAGGCCAGACGATGAAACTAAATCCCCACGGTGACGGGCCGATATATGAGACCATGGTGAGGCTTACCAAAAGCAACGGAGCGCTGCTGCACCCCTATATTGATTCCAAAGGAAATTTTGGGAAACAGTATTCCAAGGATATGAAGTATGCGGCTCCCCGTTATACGGAAGCAAAGCTGGACAAGATATGTGAAGAGCTGTTCCGGGATTTGGACAAAAATACTGTGGAATTTGTAGACAACTATGATGGCACAATGAAGGAGCCTACATTGCTGCCGACCACATTTCCCAATATACTGGTAAACCCCAATCAGGGGATTGCGGTGGGCATGGCCAGCAATATATGCAGCTTCAACCTTAAGGAAGTATGCGAAGCGACTATAGAGTATATACAGGATGAAGATGCCGATATCGGTAAATACCTAAAAGCTCCGGATTTTTCCACCGGCGGCCAGCTGATATACAATGAAAAGGAAATGGCTGAAATATACAAGACCGGAAAAGGCAGTTTCAAGTTGAGGGCCAGCTACAAATATGACAGGGAAAACAGCTGCATAGAAATATACGAAATTCCCTATACCACAACCACCGAAGCGATAATAGACGCGATAATCGACCTGGTAAAAGGTGGAAAAATAAAGGATATAACCGATGTAAGGGATGAGACGGACCTGGAAGGTCTGAAAATAACAATTGATATCAGAAAAAATGCCGATCCGGATGCTTTGATGAACAAGCTTTACAAGCTGACCCCGCTTCAGGATTCCTTCAGCTGCAACTTTAACATACTGATTAACGGCAGACCGAAGGTGATGGGTGTAAAAGCCATCCTCAGAGAGTGGACGGATTTCAGGATAAACTGCATAAAAAGGCAGCTGCTTTTCGATATAGACAGAAAATCGGAAAAGCTCCATTTGCTGTATGGTCTTAGAAAGATACTCCTGGATATAGACAAGGCAATCAGGATAATAAGGGAGACGGAACTGGAGTCAGAGGTTGTTCCCAATCTTATGAAGGGGTTTGGGATCGATCAGGTTCAGGCGGAATATATAGCTGAAATTAAGCTGAGAAATCTTAACCGGGAGTATATATTAAATCGGGTAGATGAGGTTGGCAGCCTGGAAAAAGGGATTAATGAGCTGAAAGAAACCTATTCCGATGAAGGAAAGATAAAAAAGATAATAATAAAGCAGTTGAAAGAAGTAGCAAAGAAGTATGAACAGCCCAGACGCACTCAGATTGTATATGATGATGAAATAGAGGAAATCACACCGGATCTCCTGATAGAGGATTATAACCTGAAGCTGTTCCTTACTGAGCAGAATTACCTCAAAAAGATTGCTCTGACGTCTCTGAGAGCCAATCCGGAGCATAAATTAAAGGACGACGACAGAATCATCCAGGAGGTAGAAACTCACAACAAGGCTGATTTGCTGCTGTTTTCCAGCAAGCAAACAGTATACAAGCTGAAAATTTATGAAATAAATGACTGCAAAGCCAGCAGCCTTGGGGAGTATTTGCCGAATTTGCTGGAAATGGACGAGGATGAGAAGATACTTTATATGGTGGCAACGGATGACTATAAGGGTTATTTGCTGTTCTCCTTTGAAAACGGGAAAGTAGCAAAGATAGATCTTGCCAGCTATGCGACCAAGACTAACAGGAAGAAGCTGGCCAATGCCTATTCCGATCTGTCACCCCTGGTGAATATAATGCATATAATTGAGGACATGGATTTGGTGGCTTTCAGCAGCATCAACAAAGCGTTGGTATTTAACACCTCCGCTATCAATTCCAAAACTACAAGGAATTCTCAGGGAGTTCAAGTGTTGAAGTCCAAGAAGGGAAGCATAATGACTGCTGTGAAGCCTTTAAGCCAAGTTAACTTCAAGGACCCGGATTATTACAGGACGCAGAATATTCCGGCAGTAGGCTGCTATATAAAGAGTGAAGATGAGGAAGATAAGCAGTTGAAACTGGACATCGATATTTAATAATTTTAATGTCTAACGTTTAATTTTTGATATTTACAAATTTAATTTTTAATATTTACTATATAATATTTATTTAGTGTTTAATGCTTGATGTTTGATATTATTAGATATTAGGTAGTTTGATATTATATAGTCAACGTGGGTATTCTGAGTGGGTTGATTAAAATCAAAAGTTGTCCATTGTGGTAGACTAATATTGTCTACCGCAATGGACATGTTCTTTAATGATAAAGGTTTTGCATGCATCGGAGCATCAATTGGTTACGGTAAATTTCAATGTACATGGATACTCCGCTGTGCAGCCTTTATGGCATGCAAAAATAATTTAGTCAAAACTGTTTACTTTTTACAAACAGTGTGATAATATATAGGTGTCAATGAAAACGTTTTTGTAAATCAACTGGAGTGATTTTATGGCTGTAACCATTAAAGATGTGGCTAAACATGCTGGAGTCACCATCGGTACAGTATCCAGAGCAATTAATGGTTATAAAGACATCAGCCCTGAGACGAAAGAGAGGATTTTCCAGTCGATTAAAGAGCTTGGTTATACTCCTAATGTAATTGCTCGTGGACTTTCTTCCAAAACAGCCTCCAACATTGGTTTCATTGTATCCGGGCTTTTGGACAGTAATGACAATGATAACTTATGGTATTTAATGCTCAAGGGTGTTTACCGCTTTGCCTCCGAAAATGACTTGGAGGTTTCGGTTTATGCGACTGATTCCAAAAGACAGCAGAAAAAATCTTACGCACGGTTCTGCAGAGAGAGAAACATTGCCGGAGCTATTCTAAGCGGAATTACCACAACCGATGCATATTTCAAAGAACTGGTGGACTCCGATATCCCATGTGTTGTGATTGATGTTCCAATTGCAGTCAATAAAGTAGGCTGTGTTTCAATTGATAATATTAAAGCTTCCAGGGAAATGACCGAATATTTGATTGAGCAGAATCATAGAAAGTTTCTGGTCATAGCAGGCAAAAAAAACGCAGCAGTCACCTTGGAGAGGTTGGCTGGAATTAAGGAAGGTATGTGCGGTAAAGGACTCGACTTACCCGATAGCAATATTATTTACTGTGATTTCAGTGAGGAAAAGGCATATAATAGTGCTAAGGAGTATATTCTTAAAAATGGAAAGAACGGCGCTACGGCATTTATCTGCATGAGTGATATCATGGCCATCGGAGTGATTAACGCAATAAAAGACACCGGATATGCTGTGCCGGATGATTTCTCCGTAACCGGTTTCGATGACATTCCTCTTGCTGAATATATCCGGCCTGCATTAACTACCGTACGGCAGGATATGTCACAAAACGGATATCATGGAGCAGCGCTATTGAAAAAGATTATAGAGGACCCCAGAGAGGTTAAGCATGTGTATATCCCACACGAAATAGTCATCCGAGCGAGCGTAAAAAAGCTTTAAAAATTTTTGCCTTTTACAAAAACGTTTTTGTGCCATAAATTTACTTTTCTACACTAATGATGTGGTGACGGTTCCGTCCAACAACGGCGACTGTCAAATGTAAAATTATAAATAATTGTCGGAGAAAAGGTGATCGGAATGAAATCTTCAAAAACAGCTGCAAGCCTGCAAAGCGGTAAACAGAAGCATGCTTTCTTAAAAGAAATGAAGCGGAATTGGCCTTACTATTTGATGATTTTGCCGGCAGCTTCAATACTTTTCATTTTTGCATATTTGCCCTATCCTGGATTAATCGTGGCCTTTCAGGACTTTAATTTTGTTGATAAATTTAAAAGTCCTTTTGTAGGATTAAATAACTTTAAGTTTTACTTTACAAGCACCTATGCTTTACGAACAACCTTCAACACTCTTTTTATCAATATCAATTATTTGTTCTGGACAACACTGTTTAGTGTATCTTTTGCGATAATGTTAAATGAAGTTAGAACCAAGCTTCTGAAAAAAATCTATCAAAACGCGATGTTTCTGCCATACTTCTTTTCAGCAGTCATCATAGGAAAGCTTGTGACCGATATAGTGTTTTCGGACCAATATGGAATTGCAAACCAGGTAATCAAGTTGTTCGGCGGTCAACCGGTTATCTGGTCCCAGACAGCGGAGCCGTGGGGCTGGATTATTATAGGGACTCATATCTGGCAAGTGGCAGGCTATAATTCTATCATTTATCTTGCTGGAATTACCGGAATAGACGAACAATTGTTTGAAGCAGCAGCTCTTGACGGTGCAACACGCTGGAAGCAGATAAAAACAATTCTTTTACCTTTGCTCCTGCCTACGATTATAACGATGATGCTGCTTAGCATAGGGGGTATGCTGCGGGGTGACTTCGGAACAATTTACTCAATAGTTGGCGACAACGGATTGCTGTTCAAGCATACCGACGTAATTGATACCTATGTATTCCGGGCTATCAAACAGGCAGCAGATTTCGGACCGACTGCGGCTGTGGGTTTGTACCAATCTGTTGTAGGTTTTATACTGGTGTTCGGTTCCAACTATCTGGTAAAAAAGTACAACGAGGATTATGCTCTGTTTTAGCACCACGACGAATCAGCAAGGAGGGGGTTAATAATGCAAAAACGATCTTTTGGCGAAAGAGCTGCACACTTTTTAATACATTTGATACTCGCTATATATGCTTTTATATGTACATATCCCTTTGTTTTGACATTCATGGTTTCACTGAGCAGTGAAAAAAGTGTTATAGACAACGGATATCAACTGATTCCTGAGGAATTTTCACTGCTGGCGTATAAAACCATTTTTGAGGACAGCTCTATCTATTATGCCTATGGTGTTTCCATATTTGTTACAACAGTGGGAACATTGCTGTCGCTGCTAATTTGCGGAATGGCCGGATATGCCATGTCTTTGAATCGTGTGAGATACAGAAATGCTATTTCAATGTATTTTTATATCCCAATGGTTTTTAACGCCGGTTTGCTGCCATGGTACATGGTGTGCACCCAGCTGTTGCATTTGCAGAATACCATCATGGCTTTAATCCTTCCTATGCTGGTGTCTTCGTTCAATATATTTTTGATGAGGAATTACTTTAAGACAATACCGGCTTCGCTTATCGAATCGGCTGATATAGATGGATGCGGTGTCATGAGGACCTTTTTTCAGGTTGTCTTACCGTTGTCAAAGCCGATTATCGCCACTGTCGCGCTTTTTGTCGGATTGGCATACTGGAACGACTGGTCGCTGGCACTTTGGTTTATCGATGAGCGCAATTTATTCCCGCTCCAATACATGCTTTTCCGAATTGAGTCCATGATGGAGTTCATACGGAAAAACGGTTATATTGGCGGATTTGAGTTTCCTGCACAAACATATCAGATCGCAACATTATTTGTAACAATCGGCCCCATCATATTGCTTTATCCGCTTATACAACGCTACTTTGTAAAGGGTATTATGATCGGAGCCGTAAAGGGATAATCTGCTTTTTGGCTTTAACCTAATGAAAATTGGGTTAATGTTATAAAAACCTTTTAATCTCTGCAGAGAAAAAGTTTTTATACTTACAACAGCGGTATAAAAACTTACCAAATCATGCTGTTGAAAGAAAGGAGATAATGAAAATGAAAAGGTTTAAAGTCGTTGTGTCATTTCTGCTCATCATGGCGATGACATTGACAATGCTTGCAGGATGCGGCAAGAAGTCAAACGAATCTGACAAATCAACAGATGCAGCAGTAAGTACGGATGCAAAAGCAGATACAAAAGCAGACGCTGCAGCAAGCACAAAGAAAGATGCAGATAAAGGTGAGAAAGCACCTGTGAACCTTACCGCCGTATTTCCAGGACAGGAATCCAAAGCAGCGGAAAGCGTGCTGAAAGCAATCAATGAAAAACTGAAAGCCGATGGTCTTAATGTCAATGTAAGCATCAAGTATATCGACGACTATTGGAACAAGCTGGCGCTTGACATCGCAGGCGGAGCTGAATATGACATTGCCTGGGCGCATAGCAGTACTCTTTCTGACTTGGTTTCCAAAAAGGTTTACCAGCCAATTGACGATGCTTTAAAGGCTTACGGTGCGGATCTGCTGGCGAATACCCCTGAGCACGTGCTAAAGGGTGGTTCCGTAGGCGGCAAGCAGTATGCTTTACCGAGATCGATACCAATGACAGCATTTAATAACGTATTCAATATACGTGGAGATCTGCGTGAGAAATATGGTATTCCTGAAATCAAAACAATAGAAGATTTGGAAGCTTATTTTGCAGCCATTAAGGAAAACGAACCTGACATGTATCCTATTATGGATACAAACTGGCAGCCTCTCTTTCCGGTTTACGCCGACTACTTCTTCCCTATAGGTGACGGAGGTATTAATCCGATTTATATTGATCCCACCGATGAGACATACACAGTGAAATCTTTCTGGGATTCAGAGGCCTTTACCCAGATTACTACAAAGCGTAAAGAATGGAAAGAAAAAGGCTGGCTGAATTCCGACACTTCTAAAGTTGAAAATGGGGATGTTGGTTTTGATTACGGCAAGGTTGCTTGCGTAGCGGCCAACATAATGAGAGCTTCCGAGAGAATTGACACCATAACGGCTAATGTTCCCGGAGCGGTTGTTGAAACTGTATTGCTGGAACCTAAGACCCGACATATTTACCTGGCAGGAGACAACATGCTGGCTGTTCCGAGCACAAGCAAGCATGTAAATGAAGCGGTTGCTTTGATAAACTGGATTAAGAAAAGCCAGGAAAACTATGATCTTTGGTCGTATGGTGTTGAAGGGGAGAACTATAAGCTGGTTGACGGTGCAGTTGACATAAGTGATATTCCTAAAGAAAAAGTATACACCACAAATGTCTGGATGTGGAATGATATAAATCTTGCTCGTTTTTCTTCCAAATATCCCAAGGAAGATATCGAAAAGCTGAAAACCTGGGACAGCAAATCGGTAGTTACTCCTTTCGTGGGCTTTACATTGGACCAGAGCAAGATTAAAGCACAGGTCAGCCAGGTAACCGCGGTAATGAATGAATATTCATTGAATCTGGCTATAGGAGTTACGGATATCAACGAAGTGAGAGATGAAATAATGAAGAAGATGAATGCGGCTGGTTTGCAGGATATCATTGAGGAAACTCAAAAGCAGATCAATGCTTATATAGCAGCCAAATAATTAATTACCTATGATATTGGCAGGATGCGTCTGTCAGATGCATCCTGTCTTTTTGAAAGCCTTTAAGATGTAAAACCTTTTATTACTGCTGACTCAGCAAATATGCCTTGCACCATCGGAAGAAGCAATGAGTCAAATTGATATGATCAATTGTATTAGAAAAACACGAAAATAAGCATGCAAATGAGGAGATAGCATAAATGAAATCACTTGTTAAAAGGGAAAACTTGTCTGAAAAAAAAGGCAGCAATAAAAGCGGAGTAACCGGAAGTCTTTATGTAACAGCAGGCGAGAAATGCAAAGCAATCGGCTGGCAGGATGGATTATTCCGGGATTTTGGTCATCATCTGGAGGACGAGATGGGTGGCATATGGGTCCATCCTATAAAAATAGCCGATGCATTCTGGCTGAGCATTGACGGACAATTTTACAAAGCCGATGAATATGAAACACTTCCTTACGGCAATATATTCAGATATAACTTGCCTTGTGGAGTAAATATAAAAAGGTTTCAATTTTCCCCTGATGAGGTTAAAGGGCTGGCTATAAAATACATATTTGAAAATGCAACAAAGGAGAAAAAAAGGCTGGAATTGAAATTCATCACGCGATTTGATCTTTTGCCCGTCTGGTTTTCAAAAGAAAATGGAATTCTGGATTTTGAAGACAGTGCTTGTTTTGATGAGGCAAACCAGGTTATAGTTGCCAAGGACCAGGGACATGACTGGTACGGACTGATGGGCTGCAATTTCAATATAGATGCAGGCTGTGTGACCATTACCAAGGAGCATATAGGACACTGTGAAACAGTAGGAAAGGGCGTTTGTGCAAGTATTACCAAAACGATAGAGCTGGCTCCCCACGGGGAGCAGACCATCACGTTCTATCTTGTCGGCTCTTATATTGACAAAAACGATGCATTGGAGGATTTCCACAGGCTTAAAAAAGACGAAAAAGCTTTGCTGGAGAATAAAATCCGACGTTACCAGGCAATCAAAAGCCGTACGGATCTAAAAACCGATGAAGAGGATTTCGATCAGGTTTTTGAGTGGATTAAGTATAACACCGACTGGTTGGTGGCGGATTGCGGTAAATACGGGCGCGGCCTTACTGCCGGGATACCTGAATACCCTTGGTGGTTTGGCTGTGACAACTCATATTCAATACAGGGATTGCTCGCATTGGGAGAATTCGAACTGGCAAAGCAGACAATCATGCTGCTTAAGAACTACAGCGAGAAAATAAACGGAAACGGCAGGATTGTACACGAGATTACCACCAACGGCATGATTCCAAACCCCGGAAACAGCCAGGAAACCGGTCATTTTATCACCGCTGTCTATAATTATTGGAGATGGACCGGAGATGTGGATTTGGTTAAAGATGTATATGACTATTGTGTAAAGGGCATTGACTGGCTTTTGAATGAGATGGATGAAGACAGGGATTTGCTGCCGTCCGGTTATGGAATAATCGAGATTGAGGGAATGAATGTCGAGTTGATTGATACTGCCGTGTACACATGCCAGGCGCTTTTCTGTATTTATGAGATGTCAAAAGCTCTTGGAAAGGAAAACAAATATTATTTGGAAACTGCACATAAACTCAAAAAGATAATCAATACCCGACTCTGGGACGAAAAGGAAGGACTGTTTGTTGATGCTGTCGGGACTCCCAGGCAGATTATAGAGAGAATTGACATACTGCTGAAAAGATCAAAAGAGTCTCATAATATCACCATCACAGAGGAATATAAGGCATATCTGGACAATTTGAAGGAGCAGCTGAGCACCTTGCCTGCTGATGAGGAGCTTCCGTTCATTATAAACAAGAACTGGGTAATTAATATACCCATGGAAACAAGGATAGCAGACACGGACAAAGCGCTGATTGCGTTGAAAACAATGCGCAGCGAAGATTTTGTTGGCAAATACGGAGTTTATTTATCCGGTTTTATGCACAAGCATATTATGACAATATCAACAGGAGTGCAGGCTGTTGCAGAAGGCAGATACAAGTGTGTCAACCATTCTCTTGAACTGCTTAAAAGGATGTGCAGTACATTTTCAATGGTACTGCCTGGCTCAATAAGTGAGATGTCGCCTGATTACGGTTGCTTCACACAAGCATGGACGGTATATGCCATGATGGTACCGGTGGTGGAATGCTTTGCAGGAATTTGTCCTGCTGCTCACAATAACAAGCTGACTATTGAACCCTGCGTACCGGATGCATGGAGCAAAATGTCACTTACAAACATCAGGGTTGGCTCTGCCCGGATAGACTTTACCTTCAGCAGGCAAAAGGATAGAGAGATTTACTCTGTCACTTCCACAGGAACTCTTGATATTGATTTTATTCCCGCAGGAAGCTATAGGGAGATAAAGGTCAACGGGCTGGCTCATGAAGGTCATATACGTTTCGGAGCAGGGACAACCGTCATCGAATTGGTTAAATAAAAATAGTTTTAATTGGGTCAATGAACAGGGATTTTGTGCAATGGACATCGATAAGGATTGGCATCGGAGTATAAGTGGTTTCGGAAAGTCTTGCCACTTTATACTCCGAAGCTTAAAATCTTCTGTATTTTCTAATGATTGATTTAAGGTCATACAGCACATTATTGGTTTTTAAAATTATATCCGACGAACTAACCGATAAAAGTTTCTGAGATTTTCCTATGTGCAAATCCGTTATTATTTGGAAGATTGTTATATATTTATAGCATAGCTTTCCAAGCAAGCATCCAATTTTTAGAATACATATCCAATTCCATTATTTTCATATGTTTGCGCTTTTCAAATATCTCATCTTTTGCTTTAATACGTGTATGAGTGCATAAATATCTTAAATATGGCAACAACTAAAGAGAAGAAATTCCATGAGGTGTTGTCAGGTTGAAAAAGAATAATAAAGCTTCGGGAAGCAGAAAGACGGATAACAAGGAGCATTTGAATGAGTACAGTCTATCGTTATCTCTTGAGGATAATATAAAGCTGTTTCGCGATATCTTCCGGAATGATGACACTCTGGTGACAAGGTATCTGGATATACCTTGCTCCGGCAGCAAAGGCTGTTTTGTTTATATCGATGGGATGGTAGATACCCAAACCTTAAGCGAAAGCATAATAAAACCGATTTTGGATTATGATGCCGAAAGTCATAAAAAAAATGCTCCTGATGTGGAGCAACTGATGAATAAAGTGGTGGCATCTGTAAACGTAAAAAAGACAGATGTTGTGGATGAGATAATAAGTGCCATACTTTATGGGGATACAGCCTTTGTAATAGATGGCTCCGGCGATGTATTACTATTAGATACCAAAGGCTGGGAGAAAAGAGCCATTGAAGAGCCTACTTCTGAAAAGGTTTTGAGAGGGCCGAGGGAAGGTTTTACCGAATCCATCCTGGTAAATCTTACCATGATCCGGCGTAGGCTGCAAACGACTAAGCTGAAATTCCTTTTCAAACGACTGGGTCAGTACTCCAAAACAAAGGTGTGCATATGCTATATAGAAGGTATGGCGTCGGAAAAGATACTCACGGAGCTGGTCGAAAGGCTGGATAAGATTGATATTGACGGAGTTCTGGACTCAAACTACATACAGGAATTAATAAAGGATGAACCTCTGTCTCCCTTTAAAACCATTGGTAACACCGAACGTCCGGATGTTGTGGCAGCAAAGCTGTTAGAAGGCAGATTTGCCGTAATAGTCGATGGTTCACCTTCTGCGCTGACTCTGCCCTTTTTATTCATTGAATATTTTCAGGTAAATGAAGATTATTATCAAAATTACATATTTTCTTCGATTAACCGATTGCTCAGAATAATAGCGGCATACATTACCATTAGCACACCAGCGTTTTATGTCGGCCTTACCACATATCAGCAGGAAATGATACCGGAAGAGCTGCTGTTCAGTATTTCAGCCTCCAGGCGTGGTGTGCCGTTTCCTACAATAGTTGAAGCGGTGGTTATGATTTTAATATTTGAGTTGCTGAGGGAGGCAGGAACCAGGATGCCTGAATCCATCGGACAGACAGTCAACATCGTTGGTGCATTGGTTTTGGGACAGGCAGCAGTAGAGGCAAGGTTTGTCAGCTCGCCTATAATTATCGTGACAGCTCTTACGGGAATAACAGGCCTGATAACTCCAAAAATAAAAGGTCCTATTATTTCCCTAAGATTTATATTGCTATTCTTGTCGGCTGTTCTGGGGTTGTATGGTTACACGTTTGGAGTTATGGGCCTGTTCATTACCTTTTTAGTATGCGTTCCTTTGGGATACCCTATATGTTAAGGCTGGGATCTCTAAGACCGGAGGATGTAAAAGACACTGTGGTCAGAGCGCCATTATGGTTTATGTATTTCCGCCCGCAGCTTCTGAGCCCCCGGAATCCTTTGCGTAGATCGAAGGGTGGCAGGTGAAGGTTAGATATGAGGTTTATAAGGGGCATATCTTTCCTGTTGATAGTATTCGTATTAATGGTAATGAATGCGGGATGCTGGAATTATCGTGAGATAGATAAGCTTACCCTGGTAACCGGTGCTGCCATTGATAAGGATGATGGGACCGGAAAATATGTGGTCACGGTGGAAGTTCTGGATATCCAGCCGGGAGGGCAGGATGTTGAAACGACTACCAGAATTCTCTCCACCGAAGCGGATACCATATTTGATGCGATAAGGGACTTGGCGAAACAGACCAGTGAGCGTTTATACTGGAGCCATGCCAAGACAGTCATCATCAGCCGTTCAATTGCCGATGAGGGAATACTGCCCATTATTGATTTTATTTCCCGGGACCAGGAAACAAGGTTCAGCATGTTTATCTATATATCCGATAAGAAGATGGCAAAAGAAGTATTTCAAGCTAAAGATGTGCCTTCTGAAAATGTTTCATACTTCCTTGCAGAGCTGAAAACTATTAAAAATACGATTCCGGAATTTCCTACTGCCACAATAAAGAGTTTCATTGTGGATATCTACGAGGAGGGGATGGAACCGATAATCCCGGTAGTAAGCTCTATAGAAAACAATGGAGAGCACATACCTAACATCAAAGGGAGTGTCGTCTTTAAAGATGATAAAGCCATAGGTTACCTTAATGAAGAAGATACCAAAAATACACTTCTCATCAAAGATGAGATAAACGGAGGAGTTTTTGCTCAGACTATTCAAAGTGAAAAAGAGACAAAAAAATTGACTTTGGAGATATTCAAAAATAATGTAAAGATTATTCCCCGGTATGTTAACGGTGAGGTCATGATAGAAGTAAAGATTGACACAAACCTTAGCATCGGAGAAATGATGGGCGATATAAAAGTTTCAACAGAAAAGGAACATTTGGCTTTAAAAGAAAGCATAGAAAAGCAAATAGAAAGTCGATGTGAAAAGACCATAAAGAAAGTCCAAAAGGAATACGGAAGTGATATATTCGGATTCGGAAGAGCAATTAAAGCAAAAATGCCGAAAGTTTGGAAGCAAATTGGGTCTGAGTGGGATGAAAGATTTAAGGATTTGAAGGTTAGTGTGAAATCCAATGTGCAAATCAGAAACACCGCTCTTATGCGAGAACCTATAGAGAATATAAAAAGGTGATATCATGCTTGTTTTTGTCGTATTGTTATATGCTTTTATTGTGGTTTTTGAATTGCTGCCTATGATAAAAAAAGCCGTAGAAAGGACTTTTGGATTTATCTCATTGGGCTTGCAGCATCATTTGTTGTGGCAGTTTTAATCGGCCTTGATGTAAGGCTCCCCAGCCCCAGCAAAGCGATCAAAAATATAGTTTTGATGCTGACAGGCGATTAATTGCCTAGATACTAACAGGAAAGCCGGAGAGTTATATGGAAAAGGAATTGATAACCAATAAACAAGGAATTATGATGACAATACTTTTTGTTTTGGGAAGCAATCTGCTGCTGGGGATTGCAGAAGAAGCAAAGCGGGATTCCTGGATTGCGGCTCTGCTGTCCATCATTATGGCAGTTCCTGCATTGCTGGCTTATTCCAGGATTCTGTCAAACTTTCCGGGAAAAAATCTCTTTGAAATTTTGCAGATGGTTTTCGGACGGTTTTTTGGAGGTGTAATATCCATCCTATATATATGGTATGCCTTCCACCTGGGCTCACTGGTCGTCCGAAACTTCAGCGAATTTATAAATGTCATTGCTCTTCCCGAGACTCCGGAATTGTTTATCGTAATAGTTTTCATGCTGCTGTGCATATGGGCGGTAAAGGACGGTATTGAGCTTCTTGGGAAGTGGTCGGAATTCTTTACTCATCTCGTTATCTTTTTTATTATAGCTCTTGTTTTGCTCAGTATACCAAATATGGAGATAAACAACATCCTGCCCATAATGTATAATGGACCAAAGCCGGTAATAAAAGGTGCGATTTCAGGATTTGCATTTCCTTTCGCCGAGACAGTGATATTTACAATGGTATTTGGAGCTCTTAAAGATAAAAGCTCTCCCTACAGAATTCTTCTTACGGGAATGCTGGTAGGAGGGGTAATTCTTACCATTGTTGCTCTGATGAATATCCTTGTTCTAGGGGAAAAATTCATGTCAATCCTATACTTCTCAACATATTCATCCATAAGGACGGTTAATGTCGGCGGCTTCATCCAAAGGGTAGAAGGATCAGTGGCTATTTCATTCATGATCGCAGGATTTGTTAAAGTATGTGTGTGTTTGCTGGCTGCCTGTAAAGGCCTGGCAAAAGTGCTGAAAATTGAAAGTTATAGAGTTATAGTCACACCTGTTGCTTTGCTGATGGCAGAAGTAGCCTATGTCAACTATATAAGCATAACGGCAATGATAGATTGGAATTATCGTGTATACAACATTTATGCACTTCCGTTTCAAGTCCTTCTTCCCATAATAATACTTATTGGCAGTGAAATAAAGATCAGGAGAAGTAAAAAAGCTTGAATCAAAACCTGCTGTATTTTTTTATGTTCTCCTTTAAATCATTCAGAACATTGTTGAATTTTAAGGACTTCAATCTGGGAAAAGCTTTCAAAATTCTAATCTGAGAAAGCTTGTTCCTGTTGAGGAGATTATTGTATCTGTTCTTAAGTTCCTGCAGCATGTTTTCCAGTTCAGCTATTTTTCCAATGGTGGCACTTTTCACATATTCCAACTTTGCCTGCAGTTCCATGGACAGCATATACAGCTTTTTTAATCTGATATTTAATCCTATGACTGATATCACGGAAAAAATCAAGTCAATGATGAAATAAATTAACAATATATAAAGCGTGGTAATACCGACATTATGAGGAATTTGATCCACCAACCGGGTTGTATAAGGCTGTACATACCTTACGATAATTGTTGATAAGACAGCCCAAAGTGTTGAGTTGGACAAACAAATCCTGCCGCGAATATTGAAAGGCTTGTCGCTGTAGTCCCACCAGGTACTATTGAATGCTTTTTCCAGGATGAAGGCAGTAAAATACTCCAGCAGAGAGGTAAACACAAAGGAACCCAGAAAAAGCAATACAAGGTTATCTTTTACAGGCCTTAATACTGATATGATAAGGATAACCCCAAATCCGTAAATAGGGCAGAAGGGACCGTTTAAAAAGCCTCTGTTGACGAATCTTTTATCCAGGTAAGATACATAGGCGGTTTCCATGCACCACCCGATAAAGGCATAAATGGTAAAGTAAAAAAAAAGGTGGTAAAGATCATAGCCTAATACAGTCAAATCAAACATACAGCCTCCATTACACACACATTAGTTTGCAACACCTTATATAACAAAAACCAAATTTAAGTCCTGAGGACAAAGCATAACAAAAACAACCCATTGCACACCAGGCAAACGGCCGCACCATGTGCTGCTACAGGTGTGGCATTAATGCCGTAATACTAATAATTTCGACGTAGCGAAGGGAATTCCTCTGGTAAATGGTGGAAAGTTCCATCTTTTGCTAATATATATATTGTTTTTTAAAAAAATTACTGTAAAAAATTTGAAAGCAGCATTTATGTAGCGTTTATGCGTTTAAAAATATACAGTAAAAATCTCTTCCAAGTCAATCCTGAAAAGATCCTTTAATTATACATGGAGTATCATAGGAACTGAACATATTATCAAATGATTTTGTGCAAATGAAGGTTTCCATGAGATTATTGTGAAATTACGCAACGATAGATGGTGATATCATACATAAATTAACAAAACATATGTTTGATTATTGCATATATAATGCTATAATATATTAGTGAGCAAATGTAATGAAAGGTATAAAGAAAAAGATGACTAAACCGTCTGTGCCTGCATAGCCGGTCAAATTAAGTAAAGTAAGGAGATCAGCAATGCCTGAGTTTAAAATTGTTTCTGATTACAAACCTTGCGGAGACCAGCCGCAAGCTATAGACAAGCTTGTCCACGGCTTGAATATGGGCTATAAGCATCAGACTCTGCTGGGGGTTACCGGTTCCGGTAAAACTTTTACCATGGCCAATGTCATAGAAAGGGTTCAAAAGCCGACCCTGGTGATTGCCCATAACAAGACCCTGGCAGCACAGCTGTACAGTGAATTCAAGGAGTTCTTTCCTAACAATGCTGTTGAATATTTTGTAAGCTACTATGACTATTATCAGCCTGAAGCATATATACCATCCACCGACACATATATTGAGAAGGATGCTTCTATCAATGATGAGATAGACAAGCTGAGGCATTCGGCGACAGCAGCGCTTTTTGAAAGAAGGGATGTCATTATTGTTGCCAGCGTATCCTGCATTTATGGCCTGGGTGATCCTGAAGATTATAAAAACCTTATGGTGTCTCTCCGGCCGGGAATGATAAAGGACAGGGATGAAGTAATACGCAAGCTGGTGGAGATTCAATATGAAAGAAATGAGATAGATTTCAAACGAGGCAAGTTCAGGGTAAGGGGAGATGTGCTGGAAGTATTTCCAGCCGGCTCCTCCGAAAAGGTGCTGCGCATAGAATTCTTTGGTGATGAAATAGAGAGGATCACTGAGGTTGATTCCCTGACAGGGGAGATAATCGGTTTAAGATCCCATGTGGCGATTTTTCCCGCATCCCACTATGCTACCACAAGAGAAAAAATGGAACATGCTGTAAAAACTATAGAGCAGGAACTGGAAGAAAGGCTCCGGGAGCTAAAGAGCCAGGGTAAGCTGCTGGAAGCTCAGAGGCTTGAGCAAAGGACGCGGTATGATCTGGAAATGATGCAGGAGGTAGGCTTCTGTCAGGGCATAGAAAACTACTCCCGGCATATCAGCGGAAGAACTCCGGGAAGCCCGCCTTATACACTTATTGACTATTTCCCTGAGGATTATCTTTTAATAATCGACGAATCCCATGTCAGCGTACCTCAGATAGGTGCCATGTATAACGGGGACAGATCGAGGAAGCAGTCTCTGGTGGATTTCGGATTCAGGCTGCCTTCGGCTTTTGACAACCGGCCTTTGAAATTTTCGGAATTTGAGGAAAGGGTTAACCAGGTCATATATGTAAGCGCTACTCCGGCGGAATACGAACGGAAGCATTCTACGCAGATAGTGGAGCAGATAATCAGGCCGACGGGACTGGTGGATCCTGAGGTGGTTGTAAAACCGGTCAAGGGTCAGATTGATGATCTGATCGGTGAAATTAACGAAAGAATTGCCAAAAATGAAAGGGTGCTGGTTACTACCCTTACCAAGCGAATGGCTGAGGATCTGACCGACTATTTGAAGGAGCTGGATTTTAAAGTCAAGTACCTTCATTCTGATATAGATACCTTGGAAAGGGTTGAAATCATAAGAGATTTAAGGCTGGGGGTTTTTGATGTTCTGGTGGGAATAAACCTTCTGAGAGAGGGTCTGGACCTGCCGGAGGTATCCCTGGTGGCGATACTGGATGCCGACAAGGAAGGCTTTCTGCGCTCCGAGACCTCTCTTATACAGACAATAGGAAGGGCTGCGAGGAATGTTGAAGGCAAGGTGATAATGTACGCCGATGAGATAACCGATTCCATGAGAAGGGCAATAAGCGAAACCAACAGAAGAAGAACAATACAGATGAAGTATAATGAGGAGCACGGTATTGTGCCAAAATCTGTGACAAAAGGCATCAGGGATAAGATTGAAGCGACGAAGGTGTCCGAGGAAGCCGAAACTTATACAGTTCAGGACACTGTAGAAGATATGAGCATGGAAGATATTCAGAAGGCTATTGACAGGCTGACCAAAGAAATGAAAAATGCTGCAGCGGATTTGCAGTTTGAAAAAGCAGCGCAGTTGAGGGACAGGATTTTGGAGCTGAAGCAGAAAATTCTGTAGTGTTTTATTTTATTGTTTCTGTAGTTTTTACTAAACTTGAAAATTAAAATGTCCAGTTAAAAGAAGCAAATATTAATTTATATTTGTTTCTTTTTTTATTTTTATGGTATAATTTTTTATATTTTATTTTAGGCCAGGTTATGGTAAAATCTGGTGCTTCCTGTATAATTCCGCGGTCATTGGAATTTATACAAGAAAGATATTCAATCAGCCCGCAGGGCTTGATATCAGGCAAGGATAACCATGTAAGGCTAGGAAAAAGGTCATAATTAAAATCACAGGATTTACCGATAGTTTCAATAAAAACTGCTATGCAATATAGAATTTGATATATCGTGAATTCTGAGCTTTTTTATGAATATGGATACTTAATAATATTTTGGGAGGATGAATATGAGCAACGTTATGGAAGAGTTTAATGAATCGGAATTACTATATATAATACCGCCGGAAAAGCACTCTAAGGAGGATATAATTTCTCTCATAGGAGCGCATCCGGAAATTAAATTTGTTTCCTTTGTGGGAGTAGACCTTAGAGGAAATGATACCGATGAAAAAATCCCGGTCAAGAATTTTATTGATGATATTGATGAATTTTTAAACGGGGGAGTGCAGACCGACGGTTCCAGCGTGGTGCTGCCAGGTATTGCCACCCTGAACGACGGAAAGGTTGACCTTGTAGCCGACATTTCAGTTAAATGGTTTGTGGATTATAATTATGAACATATTGATTTTGAAACTAAAAAGCCGGTAGGCACTTTGAGGATTCCTTCTTTTCTTGTACATAACGGCAGAAGGGTAGATTCCAGGTCCATTCTGCAAAAATCGGTGGATTATTTCAGCAGTGAAATTCTCAAAATCCTAAAAAGCAATCCGAAAACTGCCGAAGAACTCGGCATAAATATTGATGATATACAGGAAATACGGCTTACATCGGCCACAGAACTGGAGTTTTGGGTTAAGACTCCCGGGGATAGGGCTGAATACGAAGAATTGTCAGCATCCCAGATGCTCCAGGAGCAGTATTGGAAAAGGACAAAGGGCACAGTACGGACCGCTTTGGAAAAGTCCCTGCTTTTGATGGAAAGATACGGACTGGAACCGGAAATGGGCCATAAGGAAGTAGGTGGGGTTAAGGCGCAAATCGGTGGTGAGGGCAGGCTCAACCACATCATGGAGCAGTTGGAGATTGACTGGAAGTATGCTTTGGCTCTGCAGGCTGCAGATAATGAGCTCATTGCCAGGATTTTGATAAAGGAAACCTTCCGAAGGCACGGACTGGAAGTCACCTTCATGGCCAAGCCCATAGAAGGTGTGGCAGGAAGCGGGGAGCATACCCATGTCAATGTGACGGCAAAGCTGAAAAATGGCAAAATGGTAAATCTGTTTGCTCCCAGGGACATGAGGAAGGATTTTCTCAATACCGTTGGATGGGGAGCTTTGATGGGTCTGTTGAAGAATTATGAAGCGGTAAATCCGTTCATAGCCTCCAGCAATGACGCTCTAAACCGTTTGAAGCCAGGGTTTGAAGCTCCAATATGTATTGTTGCCTCCATAGGCAAGAACGCTGAAACTCCCTCCAGAAACAGGACGGTTTTGGTAGGGCTTGTTAAAGATAATTCCAATCCCATGTCGCTGAGATTTGAGGTTAGGTCGCCTAATCCTCATACCAATACATATCTGGCATTGGCGGCAATTTACCAGGCCATGCTGGATGGGATCAGATACGCGGTATCCTCAGGCAAAACGTCTAAAGAGCTGGAAAAGGAATTTACCAAAGAGCCGGGAGAACACAGCGATTATCTTGAAACCGATAGAGCCTACAGAAGTGAAGAGGATGTATTCGAACACTATACTGAGGAGGAGAGGAACAGGCTGTTTGGGGTGCCTCCCGCTACAGTGTGGGAAAACCTCTGCAATCTGCAAAAATACGCAGATAAAGCTGCCGTATTGGAGCAAGGAGGAGTGTTTGAAAAAGACATACTGGAGTCTTATGTCAAGGCTGCCAGAATCCAGTGGACGATGGAACTGTGTGAGCGAATAATAAACGAAAATGCCGAGCTGGTAAGAAGCTGCGTAAAGCTTCATAAAGGCAGAGAATTTAATGATTATGATGAAGAAATCTGGACCAGGATAAATAATCTCAGGCATTACCTTATGAAGAGCTCTCTGAGGGAGGATTCCTTGTTCGCTGAGATAAGGAAGAACATGGATGCTGGAAATTATGATGAAGTGTCCCGGTTGCAGTTGGAGATGGCTGAGAAGATACGAGAGCTTAAAAAGCTGTATACGGAGTATAAGAGAAACATACTGGATATTGAGCCATAGCGTCGCAAGCAGGAAAAATTGAGAATTGGCGGGTATAGCCTTAATCTTGTCAACAAAAGCTATATTTGAAGCAATAAAAGCAATGAACAGGGGTTTAATATGCGATAAAGTAAAAGTAAGTAATTTAGGTTCAGGAGGAATGTAACAATGGCAAAGTCAAATATAGCAGCCCAGTTGTATACTTTAAGGGATTTTTGCAGAACCCCTGAAGATATAGCTAAAACCTTTAAAAAGGTAAAAGAAATAGGCTATGAAGCTGTACAGGTGTCAGGAATGGGTCCGATTGCTCCTGATCAGCTGAAAAAAATCGCCGATGACAATGGACTGGAGATATGTGCAACCCACATAGGTTATCAACGCTTGAAGGATGATATCGAAGGTGTCATAGCAGATCACAAGCTTTGGAACTGCAAGTATGTTGGATTGGGTTCGATGCCGGAAGAATACCGCTCTTCAAAGGAAGGATTTATCCGGTTTGCAAAAGAGGCTTCTGTAATAGCAAAAAAGCTTCAGGAAGCAGGTTTATCCTTTGTATATCACAATCATGATTTTGAGTTTATAAAATTTGACGGCAAAATTGGGCTGGATATAATCTTCGAAGAGAGCGATAAAAGCGCTTTCAATGCAGAAATAGATACTTACTGGGTACAGAGCGGTGGTTCTGATCCTGCAGCCTGGATCAGAAAGATGAAAGGCCGAATGGATATAGTTCACTTGAAGGACATGGTAATGGATATTAAGAAGGGAAGGATAATGGCCGAAGTTGGCGAGGGAAACCTGAACTGGCCTGCAATTCTTGATGCCTGCAGGGAAATCGGAATCAAATGGTACATTGTGGAGCAGGATGTATGCCAGAGGGATCCTTTTGAAAGCCTGGCCATCAGCTTAGAAAACCTGAAAAAGATGGGTTTGCAATAGACAAATGAAATAGCCTGTTGTACCGTAACCTGTTCGGATCAATCGAATCGTGTTATAAGGCTTAAAAATTGTTAATGGTATTTGCTTATTCCCTCAATATGCTTTACAAGAGAATAAGATGATAGTATAATCTATACGAAAACTAAATAATTTCGCTAGGGGTGCCGCAAGGCTGAGAAAGATGCATGCATCTTAACCCTTTGAACCTGATGTGGTTAGTACCACCGTAGGGAAGCTGAACTGTTTTTTTTTGAATTTTGTCGCTTACCTATGGGGTAAGCGATTTTTAGTTTCAGTAAAAAATATTTAAAGGAGTGAAAAGTTTATGTTCAAAATTGTTATTCAGGAAGAGATTTTAGAACTTCTCAATGCAAAGTCCATTGCAACAATTGTTACTCTCGCAGCCCTTGCGATAATACTTGTTGTAATCAGCAAAAGAACGGCATATAACACGAAAACGCTGGCGTATGGAGCCGTAGCAGTAGCGGCCGCATTTCTTCTTTCTTACATAAAGCTCTTTGAGTTGCCGACAGGTGGAACTATTACCATAGCCAGTATGCTTCCAATCTTTGTTTTTTCATACATATATGGCCCCAGAGCTGGTATTCTCGCCGGACTGGTTTATGGTATACTTCAGCTGGTTCAGGGTGCCTATGTAGTTCATTGGGCGCAGATGCTGCTGGATTATCCGATAGCATTTGCTGTGTTGGGTTTGGCAGGCCTGTTTAAAAGGAACATTTACCTGGGAGCCGCTGTGGGAGGAACAGCAAGATTTATTAGTCACTTTCTCACCGGAGTAATTTTCTTTGGAGAGTTTGCTCCGGAAGGCCAGAGTGTATGGCTTTATTCTCTGACATATAATTTGTCATATATGCTTCCGGATACACTGATTTGCATTGGATTACTGCTTATACCGAGCTTAAAGGCTGCCATAAACCGAATAAGGAAAGAAGCGACAGCTTAATATTGAGGGAAATTGGGCTTAAGCTGATAAATAATATATTTAAGCTGATTTGATGCGCCAGCGCTTTAACTGTGATATAATATGAAAAGACGTTTTTATCATTGAAAATCTAAATAAAAACGTAAAATCACTTAAGCATTGAGGAAACTACCGCAATTTGCAGTGAGCCTGTGGGCATTTTTTAATAAGCTTTTGGGGGAGTAATTTTGGATAGGTTAAAGTATGCATATAGAGATCAGCCTGAGAAAGCTCTTGCTTTAGTTGAACGATGGGCCAAGCAGGAAATTGAAGGGTGCAAAATCCTTTCAACAACTGGCATTACCCTATACACCCCGGATGGTTTAAAGAATTACAACGCATTGTGGACACGGGATTATACTTACATGATTGAGTATGCGGGAGAATATATCCCGCTTGAAGATATTCTGGCATGTAACGAATATCTGCTGGAACATGCACGTGAAGGTGATTGCTGGCTTCCGGACCGCGTTTATGCCAACGGCACCACAGCATATGCCGCCGGTGACATGCCTCAAGGTATGGAAAATCTTGATAATAACTCGTTTATTGTCATTGCCATGGATTGTGCATTAAACCGGATGGAGCCTGAGGGTGCAAAGGAATTGTTTGTCAAATGGGAAAAAGTAATTATGACCGCTCTTGATTCTCTTCCCAAGGATGAAAACGGTTTGATTTGGAATGATCCACAATGTCCGCATTCCCCTTATGGTTTTACAGACTGCATACAAAAGACCGGTTCGCTTATGAAAGAATCGCTTCTCCTCTGGCGTGCATACAGAATTATGGCTAAATGGCAGAGCAAGTTTAATCTTCCTTCGGATGTGTCAGTCAAGGCTGCTAAAAAGATAGAAAATGTACTGGTTGACATGTTTAAAAATGACGATGGAATGTTTAATGCAGCTACAGTCGATTGTAAGCAGACAGACGTTTGGGGTAGCTGTTATGCGGTTTCGATAGGTTTCCCGATGCCTGAGAAGCTTAAAGCCAGTATTGCAGACTATCTTGCGGCGAATTACGAGGGGTTGGTACAGTTTGGACAACTGCGGCACACAGCCCCGGGAACCTGTTGGGAAAAGCTGCTTTTACCTGTTAAACAGGGAGAATATCAAAACGGTGCTTACTGGGCAACACCCACCAGTTGGTTTATTGATGCGCTATATGATTATTATCCGGATTTGGCTAGAACTACACTGGAGGATATTATTACATATTTTGAAAACATGGGAATATTTGAATGCATTAATGGCAGTTACCAAAAGCTTAACCACTATGTTGTGAGTGCTACAAATATTCTGCCATCCGCTAGAAAATTGCTGAAAAATAAAATATAACCCCATCTTTTCAAAGCAGAGGAATAGGGTAAAGAGTAAAATGCTCTATGTCAATAGTTGGGGTGGGCTTCAAGTAAAATAAAATATCGATATATCTCTCCAGCGAATGGTCGTGAGACTACTCGCTGGTTTTATTTTAATGAGTAAACGAGGGATGGGTTGCTATTTCATTTATGTTTACATTCTCATCTGAGTTAAGTCTTTGACATCGCATGAAGGAAATGCTGAGCAATTTTTAACCACCCCAGCATCTATTATGGAATCAGGCTTTTTACTTTGAACAGGGCATTTTAACAGGCAACAGGATTGAAAATACTTCACATATGGAACTGAACGTGATAAAGTAATATTATAAAATTTTTTATGTGGAGGAACTAAATGGTATCTAATCATGGCACTGGAAAACTAAGAGGATTCAGAGCGTATTTTCCAAAAGCGCTTAAGTTTTTTGATCTGAAGGACGATCGCTTGGCACCGATAGTTTTTTCAATTGTTTTGTTTGCCAACCTGTTGGGAATATTCCTGCAAGGTCCGACGGATGGTTCGGATATTGCAGATAAAATAACCCCTAGCACCATACCCCTTTATATTTTAATGAATATTATTACAAAATTGGCACTCAGTGTATATCTTGCTGCCTGCATAAAAGAGATGAAAGGGGAAGTGTATTCATTAAAGAGCTGTGTGGATCTGGTGCTTAAAAGATCATTGAGAATATTAGCCGCTTCTGTTGTTTATACATTGTTTACTACAGTATTGATCGTTATTTTGACACTGAGCGGATTATTTTATCTGGCTATTCCGATTTTAGTAATTTACATAATGTACCAGTTCAATACATGCTACATCGTAGATAGAAATTACGGGATAATAGCCTCTTTCAAGGCGAGCAGGAAAGTGACAAGCGGGTATAAGTGGAGGATTTTTGTTTTAACTCTGATATTCACTGTTGTTTTGATTTTTATATCAATGATGATTCTTGGAGTGTTTGTCACTTCAGGGAGCGCACTCATTTATTCCTTTGTCATATATTTTATGCTGTCCCTTTTCAATATGATGAATGAGAAGCTTATTGCTCTATTATATTATGATTTGGAATACGGTGCCTTTGAAATAGAAAAAAAGCTGAAAGATGATGAATTTTAGAAAAATATGAAATAACTTTTGTAATAGGTCTGCCCCTGTAGTATAATTATACAAAAAACTTTATAGTTATTGCTTCAGGGGGTAGATTATGAGCGAAAGCATGCAGATTTTTGTAGCCATGTGCTTGTATATGGCACTGGTGATTGGCATTGGAATATATTATTCAAAACGGGCCAATGAAAGCAGCGAGAATTATTTTTTAGGTGGCAGGTCATTAGGGCCGTGGATCACGGCTATGAGCGCAGAAGCATCGGATATGAGCGGTTGGCTCTTGATGGGGCTTCCCGGGGTTGCATACTGGTGTGGTTTGAGTGATGCGGCATGGACAGCGATAGGCTTGGGAATAGGCACATATGTTAATTGGTTGGTTGTGGCCAAAAGGCTTCGCAATTATTCGGCAATTGCAGGGGATTCAATTACTATTCCTGACTTTTTCAGCAACCGTTTCAAGGAAAACAGAAAGATCATTATGACGCTCTCAGCTCTTTTTATTTTGGTGTTTTTTACAGTTTATGCGTCCAGCTGTTTTGTTACGGTGGGAAAGCTTTTCAGCACATTGTTAGATATAAAATACCAATATATGATGATAGCAGGTGCGTTGTTTGTTGTTATTTATACGGTTTTAGGTGGTTTTCTGGCGGAGAGCGCATCGGATTTTATGCAGGCCGTGGTTATGATTTTTGCACTGGTAACCGTACTTTTAACTGGTATCTGGAATGCCGGAGGTATTTCGGCTGTTATAGAAAATTCCAAGCAGATTCCGGGGTTTTTTGAACTGTTTGGAATTGCACAACCTAAGCTTGTCGATGGAGTACAGCAGATAGGTGAAGCAGGCCGGCCTCTGTTCGGAGAAGCCGGAAACTATGGATTTTTAACAATTATATCTACCATGTCCTGGGGATTGGGATATTTTGGTGTTCCCCAGGTATTATTGAGGTTCATGGCAATTAAAAATTCCGGCGATCTCGGAAAATCCAGAAAGATTGCAACAGCATGGTGCTTTATATCCCTTTTTGCTGCTGTAGCAATAGGAATAATAGGTAGAGCACTATATCCTGATGCCCTGCTTACCAAAAGCTTGTCGGAAAATATATTCATACTTATGTCAACAAACCTGCTGCCTTCCTTGATTGCAGGAGTTGTAATGGCAGGAATTCTGGCAGCAACCATCAGTTCATCGGATTCCTATTTGCTTATAGCAGCTTCTGCTGTTTCCAAGAATATCTTTCAGGGAGTCATAAAAAAGGATGCAACTGATAAGCAGGTTATGATAGTATCGAGGATTATACTACTCATAATAACTTTGGTTGGGATAATAATCGCCCTGGATGAAAACAGTGTCATATTTACGGTGGTTGCCTTTGCATGGGCTGGCTTCGGAGCCACCTTTGGACCTATAATGCTTTTCTCACTGTTCTGGAAGAGGACAACCAGAGCGGGTGCAATTGCAGGTATGCTGGCCGGAGCTGGAATGGTATTCCTCTGGAAGCTGGTTTTAAGTCCCATGGGTGGAATTTTTGGTATCTATGAATTACTGCCGGCTTTCATATTCTCCTCAATTGTTATTTTCTTAGTTTCTTATATAAGTGGAGAACCGTCCAAGGAAATACAGGAGGAGTTTGAGCAGGCAAAGGCATGCTAAAGTTAGGCTGCCATTATGTTATTCCGGTTTCGGGCACGGGAGTGTAGCATTCAAAACATGTTTGAATTAGCCTAGGGTATGGAGATCGAGTTATCATCTCCGTATCCCTTTTTAGTATTTTTAATATCTTGTTATATTGATGATTCCGGACTATGCCTTGAAAGTTTCGTGGTAAAGGAGAATAGTATTTTCTGACTGTCAAAGTGTTTGAGTTGAATTCTAAGTTTGAGTTTTTCTCAAAGGGCATTCAAAGACGTGGTCCTTGTGCTGAAATAATTTATATAAATGGTCAATTGAAAAGGTAATTTCCACTTTGCAAAAGTAAATTCCATGGATGCTGTTATCATTGAGAAAAATAGTAATTCAGCGGGTTTTGGATTAGTTTATTTAGGCAAATTTTTAATGCTTTTCAGTCAATAATAGGTTAAAATATGAGGTAGAGGAACAAGGCCAGCCCTTTTTTGGGTATATCAAACTAGAGGTGTGAAGATTAACTAACTTTTTGCAAGAGTAATTTCCACCCTGTTTGTAAATGCTTATAGAGTTGTGGCTGGTGGTGCCTCTGGTTATTTAATATTTATTTCTTAAGAAGGGATGAATGCAGGGTGACATTATCTGTCGGGATGAGTTCTACATTCATCCTTCTTAATATTTCTTCCCCGTAGAGCAATCCAAAAGCCCAATAAGGGGTTTTATCCCCGAGATTCAGTCGACTGTACGAGTTGATATGGTTCATCATAAGAGTTATGTCCCGCTGAGTAAACTCATCAAGAGAAGTACCCTTTGGGATAATGCGTCTAATCAAAGCATGGTTGTTTTCTGCTGCGCCTTTCTGGTAAGGAGCCAGCGGATTACAGTAGAATACACAGGTTCTGCGTTGCCCATGTGAATCGAATTCAATAGCGGACGGATTCGAGAACTCACTGCCGTTGTCACAAAGTAATACCGGGAACAATTTGCGGAAGGTATCCGGGCCTAGTTCCAGGTAAAGCTGATCAAAGATATCAATGACAGATTGGGAGGTATTAGCATCTCTAATGAATGCGAGCATGAGCTGTGGGACAGTAAAATGCAGTGTCAGCAGGACTTTGCCGCCTATTCTTCCTATTACCGTGTCCATTTCCACTACGGGAAGGTCCGGATGCTCTTGCATAAATTTAAGAAAGTCTTGATAAGTTCGGCCTATTCGGCATTTTTTATCCACTTTGAACTGGTCTTTTCCCTTTTTACGTCTGCCCATACGTACAACTCTTGGCATATCGATATTTTTTGCTGTAAAGATACCCTTGTCCACATAGTTGTAGAGTGTGCGTTCATCGAGCATGATTTCATCAGCATGGTTAATGCATATATGGTGGAGTGACTGGCCTTTAATTAGCAGCGGGCTAATAATGGAATCCAATCTTATCGCTTCTTCTTCAGTGATTTGTAAACCCTGACGGCACTCAGAGCGTACTGTCTCGTATTCTCTTTGTGCATGTGTTGCAGAATAAATCCTCTTCTCTAATGTACAAGACTGTTTGTCTTCACAACCATTACAAACATAGGGCGGCTTCGAAAGCTTGGGACAAATTTCCTGTTGATACTCATGACATAGTGATGAACACATGCGAGACTTGCAAGCGCGACAATAACGGCTACAACGCAAACTGCCGCAAAGATGCTTAACAGGGCAACCAATACGATGTTTACAATCATTGAACACTCTTCCATAACAGCCGGTTTTCCTAAATTGGATATGGTTCTTCACTTCCTTGGATATCGTGGTTGGGTCCTTTCCAAGCTCGCGTGCTATGCTTTTGAATGATTTCCTGCTGATTAACCTTTGTTCAATTATATTTCTTTCTTCCTGACTCAAATGTTTAAAGCCACGCATATATGTACCCCCTTCAGAGGCACCACCATATATATCATAGCTTTTTGAGAGACAATATTCCAGCTTTCACAAGAAAATAGGAACAGTGTGATCTTTGCAAAAGTAACTTCCACCTTTCTCATTTCTAGCGATTTGCAAAACTAAATTCCACTGTCTATGAATTTGGGGTGGAAATAACTTTTTCAATTAAACAATTTATATAAATTGCGTGGATATTAATAAACTTTGAAATTACATATTGATATTTCTCAAAAAAGCATGTATAATATATCAAGCAAGGGCAATTAACTCAGCTGGTAGAGTGTCATCTTGACGTGGTGAAAGTCGGGGGTTCGAGCCCCTCATTGCCCACCATATAAAACCGCAATTTTGATGATGGTATCAAAGTTGCGGTTTTATCTTTTTTACCATCCAGCAGAGGGAAAAGAGCATGATATAAAGTTTTTTGATTTCTTTCTCAAGAATACAGATAAAGTGAATCTTTATTGGAATGATTTTCATTGGTGCATTTTGTGTTTCCCGATTTTGCATAAAGACTAATCCTATGAATGATAAAAGTAATAGCATTCTTAATAAGTAACGGCCGAAGTTGTCTCCAAACTTCGGCGTTGATGATTCATAGGGCAATGAAATTGCCTGTGGAACCCACAGCATAAACTCCGCAAGGGATGCTTAATGCCAAGCTGCACCGCTTTTGGCTTGATGGTTCTTAATGTTTTTCGGGTTCCTTTACCAAAAACGGACGCATCATTTCATGATCCTCGTGCTCCAGGATATGACAGTGCCATACATACTGGCCGCTGAAATCTATGAACCTGCTAATTATCCTTGTAACAAATCCTGCTTCAGCCCTGACTGTGTCTTTCCACCCTCTTTCATTCAAGTCGGGTAAGACTCTTCCACCGGTAAACACAAGCTCTTTTCCCTGAGTTGCATTGTATCTCTCAACATCAAAAGGCTGTCTGTCAAGTATCTGAAACTGAACAAGGTGTATATGCAAGGGGTGTGGAAACTGTCCTGGGTTTATTAAGCGCCATATTTCCACAGATCCCAGCTCTGGTGTTTCAGAAATAGGATCAGACCACATTTTATTGTCCAGCAAAAAAAGCGGGCGAGGATAATTGGGATCATTAACGGCTCCAAAGCTTAAATCCCTGACTTTACATGCCTTGTATTCAGGAATACGCCTTACATGACAAAGGTGGGACGGAAGATAGCTTTTATCCTCTCCTTTAAGCTTCTTGGTTACTCTGAATTCCATAATACTGTGAGTTGGGTCGTCCGAAGCTACGGCATCATTGAGCATTTGGATCTTTTTGCCTGCAAAATCTGTAAAGTCAACAATCAAGTCAGCTCTTTCGGCGGGAGCAAGGATAAGCGATATCATAGGCACAGGAATGTCAAACAGACCTCCATCGCTTCCTATCTGATACCAAGGAGGTGCTGTTGCATCTCCTTCCTGGGACAGCTTTAAATTATAAAATCTGGTATTGGAAGCATTCACAACTCTGAATCTATACTTTCTGGGTTCGACCTCATGGTAGGGCCATACCATACCGTTTACCAATATTACATCCCCGGTAAATGCAGGCAGAACGGAGGGGTTTGGCAGCCCGGGCGGTGGATTGTCAGGCTGTTCGGGATAATACAGCTCTCCGTTTTCCTTGAACATCTTATCCTGTATAACCAGAGGTATTTCATATTCTCCACTGGGAAGATTCAGCTTGTCTTTATACTTGTCCCTGATTATATACATTCCTGCCAGTCCTGCATACACGTTGAGCCTGGTGATTCCCAGCGCATGGTCATGGTACCACAGGGCAGTTGCAGGCTGATCGTTGGTGTACTCATAAATCTTGGTCGCAAACTTCGGTCCCCGTACTTTGAAATCTCTTGTAAACCAAGCTTCCGGATGGCCATCACTATCAGGCTCTACGTTGGCCCCATGAAGGTGGACAACAGTTCTTACTTCTGGTACATCATGCTCAGCTCCATGTAATGTTTTATCTACGGGAAGAATATGTTTGTCCGGCAGCTCATTGATCCATTTTATCAGCACTTTTTCACGTTTTCTTACTTCTATGGTCGGTCCTGGATAGCACCCTTCATAACCCCATAGAGTAGTTTCTCCCAAATCTCTGTGAAGCTTTTGCTTAAACTCTTTCATTCGTATTTCATAATAGCTCCAGCCATGGCCTTTGTACTTTGGGCAAAGCTTTTTGGGAATGGGAAGTTTGTCGACAAATTTGGACAATTCCATAAAGAGATCTTCTTTCTTGTTAATAGCGCTAATTAAATATTTATACAATGCCAATATATGGGAATTTCTAAAAATAGTTACTATAATTTAATTATGAAAATCAGAGTTATTGCGATTAATGGAATCTGGAGAAAAAACAGAGGGCTTCATTCCGTACCAGCCATTTCACTGGTAAAAAATAAAGCCCTCTTATGCCTTTTAATAAGATATTTTATTTATTATTTTAGGAAGCTGAAAGCTCATTAGCAGCTGCCAGCTTCTTTAAATCAATTCATCCATTGCCTTAAACATTAATCTTTTTTCCCAATGCTGCAAATAGCTTGTTGGTATATACTCTTCCTTTGTAGGTTACAGTCTCCATAAAAGCGCAATACTTGTCAACGCACAGAACGATAAAAGATTCCTTATACCTCGGCGGTCTCATGGTTAGTGGCCACATGTGTTTTTGAATGATATCCTTTTCTTTTTCATTAAGGTCGAAATACTTGATGGCGTTATCTAATGCGATACGGGGATGTACAAGCCCATGCAACCCTTTATATGGCTTATCGGTATGCCAGTCGTACAGAAAAAAGTCGTGCAGTAAGCCTCCCCTGGCAGCTGAACGGTAGTCCAGTCCCAACCGTTTGCATATTATATAGCTGCTGTAGGATACGTTGATGCAGTGCTCAAGACAGCTTACATTGCCATGCTGCGTGAAATTTTTCATAGAAACTATCATTTCATGGTTAATGAGATCATTAATGCAGTTTTCGTATTCTGTTGTACTGTAGTTATCTGAACCTGAGTACAACTTTGATTTCAGCAGTTTTTTCATTGACAGTACCCCTTATATTTTTAGTCTACATGCAAGTCAATTTTTGGGCTTTAATGCCACGGTAAATTATATATTAAACATTCTTACATTTTATCAATTTTTTGCATTCTTGTATATCTATATTGAAAACATTATCAGTCATAAATATGAAAAACCTGTTCGTGCCCGGCTTATGGAATGCAGAGCAAAGCTATAGCATTCATTCCGAAATCTATGTTTAAAAGCGCTAGTAAAAGGCATAAAATCATTGTTATAAATCTATAAGCCTTATAACATAAGCTTTATACCTGATAACAATATATCATAATTTTAAATGAAAGAAATTAACAAAAAATTAATAAAAATATAAGAAATAATAAATATTCAGGCTTAAAGCTTCCGCATCTAGGGAAATTTAACCTGAACCAATAAGACGCCTCTTCCATGCGATTTAATACTGCTATTTATTATATAAAATCCATTGCTAAAAAATCTCATGTTGGCTGCGAAATCGGCTTTTCCCCTTATCCGCAGCCAACATCGATACGTTCATTCTGCAAGGCTTTTCCTGTACTCCCTCGGCGATTGACCCTTAATCTTTTTAAATATCTTGGAAAATAGAAGAGGATCCTCATATCCAACCGAGCGGGATATATCCCCAATTGACAAAGTATCATTGTACATCAGCTCACAAGCTTTTTTAATTCTGAATTCGATAAGGTATTGCTTCAAAGTTTTTTTGGTCTGCATTTTGAAAACGGAGTTGAGATAACTTCTGTCAAGTCCGATATATCTGGACATGGCGGATATATTTATGTGATGGGAATAGTTGGATTCAATAAATTCTATCGCTTTTCTGACGTAAATCTTCTGCCTGTCCTCGTATTCATTTTCCGGGTAATCCAAAGGGCTTATTTCCACCAAATGGGAAAGGAACAGCCACAAGAGGCCTAAAAGCTTAATTTCTCTGCATTTTTCCTGGTTTATGGTAGAATGCATTTGCTTAAAAATGCTGTCAACAGAGTCATCCTTGTCATACATGAATATCGGATTATCCATTGAAAGATTGGATAGCTTCAGATAACGCTCTGCTTCAAGGCCATGGAAGCCTATCCATGAATAATGCCATGGGTCCTGCAAATCGGCTTCATAATAAGTGATGATATCGGGGCAAATCAGAAAGCCGTTTCCTTTCTTAAGATGATAGGTCTTGTCGTCTACCTGAAAAATTCCTTTGCCGCTGTGTATATAGTGAATCAGATAATGGTCTCTCACGGCAGGGCCATAGGAGTGTCCGGGCTCGCAAAACTGGCTGCCGCATTGGTACACATATAAATCTTTGTGATCCAGCTTTTTAACAGGGATAAAATCAATCATAGCGCACCTTTTTCTATAATATTAAAAGTTCATATCTATCATTATACCATATTTAGATAGCAAGTTTCCATTTACTTAAATAGCACAAAAGCTAGAATATATATGTAATATATTTTCTGCTAAGTTATTGCCGATAGTGTAAAAATTCTATGAAAACGTTGGTTTTCAGAGGGAGGTCAAATATGAAAAAAATTGCCTTTATCGGAGCAGGAAGCTTCGGTTTTACCAGAAGCCTGGTAAGAGACATTCTTTCTTTCCCCGCATTGGCCGACAGTACAATAGCTTTGATGGATATTGATCCCGAGCGCCTTTCCTATATTAAAGAAGCTGTAGATAAAATTGTTGCGGCAGGAAAATATCCTGCAAAGGTTATTGCCACCACCAACAGGGCCGAAGCTCTGGAAGGTGCTGATGGAGTGGTTTGCACCATTCTTGCCGGCGGAGTGAAGATATGGAGGAATGACATAGAGATTCCTAAGAAATATGGTGTGGATATCAATGTGGGGGACACCCGGGGACCGGCGGGAATTTTCAGGTTCCTGAGGACTGTGCCTGAAATGCTGGCTATTTGCAAGGATATAGAAAAATATTGTCCTGATGCGATATTCTTAAATTACACCAATCCTATGGCAATGCTTTGCAGGGCTATGCAGAGCGAAAGCAAGGTTAAGGTCACAGGTCTCTGTCACAGCGTTCAGGGAACAGCAGAGATGCTGGCCAGATGGATTGGAGCACCGATGGATGAGATAACCTATTTATGCGCCGGAATAAATCATCAGGCGTTCTATCTCGAGTATAAGTGGAACGGAAAGGATGCCTACCCGTTAATCCGTGAAGCTATTAAAAGACCTGAGATATACAACGAGGAGCAGGTCAGAAATGAAATGTTCCTGCACCTGGATTACTATGTCACAGAATCAAGCGGGCATAATTCCGAGTATAACGCATGGTTCAGGAAAAGACCTGATCTCATAGAAAAATACTGTACCCACGGTACCGGTTGGAATCCGGGGCATTATGCCTACATACTCAATGAGTACCTGAAGAGGGAAGATACATGGAAGGATGAAATAAAGGCATGGCTCGCTGACGACAATGTGGACCTTGAGAGAGGGCATGAGTATGCCGCTTATATATTCAATGCAACCATAGGGGACGGCACAATGTATGAGTTCAATGGCAATGTACGCAATTTCGGGCTCATCGACAATCTTCCGGAGGGTTGCTGCGTAGAGGTGCCTGTTCTTGCTTCTAAACGCGGCCTGAGCCCGATGCATGTGGGACCGCTGCCGGATCATCTGGCAGTTTTGGTAAATACCAGTGCCAGATGTGAGGAACTGGCTGTGGAAGGCGCTCTCACCGGAGATCCCAGAAAGATATTCCATGCCATCTGTTTCGATCCGCTGACATCTTCGGTATTAAGCCTGGCAGAGATAAAATCCATGGTGGACGAGATGTTTGAAGCCAACAAGGAATGGCTGCCACAGTTTAAGCTGTAGGATTTAAGCATTTTTGATTCCTTTGTGAATTGCCGGATCTGCCAGCTGATATTAAATCAGGCTTGGCAGATCTGTTGTTGATACGGATTAGAATACATTATTTACCAGATTAACCAAACTGTATATAAAACACTGTGTTGGTGCTATAAATCAAATTTTCTGGAGGAGAAACCTATGCCAAAGATAACTTTTATGGGTGCAGGAAGCACCGTGTTTGCAAAAAATGTCCTCGGAGACTGCATGCTGACACCTGCGTTGCGGGATTCCCACATCGCATTATATGATATTGATCTTCAGAGGCTTAAAGATTCCGAAAACATGCTGAATAACATCAATAAAAACACCGGCGGATACGCAAAAATAACCGCATATACCGACAGGAGGAAAGCTCTTGAAGGCGCGGATTATGTGGTCAATGCAATACAGGTAGGGGGATATGAGCCCTGTACTGTTACAGATTTTGAAATACCAAAGAAGTACGGGCTTCGTCAGACTATAGCCGATACCCTCGGAATTGGGGGCATATTCAGGGCTTTGAGAACCATACCTGTAATGCTGGATTTTGCCAGAGATATGGAGGAGGTCTGCCCGGATGCATGGTTCCTCAATTATACAAATCCTATGGCCATGCTCACCGGCGCCATGCTCAGGGCTACAGGTATAAAAACCGTAGGCTTGTGCCACAGCGTTCAGGTCTGCGCTTCAACCCTTCTCAATGGAGTTGGCATGGAATATGACGAGAGGGTACAGTGGAAGATAGCCGGAATTAACCATCAGGCATGGCTCCTGGAGATAACCAGGGACGGAAAAGATCTCTACCCGGAAATAAAGGAAAGATCAAAAAAACAAGGGCCTCCGGACTGGGACAGGGTAAGGCATGAAATAATGCACACCTTTGGTTATTATGTCACCGAATCCAGTGAACATAATGCGGAATATATGCCCTATTTTATAAAAAGCAAATATCCGGAGCTCATAGAAAGATACAACATACCACTGGATGAATATCCAAGGCGTTGCATAAATCAGATCGAAGGCTGGAAGAAGATGAGGGAAGAGCTGGTTAATAACCGTGACTTGAGCCATGAACGCACTCATGAATACGCATCCTATATCATGGAGGCGATGGAGACCAACAAGCCTTACAAGATAGGTGGAAACGTGCTCAATAACGGGTTGATAACAAACCTTCCCAAGGAAGCCTGCGTAGAAGTGCCCTGCCTTGTTGATGCCAGCGGTGTAACACCGACTTTTGTGGGCGATCTGCCGGAGCAGTGTGCGGCCCTTAACAGGACCAACATCAATGTTCAACTGCTTACCATACAGGCAGCACTTACTCAGAAGAAGGAATACATCTATCATGCGGCAATGCTTGATCCTCACACGTCCTCCGAGCTTTCACTGGATGATATAAAGGCTCTTTGCGACGATCTCATAGAAGCCCATGGAGACTGGCTGCCCAAGTTCAAATAAGACTGGTATCTGAACAAAGCAGTGCTCGAAGGAAAGATGTCCGAAGGCTATGGAAATAAAGGTGCGTAAATAAATAGCACCTAAATAAAGAATACTCAGTAAATTAAAAAAGTGCTCAATTGAAAGTACCTGGCTAAAAGAACCCAATTAAAAGAACTCAAATAAAAGAACTAAACCAAAATTGTAGATGATTAATATGGACCAAAATTAAAAGGCACTTAAATGAAGCAAACATAAACCTTATATGAAGCGATAAAGATTTTGCATTGGTACTGGTTTGCGGCTTTATTTTAATTAGGAAACTGCGTATTCAAAGGAACAGGATATACAGCAAAAGATGACGCCCAGACATAATACGGGTTGCATCATGGAATCCGGTCATTATTTGTCCGAACCATGCATCTTTACAGAAAGCTTATGCATGCGGGCATTGAAGCTTACCGGATGAGTTATAGGTTATGCTGAAAATGTAAATCTTTATCGCTTCTTTATCTGTTGCGGCTGCGTTGCACTATACCAGATAAAGGCTGCAGCTCTTTTCTATAGTTTTTAGGAGACATTCCGTTGATCTTTTTAAACATCCTGGAAAACAGCAGAGCATCTTCATATCCCACAGAACGGGAGACATCTCCGATGGATAGCTGCATGTTTTTAAGAAGTTCCCGGGCTTTATCCATCCTGTACTTTATAAGGTATTCCTGGGGGGATACATTAAGATACTCTTTAAAAACGGAGTAGACATAGCTTCTGTCCAGGCCCACATGCCGGCACATTTCGGAAACGCTTATTTTCCTGTAATAATTCATTTCTATGTATTCTATGGCCTTTTTAATGTAAGCTTCCTTCCTGTCCTCTTTAGTTTCAAAGGCATGGTTTTCTTCCGCGATATCCATCATGCGCCCAAGGAAAATATACAAATAGCCCAGCAAATAAATCTCCCTTGTTTTTTCGAGGTTTTTTGTTGCCACCATCTTTAAAAACAGGTCCTTTACAAAGTCGTCCCTGTCATATACGAATATCGGGTTTTCCAAAGAAAGATTGGCTCTCGACAGGTAGCTTTCCGCCTTCAAACCGTTAAAACCTACCCAGGAATAGCTCCATGGATCTATGCCGTCCGCCTGGTACTGGGTGACGACATTGGGAGGAATCAGGAAGCCTTGGCCTTTTTCCAGCTTGTAGGTTCTGCCGTTTATGGTAAATGTGCCTTTTCCCCGAAGCACGTAATGAATCAGAAAATGATCCCTGACCGCCGGACCCCAGCAATGTCCCGGGGCGCAATCTTCTATACCACATCGGTACATATTTAAATCTGTGTGATTGGAGTTGGTAATGTATATCTTTTCCAGCAACGCCTTCCACCTGATTTCGCTAGATTAGCAGATGTTTGAGCAATTCGGCGGTATACGCAGACCGTATGCCATCATTCTGCCTTGAATTTTTCAAAACTATACACTCAACATTATACCATATTTTTATAACATTCTACCATTTACTTTGCCATGCTATAGGCTAAAATAAAGGTGAGGGAAATATGTGCAGTCTGAGGCATCTCAGATAATTTCAGCCATAGAGGAAAAATAATGCCATTATGGCAGGGAAATTAAGGTTGGCATAGATTAATCTACAGTAAATGAAGAATCATAATAATACTATATATTATCTTAGGATTTTTGGATGAATTTTTGAATTTTCTGCTACGGATAGGAGGTTATCCCACACATGATAAACCCGGCATATGAGATTGAAAGACTGTTGAAATATGGACAGCACTGGGGGCTGCTGGGCAAATGGGATGTAGTTCCCACACGGAATGCTCTTTTGGACCTTTTTCAGATTTCAGAGCCCTATGATGGGCTGGTGGAAGAAGAAAGCTATGATTCGCCCGTACCCATCCTCGACAATCTGTTGGATTATGCCTACGAAACCGGGCTTCTTAAAGAGAATACGGTTACCTACAGGGATTTGCTGGACACCAGGATCATGGGCTTGCTGATGCCAAGACAGTCGGAAGTGATTGAAAAATTTTATAATACAGTCAGGGAAAAGTCCATAAAGCAGGCGACAGACGATTATTATACCCTGTCAAAAGCTTCAAATTATATCCGCATGGATAGGATTGAAAAGAATCTTTATTGGCTGGCCTCCACTGAGTACGGCGATATTGAGATTACAGTGAACCTTTCAAAGCCTGAAAAGGACCCTAAAGCGATAGCAGCGGCAAGGAACATGAAGCAAAGCAGCTATCCGAAATGCCAGCTTTGCCTTGAAAATGTCGGATATGCAGGCAGGGTCAACCATCCTGCCAGGGAAAACCATAGAGTGATCCCGATAGAACTGGGCAATGAACAGTGGTTCCTGCAATATTCACCATATGTTTACTATAATGAGCATTGCATAGTGTTTTCCGAAGCACACAGGCCCATGAAAATCAGCAGAGAGGCATTCCTGAGGCTTTTGGAGTTCGTTGAGAAGGTGCCCCATTATTTTATTGGCTCCAATGCCGATCTGCCAATTGTCGGAGGTTCCATACTGAGCCACGACCATTTCCAGGGAGGACATCACCAGTTCCCCATGGAAAAGGCCCAGGTGGAGAGGACTTTTATCCATAAGGATTTTCCCGATGTCAAGGTGGGAATTGTAAAGTGGCCAATGTCGGTTATAAGGCTGTCGGGAGCAAGCAAAGAGGATTTGGTAGAACTGGCCGACCGAGTATTGGCGCTTTGGAGGGAGTACAGCGATGAGTCTGTCGAAGTGTTGGCATATAGTGAAGAAGGCGGAAAGAAAACTCCCCATAACACAATAACACCTATAGCGCGGAAGAACCGGAACCAGGAGTATGAGCTGGATCTGGTGCTCAGGAACAATCGTACGTCAAAGGAGCATCCTTATGGGATATTTCACCCGCATGAGGATCTCCACCACATAAAGAAGGAAAACATAGGTCTCATAGAAGTTATGGGACTGGCAGTGCTCCCGGGAAGGCTGAGCGTGGAGATGGAGGGCATCAAAGCTATCCTGGCCGGTGAAAAGCCTTTTGATGAAAAAAGGCTCATGGAGGATGAGGATTTAGGAAAACACCTCCCGTGGATTCAAGAATTGGTGGAAAAATACGGAACCGGCAACCAAAAAGATGACACCGAGGAAATAGTGAAAAAGGAGATTGGCAGAATTTTCACCCGGGTATTGGAAGATGCGGGAGTTTTCAAACGGGATCAAAAGGGAATGGATTCATTCCTGAAATTTATGGATCACGCAGGATTCAGCATAAAGGGAGATAGTGGAAAATAGCGCGGCAAGTGAGGCCTGATGCTATTAAAAAATATAAGACGGAGGAGAAGAGATGGATATTAATCAATTAAAGCAAAAATTCATTGAGATCTTCGGTGATAATGGAGAAGCACTGAGAGTGTTTTCATCTCCCGGACGGGTTAACCTGATAGGGGAGCATACGGACTATAACGGGGGTTATGTTTTCCCGGCAGCTCTTACATTAAGCTCAACGGTAGTTGCGAGGCCGAGGAAGGACAGACAGATAAATCTTATAGCTACCGACCTGGGAATAATGGTTTCGGCTTCCTTGGACGAACTGGAAAAGCATAAGGATATTAAATGGGGAAATTATCAGTTGGGAGTAGCAGATGAGCTTCAAAAGGCAGGATACAAGCTGGTAGGCTGTGATATGCTCTTCCATGACACAGTGCCACTGGGCAGCGGATTGTCATCATCGGCTGCAATTGAGGTGGTCACCGCCATCACGCTGGTGACTCTGGGAAATGAAGCCCATGGAGTAAACAGCGGCATAGACATGGTGGAGATGGCGAAGATAAGCCAGACGGCCGAGCATAATTATGTTGGTGTCAATTGTGGAATCATGGACCAGTTCGCGTCTGCGATGGGCAAAGCAAACCATGCCATATTCCTTGATTGCAAGGATTTGAGCTTTGAGCACGTTCCGCTGGATTTAAAGGGATACAGAATTGTAATATCCAATACAAAAAAGAAGAGAAGCCTGGGAGCGGTAAAGTACAATGAGAGAAGAAGCGAATGCGAAGCAGGGCTGGAGATATTAAAAAAGGCGATTCCCGGCATATCCTGTCTGGGTGAGATTTCAGCAGAGCAATTTGAAAAGAATAAGCACCTTATCACCGATGAAGTTGTGAGGAAAAGGGTTGAACATGTCATATACGAGGACGACAGGGTGCTGAAATCGGTTGAAGCTTTGAAAAAAGGCGACTTACATAGCTTTGGCCGGTATATGATTGAGTCCCATAATTCCCTCAGAGATCTTTATGAAGTTACAGGCCTCGAATTGGATACTCTGGTGGAAGAAGCACTGAAAATTGACGGCGTCATCGGCTCAAGGATGACCGGGGCAGGCTTTGGAGGTTGTACTGTAAGCATTGTCAGGGAAGATGCCGTAGACAGATTTATTGAAGATGTCGGCAGCGCATACACTCAAAAAACTGGCATCACTGCTGAGTTCTACGTTTCCGAGGTCGGCGACGGAGGCAGGGAGATTAAGTAAATTTTAAATAAGCTTTGAGCCAACTTATAAAGTTTTAGCATATAAAAGGCTATTATGTTGTGCAAAATACGACATGACAGCCTTTTATTTTTCCCCTGGCTGTGGTAAAATTAGGCGAAAATAGATGTGGAGGAAGTTTACAAAATGTTGCTTGCTGATAAATGGAAAGATTATGAACTTTTAGATACAGGAGACGGTGAAAAACTTGAAAGATGGGGTAAATATGTTTTAAGACGGCCGGACCCCCAGGTCATATGGCCCAGCACAGACAATGAAAAGGCGTGGGCGAAGGCAGATGCCCATTACCATAGAAGCCAGAGCGGGGGAGGAAGCTGGGAGTATAAGACAAAGCTGCCTTCCCGATGGACGATATCCTATGGTAAGCTCTCATTTTATATAGAACCTACAGGATTCAAGCATACCGGACTATTCCCTGAACAGGCTGTAAACTGGGAATGGATGATGGATAAGATTAGATCTGCCTCTAAACCGGTACGGGTTCTAAACCTTTTTGCGTACACCGGAGGGGCTACTGTCGCTTGTGCTTACGCAGGAGCCGAGGTTTGCCATGTGGATGCTGCCAAGGGCATGGTGACCAGGGCAAAGGAGAACCTTGAGCTCTCAGGGTTGAAGGACAGAACGGTGCGGTTTATAACCGATGATGTGATAAAATTTGTGCAGAGGGAAAAGCGCCGGGGTAAGATGTACGAGGGGATCATCATGGACCCTCCTTCCTATGGCAGAGGGCCCAAGGGTGAACTGTGGAAGATAGAAGATGAGCTTTACGGACTTGTGGAGATGTGCATGGATATATTAAGCCCTGAACCGGTATTCTTCCTGATAAATTCCTATACAACAGGTCTGGCGCCCAGTGTTCTTACCAACATTTTATCCATGTCGATGATAAAGAAGTTTGGAGGGCAAGCATATAGTGACGAAATAGGCCTGCCTATAAAAGCGTCAGGACTGGTGCTGCCTTGTGGAGCTTCAGGCAGGTGGGAAAGGTAAAAGGGCTTAAACGGTCTTGTTATATGAAGGATTAGAACATCACAAATGGAGCGTAAATAATGGAAAGGGAACAAAGGAAGAATTCTTTTAATATCAGGATAATATATGAAGACAATCATCTTCTGGTGGTGGAAAAGCCGGTAAATATCCTTTCCCAGGCCGATGAAACCGGAGATCCGGACATGCTGACCCTTTTAAAGCAGGATATTAAGCTCAGATACAATAAACCCGGAGAGGTATACCTTGGACTGGTGCACCGGCTGGACCGGCCGGTGGGAGGTGTGATGGTCTTTGCCAGAACATCCAAGGCTGCCTCAAGGCTGTCCGACCAGATCAGAAGACGCGTGTTCAAAAAGACATATCTGGCGGTGGTGCATGGAAAGCTTCCGGCCAGTTACGGGAAACTTCAGCATTATCTTGCAAAAAACGAAAAGACCAATATGGTAAAAGTGGTGGAAAGAGATCATGCAAAAGCCATGGAAGCAGTGCTGGATTATGAAGTACTGGGTATGACGGATGATCTAAGCCTTGTAAAAATAAATCTGCATACTGGACGTCCCCATCAGATAAGGGTTCAGTTTTCAGCCATAGGAAATCCGCTGTACGGTGATCAGAAGTATGGCGGATATCCTGAAAAGTCATATCGGCAGATTGCCCTGTGGTCATCAAAGATAGTGCTGAATCATCCAACCCGAAAGGTCGATATGGCTTTTGAATGTAGTCCGCCATATGTATACCCGTGGAGCAGTTTTGATATTGACAGCTTTTAGAATGTTGATGAAATGCTCTATAAAAAATGAAATGATTTATATAAAATTGGCTTAAGTTCATATAATGAAAATGGATGATTGCTGCAATGAAAGAATTTAAATATTAATTTAACTCAATGTTCTAGCTTTTTCGATAGCGGAGTTCCGAGTTAAAGAGATAGCAGGCTGGTTGCGGGGAAAATCAATTCCCTGCGTTCAGGTGATTTGCTTTTTCTCCATATCGCCAACATGGGTGTCGCATCTTGAAAAATAGAAATCAAGAAAATGCGACTTACCATTTTAGCCAGCGTTGGACTTTATGCAATCTTGAAACTTTAGATTACGCTGCCTATACCTCTAAACTTGCCACAACGCTATCTTAAAATTAGCTAGCAAAACAGGTTAATTTGTTGCACTAGTGGTGCTACCACCATTCTATATGCCGGTAATCGATGATAATTGCAAGGTGGTGTAATTAATTGCAAAGCAGAGCTATAACAAGAAATTATATTTTAAAAGAGCTTGTTGAAAATAATGGATTTAGACCTCTTACAGATGCCAGCGGCAATATTCTCAAGTTTGATCATATAGACATACTTCAAAAGCAGTCCTGGGGCGCAGTGTTTATCTTTGAACTTATAGATGGGGATTACTTCAGTGAGGATGAGATGGTAAGAAGGCTGGAAAATGGTTATAATGCCATCAGATCCATAGAAGGTCAATATCCGGTGGTGCTGATTGAAGCTTTTACATTTGAAAATGGTATCCCTGAAAGCAAGCTGAGACTATTGGAAGACATGTTGGGTAAAATGCAATGGTATAAGAGATACATAACAAGCTTCTGTCTTGATATGGTAACTTCCCGGGTCATCAGACTTTTTGAACCGCCAGTGAACCTGGAAGGACTGGAAAAGATATTGGATAGAGCTGTAATGTTGGATGAGAGATTCGTAAAGTCTTGGGAGTATTCCACGGACCCTTATTTTAATCAGGATACAGAAAAAAATAGAACTCGGAGTCTTAGGCTGTCGGATAAAAAAATCGTAGTATCCTATGCGCTCATAGCTATAAATGCTCTTATTTGGCTAATAACATATTTTTATGGAAAGATGTATGATGTAAATGCCAATATGATATTTGGTGCAAAATTCAATCCTCTCATAATGGAAGGCCAGTACTGGAGGCTTATTACCCCCATTTTTCTTCACGGTGGACTGCTTCACCTGGCTGTCAATTCCTATTCCCTGTATGCCGTCGGACCTACGGTTGAAAAGCTTTATGGTCCGGCAAGGATTGCAGTAATCTACTTAGTAGCAGGTATAATGGGAAATGTAGCCAGCTTCATTTTTTCAATAAACCCGTCGGTGGGTGCGTCCGGAGCCATATTTGGCCTTTTGGGAGCACTTCTATATATGGGGCATAAATACAGGGATTTTTTCAGAAGGACCATAGGACGGGATGTCATAGTAACGATTGTGTTTAATATAGCCTATGGATTTACCCAATCCGGAATTGACAACTATGCCCATATCGGCGGGCTGATAGGGGGTTATCTTGCAGCCTGGGCAGTAGGTCTGCTGGGGGAGAAGGGCTTAAACAAGGCAAAGGTTCTTTCCTGGGTGGCAATACTGATCCTGGTTGCCGGAGGTGTTTATATCGGGTTCAATATGCCGGCTAATATAGAGTTAAAAATGATATATGACTATTATATAAATTTTGGAAAATGAAAGGATAATTAAAGATAACTAAAATTAATAGAAGGATAATAAAGGATTATAAAATATAGCATAAAATATTGAAGGATATTGAAGGATATTGAAGGATATTGAACTAGTACTGCTTTGTTGTAGAATTAATACAGAATAATAATAAGGAATTAATAAGGAATTAATATGGAATTAATACTGCATTGTTATCCTGGGAAAAAAAGTAGTATCAAAGAAAAAAAGAAAAAAAAGAAAAAAAAGAAAAAGGCGATTCCTGCTTGATGCAAGAACCACCTTTTTTTAATTTAATATGGGTTATTCGAGGATTAGCCTTGATATCGTTAACCCCAAAGAATTTAGAAATGCTTTAACTTCAATTGATGCGTAATAATAGATTTATCTGCCTACTCCAATAATTTTTATGGATAAAATCATGTAGGCTGTATTTTCTTAATTGGCTTGTTTGAAACGGTTATAGGCATCGGTATAAATCTTTATGAGTTGGTCTAATCCCATTTCTTCCAATTGCTTGATGTAATTGTCCCAACCTTCATCAATTCCTCCGTTGGTGATCCAATCAGCTCTGGTAGTCTCAACAAATTTGCCTATGTCAGTAAGCAAAGAGGAAAGGCTTTCATGTTCTTCTACCGTGAACATGACATTGGGATACGGTGTGGTTATATAAGGATCCCCCAGTTTGCTGAGTTCCAGCTTGAGGCCGTCGCCGCTGTTCGGTGAAAGCTTGATTTTCTTTTGGAATTCCGGACTGACATATTTCGGACCGAAATCTCTAAGGCTCTGATCCCAATACCATGCGTCGGCGCTGGTTCCTTCCGGAGGATCATTCAAAGTATATGTTCCGTCGCTGTTCTTGGTGATGACGGTACCGATAGCTCCCCAGAAGTTCTGAATGCTGGCTTCCCCGTCATAGAACTGATCCAGCCAACGGGCGGCTACTTCCGGATGCTTGCAGAACTTGGTGATTTCCGCTTCGTTTCTCATGATACTTGATATACCGTTTTTATCGCCGGCTGCGTATTGCTTTCCGTCGGGTCCTTTGATGGGAGCCAGGGCGATATACTCGCTGGACCACTGACCGAAAAGGGCATCGGGAGTCCAAGCGTAGTCAAAACCTACGAGAGAAACTGACGGATTCTTTCTCTTGCTGTCCTGCATGGTTGCATCCTGGGTAAAGGACTCAGGATCTATTATACCTTCGGCATAGAGCTTTCTGAGCCACTTCAGGCCTTCTTTGTAATTCTCCGTAATCGGGTAGTAAGCAAGGCTGCCGTCATCCAAAACCATCATGTTAGTTCCGTTAAGATCTGTAATACCAAAGGGGTTTAACAGATCCATGGGAAGACCTTTGGCTCCGCAGATAGGGAATTCGTCGTTGGGATCGCCGTTTCCGTTGGCATCCTGCTCCTTAAAGGCTTTCAATACGTTATACAGCTCGTCAATAGTCGTAGGCTCTTTCAGACCGAGGTTATCCAGCCATTTTTTATTAATAATGGGCTGGTTGCAGGTCATAGGCCGTGAAGGCAGGTTCTTTGGCAGGGAATAGATCTTGCCGTCGGGGAATGTTACTATGGTTTTGAATTCCGGTATGGTTTTCATTGCTTCCTTCAGGTTGGGCATATATTTGTCGATGAGGTCCGTCAGATCAAGGAACAACTCTTTGTTGTTCATGATATCGGTATCATTGAAAGTCTGGGAGCCGATTATTACCTCCGGCAGCTCTCCGCTGGCAAGCATTATGGATTTCTGCTCACCCCAGTCGTTCAAGGACTGGACCTGCCATTCGATTTTAACATTGGTTTTCTTTTCAAGGTCGATAAGCCATTGGTTCTGGGTGAAAGAGTCTCCCATACTGCCCCAACGGGTGGTAAGCACATTAAGGGTGATCGGCTCATTTACGATGGGCAGACCTTCCGGATTAAAGTTTGAGTCTTTACTCACGACTGTGTCGGAAGTGCTTGAGGTGTTTCCAGTATCAGGCTTTTTTTCAGACTCTTTACTGTCGCATCCTGAGAAAATAGCGAGAATCAGTCCAATGACCATAATAATGCTGATGGTCTTCTTGAAAATGCTATTCATTTTTTTATCCTCCTTAAATTTATTATTATTAAAAGGCTTTTAGCCTTTAACAGCACCAACCATAACGCCATGGTTAAAGTATTTCTGCACAAAGGGATAGAAGATCATTATAGGAACTGTAGAAACGATGATTATGGAATACCTCATGAGATTAGCCAGGCGCAGTGCTATCTGAGCAGCCTCACCTGTACCCAGTGCGCTTTGCACATTATTGATTATCAGGATATCCCTGAGAATGAGCTGTAAGGGATAAAGCTTTGCATTTTTAATATAAATCAAAGCGTTGAAGTATGAGTTCCACTGACCTACGGCAATCCATAGCCCTATAACTGAAAGGATCGCTTTGGACAGGGGAAGGACAATCCTGAAAAAATATCTTAAGTTTCCGCAGCCATCGATCTGGGCGGCATCCCACAGGTCCTCGGATATGCTTGAGGTGAAGAAAGTCCGGGCTACTATGATATTATAGACTGATACGGAGAAAGGCAGTACCATGACCCAAAAGTTATCATACAAGCCAAACTCTTTTATTGTGAGGAAGGTTGGAATCAGACCTCCGTTAAAATACATGGTGAATATGAAAAGCAGCATAATAAATTTCCTGCCCACCAGGTCTTTTCTGGAAAGAGCATAGGCTGCCGGGATATTCACTGCGAGACCGACAAAAGCTCCGGTTATCGTATATAAAATGGTGTTCCAATAACCTCTCCATATTTCATTATGCTTAAGAAGCTCCTTATATCCGTCCAGAGTAAAGTCGTAAGGTAGGAACCACACTTTTCCACCGGACACCGCATAAGGGTCGCTGAAAGATGCTATGACGACAAAATAAATAGGATATACCGTGATTAGAAGAAAGATAAAAGAGAAACTATATACAACAAAATTGAATATCCGATCGGAAAGGGAATATTGCTTAGTATCCTTTAAATTATCAGTTTTTCCCCTGTTTAATGCTGTTTCCGTCATGGTATTACCTCCATTTCTTACCACAAGCTGTTTTCACTGACTCTTTTCGATATCTGATTGACACATATGAGCAGCAGGAAATTGATGATAGTATTGAACATGTTGATGGCAGCGGAATAGCTGTACTGAGCGCTGTTGATACCTATCTTGTATACATAGGTGGCAATTACCTCACTGGCTGAAAGGTTGAGGTTGTTCTGCATGAGGTAGACCTTTTCAAAGCCCAGGCTCATCAGGTTTCCTACCCTCATGATCAGCAGGATGACAGCTGTAGGTATCAGCATGGGTATGTCAATGTAGAAAAGCTTTTGCCATTTGCTTGCCCCATCTATTGTAGCGGCTTCATACAGGCATACATCAACAGTTGAAAGAGCAGCTATATAAATTATGCTATCCCAGCCGGTATGCTGCCAGGCGTCGGTCCACACGTAAATGCTGGTGAAGGCTTTGGCTTTACCCATTAAATTTGGAGCTTCCATACCAAAAAGCTTATAGATGTTGCCCAGGAGACCGCTACCCGGTGAAAGGAAAATTAATATAAGCCCTACCATTACGACCGTCGAAATGAAATGGGGCATGTAAGTTATGGTTTGAAAGACCCTTTTAAATCTTTTGGCCTGCATCTGGTTGATCAACAGCGCCATAATAATAGGCAGGGGAAAGTTAACAGCCAGACTGTAGAGATTAATTAAAATGGTATTGGTAATGGTCGTTTTAAATTGGTATGATTTAAAAAACTTAAGAAAGTATTTGTACCATGGATCCGCCCACGGGCTTCCGGTGATACCTAATGCGGGCTTAAAATCCTTGAAGGCTATGATGATGCCGTACATAGGTTTGTAAGCGAAACATAATACGAGGACAACCGACGGGAGAAGCAGAAGATATAACCCCCAATTCCTACGGATGCGCCGCAGAGTGTTTCCTGAAGAGAGTGAAGCATGGATTACTGTTTTCAAAATAAAAACCCCCATTTCTCAGGACATTCCTGATGGATATTAAGAATTGAATCAGAGCAAAATTCGTAAGATGTTGTAGGCTGCGGATATTGCTCAAGCTATAGATTGCGTGTATTGCCGCTTGTCACGGATTATGAATGCTGCATATGATATCATATAACATAAATTATCTATAGTGATGGTTCTTTTTATTATGTAATCCGCATTCATTGTGTTAACGTTATCATCAAATTAACAATAACACATGTGCCTATTAAATGTCAAGTGTCTTTTATAAATTGTTCAATAATTTTATGAAGGGCTTGATTTTGAATTGATACATCGATATAATATAAAAAAGATTAGTTAGTGAAATATAAATTTATAGGTATAGCGTTAACATAAATTTATAATAGAAGGAGCACTTATCATGGTTACACTAAAAGATATCGCCCGAGAGGCTGGCGTGAGTGTTATGACGGTTTCCCGTGTGGTAAACGGGCAGCATTCCAAGGTCTCAGAGGAAAATGTGCGAAAGATTCAGGAGATAATAAAGAAACGAGGTTACGTACCTAATTCAACTGCCCGTTCCCTTTCTTCCAAAGCTTCGAACATAATCTCAGTGATTGTTCAGGGAAGTGAAAATGAGTTTAAGAAGAGCCAGTACAATGCCGCTATGGTAGGGGAGATAGTGCCCTATGTGCAGGAACGCGGGTATTTTCTGATGCTGCATTTTATCAATAAATATGATGACATCACCCAGCGTTTAAGGACATGGAATGCACGTGGTGCCATTTTTATCGGTACCTTCGACCAGGATGTGCAGAAAATTCAGCAGGACAATACCATACCTCTGGTTTTTACTGATAGTTACAGCCAGGTGCGGCAAATCACCAATGTAGGCATTGACGATTACAAAGGAGGGGCATTGGCGGCAAAGCACTTTATTGAAAAAGGACACAGGAGCTTTGTTTATGTGGGAGACTATATGGCATCCAGTGTAGTACAGCAACGGCTGAAAGGTTTTAAAGATACGCTGGAAGCCTTCGGATTCTCCTTGGGCCCTAAACATATTCTGGATGCCTATGCTATCAAGGAGCCTGCCCGGACCATCTGCTCTTTTAAAGAACCAGTAACGGCGATTTTTGCTTCTTCTGACTCCCTTGCCGCTTCAATAATAAATGAGATGAGGGATTTGGGAAAAAATCTGCCTGAGGATTATTCAATTATCGGTTTTGATGGTTTCCCATTGGGAGGGCTGATAGTCCCACGCCTTACGACCATATACCAGGATATTGCCAAAAAGGCCCGGATTGCGGTCGATATAGTGTTCCGCCACATAGAGGATCCGTCATCCCCTGCTGAGAACGTTGTTCTGGATGTTCAGCTTATGGAGAGAGAGTCAGTGAAGGATCTTAATGCTTGAGGAATTGGATAATGGTATTTTGTTAGCACTTAAGCGTTTAAGTTATTCTTCAAATCTGATAGAAATTGTTGGGATAAATATTTAGTTGTCCAAAAAATATTTACTATAATTTTATAAAACATAATTCTGAATATTACCTTTATATGATACTTTATTCCAGATACTCCGGTATTTATTTTAGATTCTATTTTAACCTTTTTAACCTTATTAATTAAGTAATAAGTAATAGTTTAATAACATAGTTTAAATAAATGTAGTTTATAGTACAGTTTTAATATCGACTTTTTGATACAAACAGCACTAATATCAATATAAAAAAGTCCATATAAAAAATAGCATTCCTGAGCAATCCAGCGCTTTTTCAACATGGATTGAAGCAGCTTAACTTAATTAAAATTTGATTAAGATAAATTAAAATATAAAGGTCAATTGAAAAGGTAATTTCCACTTTGCAAAAGTAAATTCCATGGATGCTGTTATCATTGAGAAAAATAGTAATTCAGCGGGTTTTGGATTAGTTTATTTAGGCAAATTTTTAATGCTTTTCAGTCAATAATAGGTTAAAATATGAGGTAGAGGAACAAGGCCAGCCCTTTTTTGGGTATATCAAACTAGAGGTGTGAAGATTAACTAACTTTTTGCAAGAGTAATTTCCACCCTGTTTGTAAATGCTTATAGAGTTGTGGCTGGTGGTGCCTCTGGTTATTTAATATTTATTTCTTAAGAAGGGATGAATGCAGGGTGACATTATCTGTCGGGATGAGTTCTACATTCATCCTTCTTAATATTTCTTCCCCGTAGAGCAATCCAAAAGCCCAATAAGGGGTTTTATCCCCGAGATTCAGTCGACTGTACGAGTTGATATGGTTCATCATAAGAGTTATGTCCCGCTGAGTAAACTCATCAAGAGAAGTACCCTTTGGGATAATGCGTCTAATCAAAGCATGGTTGTTTTCTGCTGCGCCTTTCTGGTAAGGAGCCAGCGGATTACAGTAGAATACACAGGTTCTGCGTTGCCCATGTGAATCGAATTCAATAGCGGACGGATTCGAGAACTCACTGCCGTTGTCACAAAGTAATACCGGGAACAATTTGCGGAAGGTATCCGGGCCTAGTTCCAGGTAAAGCTGATCAAAGATATCAATGACAGATTGGGAGGTATTAGCATCTCTAATGAATGCGAGCATGAGCTGTGGGACAGTAAAATGCAGTGTCAGCAGGACTTTGCCGCCTATTCTTCCTATTACCGTGTCCATTTCCACTACGGGAAGGTCCGGATGCTCTTGCATAAATTTAAGAAAGTCTTGATAAGTTCGGCCTATTCGGCATTTTTTATCCACTTTGAACTGGTCTTTTCCCTTTTTACGTCTGCCCATACGTACAACTCTTGGCATATCGATATTTTTTGCTGTAAAGATACCCTTGTCCACATAGTTGTAGAGTGTGCGTTCATCGAGCATGATTTCATCAGCATGGTTAATGCATATATGGTGGAGTGACTGGCCTTTAATTAGCAGCGGGCTAATAATGGAATCCAATCTTATCGCTTCTTCTTCAGTGATTTGTAAACCCTGACGGCACTCAGAGCGTACTGTCTCGTATTCTCTTTGTGCATGTGTTGCAGAATAAATCCTCTTCTCTAATGTACAAGACTGTTTGTCTTCACAACCATTACAAACATAGGGCGGCTTCGAAAGCTTGGGACAAATTTCCTGTTGATACTCATGACATAGTGATGAACACATGCGAGACTTGCAAGCGCGACAATAACGGCTACAACGCAAACTGCCGCAAAGATGCTTAACAGGGCAACCAATACGATGTTTACAATCATTGAACACTCTTCCATAACAGCCGGTTTTCCTAAATTGGATATGGTTCTTCACTTCCTTGGATATCGTGGTTGGGTCCTTTCCAAGCTCGCGTGCTATGCTTTTGAATGATTTCCTGCTGATTAACCTTTGTTCAATTATATTTCTTTCTTCCTGACTCAAATGTTTAAAGCCACGCATATATGTACCCCCTTCAGAGGCACCACCATATATATCATAGCTTTTTGAGAGACAATATTCCAGCTTTCACAAGAAAATAGGAACAGTGTGATCTTTGCAAAAGTAACTTCCACCTTTCTCATTTCTAGCGATTTGCAAAACTAAATTCCACTGTCTATGAATTTGGGGTGGAAATAACTTTTTCAATTAAACATTAAAATATAAAAATTATTGATTATAAAAATAGTATTGACATTCCGTACATATTAAAATATAATGCAATTGAACTTAAACGATTCAGTAATATGATGACTTGGAAGTACCACTACTTATAGCAGGAGTCAGGCGTATTTCTCGCTTCGTGGACACGGTGTATTATGATTATGAGCAGTAACTATCATAGCTAAAATTGACATATCTATTAGAAATTTAATCAATTCATATTTTGAGATAATTTGAAGATTACGAGGTAATATGTATGAAGAAAAAGCGAGTCAGCATTAAGGATGTTGCCAGGGAAGCGGGCGTATCCATCGCAACAATTTCTTACGTGTTAAATAACAAAAAGGGAGAATCCATAAGCGATGAGACTATCAACAGGGTAAGGGAGGCTATAAAGAAGCTCAACTATGTTCCGAACCTGTCGGCAAGAAGCCTTGTAAGCAAAAGGTCAAACCTCATTGGGGTGGTAATACCCCAGGCGGAAGCAGGTAAGGAATTTATGTTCTATAATCCTTTCTACGGAGAGTTTTTAAGCAGCGTTGAGTATGAAGCGCGCAAAAAAGGGTTTCATTTGCTTATCTCAGGAACCGAAGCCGATCAGAAATACATCCAGGTGGCGCAGAACCGTGGCCTTGACGGTATCATCATCGTTGGGATATATCCTGACAGTTTTTTTCAAGAGCTAAAGCAATGCCAGATACCTATAGTTTTAGTGGATAGTTATTGCAGTGATCATTATTTTCACAGTATAGGAATCAATGACAGGCATGGAGGTTACCTGGCAACCAAACACCTCATTGAAAAAGGTCACAGGAAAATAGCTTTCATATCCGGTATGGTAAAGGAGAACGGAGTAAATTCCAACAGGCTTCTGGGATATAAGGATGCGCTGGAGGAGTATGGCATTGACTTTGATGAGAAGCTTCTCTATCTGGGGGATACCAACTTTGAATATGGCATAAAAGCAGGAGCCCGGCTGGCAAATAGCAAAAATGGAGAAACGGCAGCCTTTGCGACAGCTGATATCCTTGCAGTGGGGGTCATTAAGGGACTTAAGGAAAATGGTTTAAGGGTTCCGGAGGACATATCCGTTGTAGGATTTGATGATGTGTACCTTGCCAGAATCACTGATCCTTCCCTGACGACAGTAAGGCAGAATATTGCTGAAAAAGGCAGACAGGCGGCTGAGATAATTATTCAGACTATCGAAAATGAAATCAAAGAAAAGAGGGATATTATCCTTCCGGTGGACATAGTTGAAAGAGATTCGGTAAAAGACATTAACTAAAAGCCATTCGCTAGAAGACATAACTTCACTGCACACTATATGAAATCGGTTTGCTGTGATGTCAAAAATATCAAAGGTATAAAAATTGTGGGAGAGTGAATAACATGCTTATTAAGCACCTACCTTGCGGATTATCGCCTTATTATGACTGCGGATACCAGCGCACACCTCATTATCCTCTGAAAAACGAAAAAGTCGAGATTAACTGCAGAATCGAGCACCTTCCGGAGAATGCCGATGTGTTTATCCAGTGGACTTTGGACGGTATGGAACAGGAAAGGATAAAAGGCACCAGGTTTTCAAGGGAAAATGATGACAGAGCTTATTTTTCTTTTAATCTGGGTCCCTTTGACCAGCCTGTGCATGTAACCTATAAAATAATCGCCAAAGCATCCGATGCTGAAATTTCCACCAAGGAATACAGCTTTGATGTTCTCACCCGGATTGAGCTGACAAAGCCTGAACTTGCAGGCGAATCCGAAAACAGCATATGGGCGGTGTACAAATATGGTGAAAATTATTATAGTATCGAGGCGGCAATCCAAAACAATCTCCTCCGGCTAAGCAGCCATAGCGGTCAAAAACCTGCTGCTATTAATGCCTTGAAAAAGACCAACGGGTATGAATACAAAAACGATGAAGGATACAGTGTAAAGGTTTCTGAAAATCCGTTTGGAATCTGTATCTCAAAAGACGGGGAAGAAATAATAGAGATTTCTGAAAAAAATATGGCCCTTGCTCTGGATGTGGATGCTGCGGGCAATGTATACAAAGTAGGCCAGACCTTCAGAATGCAGGGCAAAGGTTTCTATGGCTTTGGAGAGAAGTTTGACAGGATCAATCAAAAAGGTCTGGCTCCTAAAGCGTTTGTTGTTGAGAAATTTACAAACCAGCAGGATAAGACGTATATACCCATGCCTTTTTTCTTCACTGAAAAGGGATATGGATTCTATCGGGATACGTCCTACCGCAGCGATTTCTTCCTGAACCCGGTGGAATCAACGGATTTAGTGGATGTAAGAATTGAGAGCCTGTGCAGAAAAAGTGGATTGCTTTTTGAAGATTATATTTTCCTAGGCAAGCCAAGCTTTGTAATTAAAGAATTCCATAAGCTGACAGGTGCTCCTGCACTACCTCCAAGATGGACTTTTGGACCATGGATTTCAGCCAACGGATGGAATACTCAATCAGAAGCCCAGGAACAGATAGAACAACTGAACTTCCATTCAATACCTGCCACGGTTATGGTTTTGGAGGCCTGGAGCGACGAAGAAACCTTCTATATTTTCAATGATGCAAAATATGAATTGGGAGATGGAGGAAAAAGCTTTAAATTTGAAGATTTTACCTTTGAACAGCAATGCAAGTGGCCTGATCTGAAAGCTTTTACCGGCATGCTGGAAGAAAACAATATCAAGCTTATTCTCTGGCAGATTCCTGTAATAAAATATATCGAAGGCAATAAAGACAATCAGCTTTTTAATGATGAGTCCTACGTAATAAAAAATAAATACTGCATCATGAATGATGACGGGACCCCGTACAGGATAACCGACAACTGGTTCAATAATTCATTGGTTTTGGACTTTACAAACCCGGAAGCAGTAGAATGGTGGTTTAAAAAGAGGGAGTACCTTTTGACTCAACTCAATGTGGCAGGCTTTAAAACTGACGGGGGAGAATTTATATACGACAGCAGTGCCAGGTTTTATAACGGAAAAGACGTAGAAGAGATGCACAATTTATATCCGAATTTGTATGTGGGAGCTTACAATGATTTTCTGAAGAAGCATCTTGGTGAGGGCAACGGTGTGACTTTCAGCCGCGCAGGATTTACAGGCGCACAAAAATATCCTATACATTGGGCAGGCGACCAGCTATCAACGTATTCGGAACTGAGAGGTCAGCTTACGGCAGGTATTTCAGCAGGTTTGTCCGGAATTTTATTCTGGAGTTTCGATATCGGAGGATTTGCAGGAGAATTCCCTACAACGGAGCTGTACATAAGATCGGTAGAGTTTGCTGCTTTTTGTCCTATCATGCAGTTCCACTCGGAGCCGAGATCCGGACAATTCTTCCTCACGGAACGTGAGCATTGGATCAATGACAGAAGCCCATGGAATATGGCCAGGGTAAATAAAGACAACAGAATTTTAGAGCAGTACCGGAAATATGCCAACATAAGGATGAATCTCATTCCTTATTTGATTGAAGAAGCTTCAAACTGTGTCAATGTGTCAAGGCCTATGATGGCCCATTTGATATATGATTATCCGGAGGATGAAAATGTAATAAACATCGATGACGAGTATATGCTGGGGCGCGCACTGCTGGTAGCTCCGGTTATAAAGGAAGGGCAAACCGAAAGGAGTATCTACCTGCCTGAGGGAGAATGGTACGATTTTTGGACAGGGGAAAGAATTGACGGTGGAAAGGCGATAATGTACCCCTGCGCGCTTGATAGGATACCTGTTTTCGTTAAAGGCGGCAGTCTGATCCCGGTTAACCTGAATGAGCATTATATAATGGGCGAAACAGACAAAACAGGATTTGTGGGAAACAACACCGACGAATATGCAAATCTATGCTTTTTGGTATACGGAGAAGGTGAATGCAGCATAAAAACTGTAGGCTCAGAGAGCACCATAAAGGTAAGGGCTGTAGGAAGTAAAATAGATATTGAATGCAGTCCCGAAATAGATGCGGATAAGGTCACACTAATCTTTGCCGGGGACAATTATAAAGTGCAGGACGTTATTGTCAACGGAGGCAAGGCAGTAACACAGCCCATTACTGCAAAGGTGTTCGGGAGAGCAGTTCCGGGGTATGCAGTAAAGCTTGGGTAAAGTAAGTTGTCTGAAATAAAGCGAAAAAAGTAAATGTAGTTGCATTGCATAACGGATTTTAATTGATATTACTTATAAAATAAAAGTATATAAAATATATGAAAAATATAAAAACATATAAAAACGTGTAAAATCATGCAAAAGTATGTAAAGCATGTAAAAATATATGAACCAAAGTGAAGCTGCTGGCTTCAACATAAGTGCATACTTCAACATAAGTTCATAATGAAAGGATAAAAAGTGTATGTGATTTTTAAAAGCATTGAAAACACGCAAAAAAGCGACAAACCTGGATAAGAATGGATCACCTGATGAGCTTATGGGGTCGCCGGGCAGCAAAAAAAATACTCATATGTTCCTTTAATTTGATACTCATAAAGCATCGTGATTTACTAGTTCATAGAAAATCACGGTGCTTTATTTTGAGGGTGTAAATATCATTATGTAAACTATTTTTCCTTCAATGACAGTAAGCAAGTATGTATTAACCCAAGGATCTGCTTAATCCTTCGACAATAGCCTGCTTATGCCTATATAAGATCGGTTTGAATTCAGCCAATTGAAATGGATGATGTTGTTCAGAAAGGATTCAAAACATACAATAATCAATACATCCATATTGGCTGAGTTCATTCCTAAACTATGTAAAAAATATTCGATCTACTCCATGGCTTATTCATGATAATCTCAGAGAAACTGTTTCCCACGTCAGTATGCAACGTTGAATTCCTTCCTTTCTGTGCAGTACCTTCACTACATTGACATAACCTGCAAAGGGTGAGAGATTATTCCCAATACCTTACTTATAGTTTTAGATTGAAAAGTATAATATTCCAATTTCTACTTTTAATGCTTTTAATTAAACCTCATAAAAGATATAATATTGAGTTGACTGGCAAAAGATAGGATAACAGGAGGTAATTTGTGGAGGGTTTATGGAATAATCTGGCATATATTTTCAGGTCTGTAAAGAAGCATGATAAGCTATTATTGTTCTTTCTCGTAATAAATAATTTTGCTATGCTGCTTAATATTACTCTGCCAGTAATATTACCCCGGTACATCATTGACGGATTGATAGATGGCAAGGATTATAACGTAGTTTTGAACTATGTTCTGTTGTTTGCAGTCGGAACCATCGCTGCCTCGTCTTTGACCTATTTGCTAAAATCCAGCATTTATGTCCGCTCTATGACACTGCGGTTTAAGCTGATTGTAGAATCAGGCCAAAAGTTTATAACTATGAAATACATGCATTTTGAAAACCCTGATGTTCTTGATTTATCAAAACGTGGTGACCGCGCTACTGAAAATAATGCATCCGGTATTGAGGGGATACTGCATAGGCTCGCGAACTACGGCGCCAATCTTTTAACAGTTTTAGTGCTTGGCATGTCTATTTTGAGTGTGAATATATTGGTTACATTATTCTGCATTGTATTGTTGGCATTTACATATTTTATTTCATCAAAAGCCGGTAAGTATGAAAAGAAGGTACAGGATGAGTTAGTTACCACCCAACGCAAGTGGAATTATATCATAGGAATCCTCAGTGACACCGCATATTACAAAGATATCTTTATTTTTAACATGCAAAAAATGATATTTGGTAAGCTGTCTCTATTAGGAAATGAGAAACGCAAGGGGTTCCAAAAAACCAATGACCGAAACTGCTTGAAAAACAATGTTTTTTCTGTATTATCAGCCATGCAGCAGATGGTTATTTATATAGTTTTTTCTACCCTTGTTTTCAAAAGGATTATCACAATTGGCCAATACACCATGTATGTGGCTGCAGTCTATGCTTTTTACTCAGCAGCCAGCCAAACCATTAATGATACTGTTTTTATAGTGCAGCAGAATGAATACGTGAAAGATTTTCGTGCTTTCATGGATTTGGATGTGAGGGATGAAAAAGCTCAATATGCGCCATTGCCAGAAGCGATTAATGAAATCACTTTGAAAAATGTCAGTTTCAGATATCACAATCAAACAGTTGACGCACTCTATAACATATCAGTCTCATTTAAAAAGAATGAGAAAATTGCTATTGTAGGATTAAACGGAGCCGGAAAAACTACATTGATCAAATTGCTGACAAAGCTGTATGAACCGAGCATGGGAGATGTTTATTTCAATGACGTAAATCTTGCAGATGTGAGCAGGCTAGAGCTATATGATCAATTTTCGGTGGTATTTCAAGAATCCAATTTATTTTCATTTACATTGGCAGAGAACGTTTCCCTTAAGCCACTGCGGTACACGGATATTGATAGGGTAAAGCATTGCCTGGAGCAAGTAGGTCTTTCTGAAACTGTAGCAAAGCTGCCCAAGGGCGTTTTGCAGCCTATGTTAAAAATCATTGATGACGATGGAGTGGAGTTTTCCGGCGGTGAGCTTCAAAAGCTATCCCTCGCCCGGGCTCTTTATAAAGATGCGCCAATTATGATTTTAGACGAGCCAACCGCATCCTATGACGCTTTGGCAGAAGAACGAATTTATAAAATGTTTAATGAATTAACACAAAACAAAACGGTGTTTTACATATCACACCGTCTTGCATCGACGCGCTTTTGCGACCGGATTATCATGTTAGAGAACGGGAAAATCGTAGAGCAAGGCAGCCATGATGATTTGATAAAGCAAAACGGCAAATATGCATCATTATTCCGGGTGCAATCCCAATACTATAAGGAGGGAGAGCTATGAGGAATGCCAGGCTGTTCAGAAAAGAAGCCATTACAACACTGAGCTATTTTGCAAGGCTTATTTTTTCAAAGCATAAAAGCTATTTCATATCTTTTATGCTGAAAATTCTGTTAACAGGAGCCGGTCCGCTGCTTACAATAATGCTAAGCAGAAGCTTGATTTACTTTTTGACTGCGCTGGATGCACGGCTATTTTTTACCACAGCAGGTTTATTGGTTTTGCTAAACCTTGTTATAGGCATATGCAGCAATGCCATATCGCGCCACATGGATTTGGTCCATAATGACGTGCAGCTGCATCTTGAGGAAGAGATCGGGAGAAAAACTGCAAGATTGAAATATGAGGTTATTGAAACATCGAATTTTCACAATAAACTTGAACAGGCTAAAATCGGTATTAGCTGGTACTCCGGCGGCATAGCGGGACTCGCAAATAACATTGCTTCCTTTTGCGCCGGTATTGTTACCCTTTTAGGAACGCTGACAATCATCTCACAGCTATCCTTTTGGATTGTTCTCGTAATTTTGGTTTCCTCAATATTAAGCATTGTTGCAACGGCAGCAGCGCAAAAGAGGGACGCTAATTTCCGTAAAAGGCTGGCGGCTGTGAATCGTAAGCTTGCTTATTTTCTTGATATTTTTAAAGAAGAACGCATCGCCAAGGATGTACGATTGTATAAGGCTGGCCATTTGATTGAAACCAGAGTTAATGAGTTCCTTTATCATTTAAAGCAGTGGAATGCACCGTATATGCAGAGGTCAAAGAAAGCAGCTTTTTCTAAAACCTTGCAGCAGATCAAGAAAAAAGCTTGTTTCGCTGCGAGGTTTTTGCTTATTGATCTTCTATGAACCTATCACAAAGTTATAAGCGCGCAGTCCGTAGTAAAAAGAAATCCTTATTTGGCTCATTTCCCAAAAAAGAAGGCCAAAATTTCCGAAGCATCCAGGATACTGATGAATTCAATCTTCCAGCAATTACTTATAAAGATTCACTTAAACAATTAACTAACTATTGACACCATTTGTATATTATGGTAGCATTAAATTACAATAATTTCATAATTTTACATCATTTTTAGTTTTACCCCTCATGCACACATCTATGGAAATGAAAATCCTTACTAAAAAAAGGAGGGTGATTTCCATGACCTAATCAAAAACACTGGAATCTAAAAAAGCTCAAGAGCAAGGCAGCGAAGGGAATGCACAATATGATATTAGTAGGGAAAATAACCCCCAAAACAGGAGGTATGGAGATGAACAGACGTCTAAAGCACATTATCACACAGATATTTATACTTGTGCTTATTTTTAGCATTAACTTAAACGTTTACGCTCTCGACGGCATATGGCATAATCCGACAGGCTGGGATGATCTTTACGGAGGTAAGGAAGTTGGAACAGAGCCTTGCGAGCGTTACCCCCGTGACCCTATTGCAGGGGAAAATGTATACATAAAGTCCAAGACTTGGCCTATTGAGTTAGGGCAGGCAGTATGGGTAACCTGGAAAAAAAACGGGGTTGAACAGCCTGTTGTGAATGCTCAATGGAAATACAACGATGGCTATGACTCATACTGGGAAGCCAACCTTGGAAGCTTTGCAAAAGGTGACGTAGTGGAATATACAGTCCATGCCGATCACTATGGTCAAAACAGAAAATCCACGGATACTTACTCCTTTGTTGTTACCGGATGGGACTCTGTTAAAGATGTCATTTCGTTTACCAATTACAACAATCGTGTTGAATTCACGTGCTCATCAGAATCCGGAACTTTAAATCCAAAGATTAGTTTTTCTTTTCCCGGTTCCGGCTATTTCCGTATGCAATTTGAACCGTTAGGTAACGGCACTTTCTCGGGAGGGCTTGCAAATTACACTGTTGACAGCTCCAATCCTGCATACGTACTGATTAACGGACCGGACATCAAATTGAAGGTATTCAAGACACCGTACAAACTTGAGGTTTACGATGCAAACAACAATCTTCTTACTACAGAATATGATCGTTCACAGGGCAGAAGCCTGGCTTTCCTTACCAATGGAACCAATTATGTCTCAAAGATCGAGGAGAATTTATATACTCCGGCCGATGAGACTTTTTCAGGCTTCGGTATGAGATATAACGCGATTAATCAGCGAGGAAAGAATGTTGATATATACACTGTGAACTGGTATCTTGATCAGGATAACAAGACTTATCTTCCGGTTCCCTTCTATATATCAAACAAGAATTACGGGATATTCCTAAACTCCACTTACTATTCACAGTTCCGGCTGGCGACCGATGCAAGTGATAAGGCTACCATACGGGTGAATGCCGGCGGATACACCAACACAAACCTGGATATGTATTTCTTTAGCGGCACACCAAAAGAAATATCCGTCAAATACACGGATGTGGTTGGAAAGCCGGAAATTCCGCCAGTCTGGGCTTTTGGACCCTGGATATCTGCAAATGAATGGAACAAGCAATCCGAAGTAGAAGAGCAGATTGCTAAAACTCTGCAGTATGATATTCCCACTTCCGCTATGGTTGTTGAGGCATGGGCTGACGAGGAAACCTTCTATATATGGGGTGATGCCCAATATACTCCCCGGGATGCCAATTGGATTCCTACCATGTCGGATTTCACTTTTGGTGGTCGTTGGCCAAATCCAAAGGGTTTTATAGACTATGCCCATGCAAATAATATTAAAGTTCTTTTGTGGCAGCTGCCTGTTATTAAAAGCTCAAGCAATCCTATTCCGCAGTTGGCTACCGATGAGGCTTATGCCCTGCAGCAGGGATATGTATTGGGTGACGGCAAAGGAGGAGCCTATCGCATGGCACCCGGATGGTATGGCAATAGCGTGTTGCCTGATTTTACAAACCCTGCTGCTGCTCAATGGTATCTTAACAAGAGACGATACCTGCTTGAGGAAATGGGCATCGATGGCTTTAAGTGTGACGGGGGAGAATTTGTATGGGGACGGAACATAACCTCCTTTGGAGGAATCAAAGGAGACGAGTTGCGCAACCTTTATCCGGATCTATACATTAATGCATACTATGACTTTGCCAAAACATATAACGCTGACAGCGTAATTTTCAGCCGTGCAGGAGGTGCTTTGGCAGGTCAGCATCCTATCTCATGGTCAGGTGACCAGCGTTCCAGCTTCAGTGCCTACAGAGATGCCATGAGGGCGTGCATAACGGCATCAATGTCAGGTGTGCCTTTTGTAACCTGGGATTTGGCGGGATTCAACGGAGACATACCAAGCACGGAGCTTTACAAACGCAGTGTTGCTCAGGCGGCCTTCTCTCCGATTATGCAGCTGCATTCTGAGTCAGGAGGAGACCCGTACCCCAGCGTTGCAAGGACTCCCTGGAACATGTATGAACGTACAGGGGACATCGATTGCATCAATATTTACCGGAAATTTGCCAATATGCGTATGAGCTTGATCCCTTATTTGTACAACGAAGCAAAATACACAAATGCAACCGGAGTACCCATGATGAGGTCCATGGCCTATGAATTCCCTGATGATGCTGTGGCAGAAACTATGGAGTTCCAGTATATGCTGGGTGGAAACCTGCTCGTTGCGCCCATTGAAAATGAAGGTCAAACCAGCAAGCTGATTTATCTGCCCGAGGGTGAGTGGATTGATCTTTTCTGGGGTGCAAAGCGTCCTGGTGAAAGCTTCATCACCTATTATGCCGGTCTGGATACTATTCCGGTGTTTGTAAGAGCCGGAAGTGTTCTTCCGATGAATCTGAATTCGGATTATGATTTTGGCGGATCTGTCGGAAATGATACCACATCCTACAAGAACCTTACTTTCCGCATTTATCCTTCCGGCCAGACCAACTATGACTGGTATGACTATGTTGATAAAGTCCAGAGGTCCTTATCGGTAAATGAAAACTATGCAGCATCCCAGATTACCATCAATGCACCAGTGATGAACAGGACATGCACACTGCAGGTTTTCTCCGGAAAGCCTGGTGCTGTTAAGTTTGGCAATACGGCAATTTCAAGCTTTAATGACCTGGCGGCTTTCAAAGCTGCATCCAGTGGATGGTACTATGACGCCCAGCAGCATCTGACATATATTAAAGTTCCTGCTTCCACAAGTTCAGCTATTATCCTGGAAAATGTGCATGAAGTTCCTTATGAAGCAGAGTATGCCACTTTGAATGGTGTTGATGTCAATACCAATCATGCCGGTTATGAGGGAACAGGATTTGTTGATAATTTCGCCCAGGCGGGAAAATCGGTTGAGTTTGAAATTCATGCACCGGCCAATATGGTTTATACGCTTGACATACGCTACTCTGCCGGTACGGAAAATGCAACGCGCAACCTGTATGTAAACGGTGAAATACACTCCACAGTTGATTTGCCCAAGACTGCAGACTGGGATACCTGGGGGACTGTAACCAAGTCCATTACATTGAACAAAGGCAAAAACACCATACGGTTATCTTATGATTCCGGCAATAAAGCGGGGATTAATCTGGACAACATCACCGTACGCAAAAATTAGTTCACAAAACTATGCAGACAGCGACAGAGAGTTTGCATAAAAGAGAAAGCTAAATTGATTCCAAGGTAAACTTCAATGGCGTCGGAGAGATGAATTTTAAGGGGATTCCTAAGGTAGCCAGCGTAAGTTCACCTTCTCCAGGATGTATTACTTGCTGAGTCAGCGAAATTTACCGTCCGGCAATTACTTTCTCCCTATACTGAGTTGCAATTCCTTTGTTGTGCTATATATGGCTTACAAAAAAGGGTGGATATTTATTAGCGGATATTTATTTAATAGATATCCACCCGAGAAACTCTGTTACTTTATGATTACCTAAGAAGGAGTGTGAGTTATGAGTATATATGATAAAAATAAAAGCTCCATCAATGCACGTTTTATCTCTTTGTTAATTATATTTTCAATTATATGTTCTGTAACAATACTACAGTCTCCCATCACCGCAAATGCTTATGCCGATACCCTTGGCAATGTGATTTCCGCAACAGCCAATGGCGATAATGTAACAATCATTGTTGACAATGGCATGGAGCCCGGAGATGACATACTCGAGCTTCAAGTATGCGAGAGCGACATACTTAGAGTTAATTACCGGCCCAATGGCATTGCTTCCAGCCCATCTACTCCCATCATCGATCCTACACGGGTATGGGGAAGTGTTGGCGCATCTATTGATGTAAATTCAGATCCCATTACCATAAGCACAAGTGATATGAGAATTGAAATCAAGCGCAATCCCTGCCGCATGACCGTTAAGAAACCCGATGGCACTGTACTTTTCTGGGAGCCTGACAATGCTGGTGTTTTTCACGACGGTGTCCGTTTCCAGCGTCCTGCCGGACAGAACATGTATGGATTGCATGGATATGCCTGCTTTGACGAAAACGGAGAGCTGCTCCGGAACAACACGACTGCCCCTGCCAAGGCAGGTCAGCAGGGTAATTCCGGTGGACCTTTCATGTGGTCTACTGCCGGATATGGTCTTCTGATTGATTCCGACGGCGGTTATCCGGTGTTGGAAAGCAGCACAAACAAGATGGAATTTTATTATGGAGACATGATCGAAGAAGGCCGTCGTTACTATAAGGAAAATGTAGAATACTACATTATGTTCGGCGATCCCGAAAATATCATGGAAAATTACTCCCGTATAACCGGTCAGGCTCCGATGATGCCGAAATGGTCCATGGGATTCTCAAATTATGAATGGGGAATCAATCAAACAGAGCTGTACAATATAGTTGACACTTACCGTGCCAAGGACATTCCGATAGACAGCTATGGTATAGACTATGACTGGAAGAGATATGGTGAAGATAATTATGGTGAATTTGCATGGAATACGGCAAATTTCCCGGATGCATCCAGCAATCTGCTGAAGGATACCATGCTGAGCAAAGGCATTCGCCTGATAGGGATTACAAAACCCCGTATCGTAACCAAGCTGCAGAATGGTGCATGGACAAAACAAGGTCTTGATGCCCAGGCAGGAGACTATTTCTATCCTGGACATGCGGAATATACTGATTATTTCTATCCGGTTACCGTTAGAAGTATTGATCCTTATAAGCCAGCGGCTCGAGACTGGTTTTGGCAGCATTCCATTGACGCTTTCAATAAGGGCATAGCAGGCTGGTGGAATGATGAGACCGACACCGTGGCATCCGGTTGGGCAAACTTCTGGTTTGGGAACTTTACAACCCTTCACTTGTCCCAGGCCATATATGAAGGTCAGCGCAGTTATACCAACGGACAGACCCGTGTATGGCAAACTGCCCGGAATTACTATCCCGGCACACAGCGCTATGCCACCACCATCTGGTCCGGAGATGTGGGTACCCAGTTCCATATGAATGAGCACATTTGGTGGACTGCGGGATTAAACGAACAGAAAGCCACTATGCTTTCTACCATCAACAACGGACAGATGAAATGGGGATCCGACGGAGGCGGATTCAATCAGAATACCGGCACCACTGAGAACCCCAGCCCCGAATTATATACACGCTGGTTGCAGTTAGCAGCGTTTACCCCTGTTTTCCGCGTACATGGAACTTTCCAGCACCAGAGACAGCCATGGTATTACGGCTTCACTGCGGAGGAAAGCTCTAAAGCGGCAATACGGCTCCGTTATGCGCTACTGCCTTATGTGTATTCATATGAATACAAGGCTTATGAAAAAGGTGTGGGACTGGTAAAGCCGCTGCTGTATGACTACCCGAATGATCCCAATGTCGCCAATTATTCCGACGCATGGATGTTTGGAGATTGGCTCTTGGTAGCACCTGTAACGGAGCGCTATCAGACTACCAAGTGGATTTACCTGCCGGCAGGTGAATGGATAGATTACTTTACCGGCATTGTCTACAATGGTGGGCAATACATACCGTATGCTGTCAACGGAGAAAGCTGGACGGATATACCGCTGTTCATAAAGAAAGGCGCTATAATACCCAGCCAGGAAGTGCTGAATTATGCTGATGAAAAAGCTGTTACCGATATTTTTGTGGATATTTTCCCCGACATGGCGGCCAGCACTTTCAACTTTTATGATGATGATGGCCAGACCTACAACTATGAAAACGGCCAGTACTTTAAGCAGGTATTTACGGCTCAGGATCTCGGCGGTAGTGGCATAAATGTATCTGTTAGCGCCAAGTCAGGTTCTTACGCATCTCCAATTAAATATTACTACCTGAAGATTCATGGCAAAGCTGCGCAAACAGTATCAATCAATGGTGTCAGCTCCGTACCGTCCTACCCGAATATCTATGCTTTAAGGTCCGGAGTTGGAGAGGGGTACGCTGTAGGAAAAGATATTTATGGAGATGTAACATATGTAAAAATAGCAGCAGGTGCGCAGAAAAACGTTACTATCAATGGTTCGGTTGCACAATCGGCTGATAGAATGACCTATGAAGCAGAGGAAGCTTCATTATGGGGAAAGACGGTTGCAACCAAAGCCGGTTACAACACTAATCACACCGGGTATACCGGATTGGGCTTCGCCGACAGATTTGAAAACGACGGAGCAGCTGTCACTTTCGACGCCAAAGTGAAAGTGGGAGGAGAGTTCCCGGTTGATATCCGCTACGCTAACGGAAGCTCGGAGAACAGGACCATGAGTGTTTATGTGAATGGAACGTTCATACGTCAGGTTTCCTTTGCACCTACTGGCAATTGGGATACTTGGGGTACTTCTACCCAGATGCTGCCGTTAGTTGCGGGACGCAACAGCATCACGATCAAGTATGAAGCAAGTATGGGTGATACCGGATTTTTGAATATTGACAACATAAGCGTTCCTTTCTATCCTGAAACTGCTGTATTTGAAGCCGAGTCTGCGGCCTTATACGGTACGGCAGCCAGGAAAACAGATCACTGGTTTTACAGTGGTTCCGGTTTTGTGGCCGGTATGGAAAGCGTTGGAGCTGAAGTTGCATTCAAGGTTGATGTGCCCCAGTCCGGAAGCTATGATACCATGCTTAGATATTGCAATGCAAATGGTGTTGCAAAAACGCTTAACGTTTATGTAAATGGTGTCTATCAGACCACTGCCAACTTAGCCAGCAGCGGATATGACTGGAATGTATGGTCCGACTGGGCAAACACCTTCAATCTTCAGAAAGGCCAGAATACCATTTCTTTCCGTTTCGATAGCGGAAACAGCGGCTATGTCAATCTGGACAGCTTACAGGTAAATTTGGCTGCACCCACCGCACATGTAGAAAGAAACATCCTTGATAATGGTGGATTTGAAAGACCTACCTGGGATAGCTCCAAATGGACTGAGTGGCATCCTGCAGGCCAGGCTCTGGCTTATGGTGTTGACAGCGGCATCGGTACGAACCCGCCCGAAGCTGCCCGGGAAGGGGAACAGCGGGCTTACTTCTATCACGGTTCTGCCTATAGTCAGAGTATTCACCAAACTGCCAATATTGAAAACGGAGTGTACAAACTGGAGTTTTGGGCAAGACAGTTCAACACAGCACCATATACAGCACGGGCCGAAGTCATGGAATATGGAGGAAACACCATATACTTTGATATACCCCAGTCGACAGAATGGAGACACTATGTGATTGACAACATTTCTGTTACAACGGGATATATTGATATTGGTTTTTATGTGAATTCGCCGGGAGGGACTACTTTGCACCTTGATGGCGTGAGATTGATTAAGAAATAGTCCATAACCATAAAGATAAAAGCCAAGAGATGAAAAGTAAAATCGTCAATACAAGGATGGTGGTGCCAAGCTGCACGGAAAAATTTGAGTAAACTCACTTTTTTGTGTAAAAATATGGAAGATGATGCGGCAAAATTTTAACCGTATTTTAGAAAAAACCTATTGACTAGATACAGAATCCGTGGTAAACTCATATAAAATTAAATAAGGGAATACATCTTAGAAATAAACAAAGGTGTTTAGATCGTTTGCGATTTAAACACCTTTTTTATTTAATATTAAATTTTTGAATAAAAGAGGGGGATGAAATATGGAAACTCAAGTTATACTGGACACCTTATGGGTTGTTTTAGCAGCTATGCTGGTGTTCTTCATGAACCTTGGCTTTGCCATGGTGGAAAGCGGGTTTGCTCGCGCAAAGAACTGCGTGAACATCCTGTCTAAAAACTTTATTGTATTTGCAGTATCTTCCCTGGGTTTTCTGATTCTGGGGTGGGGACTGATGTTTGGAGACGGAAATGGCCTAATAGGACTGAAAGGCTTGTTTATGGCCGGTGGTGCAGATAATTCACCGGCTACCGGAGATGCCTACCAGGGCGTATATTCTGCCATATCGTGGGCAGGAATTCCTTTCTGGGCCAAGTTCTTTTTCCAATTGGTGTTCTGCGGAACCGCTGCTACCATTGTTTCAGGAGCTGTGGCAGAACGCATCAAGTATATTTCCTTTATAGTATTTTCTTTCTTCTTAACTTTGCTGGTATACCCCATAGTAGGACATTGGATCTGGGGGGGAGGCTTCCTTTCAGAATTGGGCATGCTGGATTTCGCCGGAGGCACGGTGGTACATTCGGTAGGCGGCTGGGCTGCGCTTTCCGGTGTGATGATCCTGGGTCCAAGAGTTGGTAAGTATACAAAGGACGGCAAGATTCATCCTATACCGGGTCATAACATGTCTTTAGCTACAATTGGTGCATTTGTCCTGTGGCTTGGTTGGTTTGGATTCAATCCCGGTTCCACGATGGCGGCAACTCCTGAATCCATAACGCACATTCTTATGACCACCAATACTGCCGGTGTTGTAGCAATACTCACAGCTACAGCCACTTCATGGATTGTGATCGGCAAACCGGATTTGGGAATGTCAATAAACGGGTTGTTGGCTGGATTGGTAGCCATCACTCCTTCCTGTGCATTCGTAAGTGTAACCAGTTCCTTGATTATCGGTGCTGTGGCAGGTGTTGCAGTAGTATTTGCAGTTATTATGTTTGACCGTCTGAGGCTGGATGATCCGGTAGGTGCCCTGGCTGTCCATCTTGTAAACGGTGTTTTGGGTACAATAGGCGTAGGTTTGTTTGCCCAGGATGGTATAGGTGGAATAAGCACTCCCAATGGACTGTTCTTTGGCGGTGGCCTGGGACTTTTGGGAGCACAGTTAATTGGTGTCATATGTGCAGGAGCATTTACCTTTGCAGCATCCACAGTACTTTGGCTGGCAATTAAGCACACTATCGGCATCAGAGTAAGTCTTAAGGAGGAGATAGAAGGATTGGACCTCGGGGAACATGGCAATCAGGCGTATCCTGAATTTGTCTCCCACAAGATACCTTATGCCCTTATTGTAAAAGATATAAATACTGTTTCCGTCGGAGCCGGCGCTTCGGAGAGCATCAAAGCATCCAAGAGTCCGGAACAGGTCAAAATTTGATAAAGGGAGGTTGGAGCCATGAAACAGATTAAAGCAATTGTTCGACCGGAAAAACTGCCGGATGTCAGAGAAGCACTGGAAAAGACGGGTTGCTATCGTGGAGTCATGATAACTGATATCATGGGGCAAGGCGCTCAAAAGGGAATTACCCAGGCATGGCGCGGTGAAAAATACCAGGTGGACCTGCTTCCCAAAGTTATGATCGATCTGGTGGTCAAGGATGAGGATGTGGAAACCATCACGAATATTATAATCAAGAGTGCCCGGACAGGAGATATCGGCGACGGCAAGATTTTCATTTACGATGTCGTGGAAGCCGTAAGGATCAGAACTGGAGAAAAGGGCAATGATGCATTATAATTACTTCTCATCAGGACAAATTAATAGAAAAATTTTATACCCCCTGCAGCTCTTTTGCTTGCAGAGGGTTTTCCTGTCAGTAATTTTTTTGATTGATTCAAATATGAAATTAGATATCGAAAAGCAATTATAATACTTTATTTTACTAAATTTCACTGCTCACCGGAGTTATTCTTTTTTGACTTCAATTCCTTTATCTTGTTTTCAACATCTTCCCGGCTTACTGTGCTTAAAAAGGTGAATTGGAAATTCAGAGCTTTTTCCATATTTTCCAGCGCTTTATCGATCTTGCCTTTTGCCTCCAGAGTCAGGCCATAATTATAATAAGCTTCAGGGTAGGTTGGGTTTTGCGACATGAGCTTTTCGTATATCTCTTCCGATTTATCCAGTTCTCCCAGCAAATAATAATTCTGAGCCAGATTGTCCACTATTACGGAATTGCTGTTGTTATAATCGTACGCTTCCAGGTTAAAGGCCAAGGCTTTTTCCAGGTCTCCTTTCAATATCAGCAGGTATCCCAGGCTTCCATAGATGGTGGTAGTTTTGTATTTGGAGAATACCTCCTCAAGAAGATCAACAGCTCCGTCAAGATTCCCTTTTTTCCATAAAACGAGGGCAAGATTGGATTTTGCCAGCATTTCATCATCAAAGGCCGGAGATTTGCTGAGGAATTTATCCAATATGGCTTCCGACTCATTCACCTTTCCATATTTAAGAAGAAGATAAGCGTAGGAAATAATGGTTTTTGGCTGGGCTTTTCCAGTGGCGTAAGCTTTCCGGAACCACTCCATGCTCTTTTGGACATCACCCTTGCCATAGCTCACATTGCCCATAATTGCAAAAATCGCAGACCTTCCGTCATATAAAGAATATGCTATATACAAGACGGCAAAGGCTAATGCTGCATAACTGTTAAAGAAAAAAAGAATAACGAAAATCAAAACAGGTAAAAGAAACTTGAGGAAGAACTTCATTAATGCATTAGATTTCATATCACTACCTCCGGGTATTTTTCTTCACGTTAGTGTCAAACTATGCTTTTATACTCTGCCTTGCGCAGCCTGATTTACTTCCGGATAGCACCAAGCTGCATTTCACATATGCTGCTTTGCACTGCCCGGTCCATATATGAACAGTTTAAGCCTTGCTTATCATGATAGACTGTACTCATCATGACAAACTGTGTTCATCATGTGCGCTTTGCATTGATATCTAAAATATCATTTGCTGTTAAAAATATTATAAACCGCCATTTACCAGCATGCAACTGAGAATGTGCAATGATGGAAATTCAAAATAATAATAAATCACCTTAGTAATTATCTTAGTATAACTAAATTTATGATATGTATCGATATTAATTTTTTAACGTGAAACTTATGCTTGGAAAAGGCTGGCACAGCTTCTGATGCATGTAAAGTGCAATTAATAAAAATCCATGTTCTAATTTTCGCGCTAATGAGTGAATTTAAAAAGCTGTTGAATAAAAAATGAACATATGGTATAATACTACAAAAAATAAGCAAAAGGCTGTGAAAGAGGAAAGTAGGCGGGGATTTTGTCCAAGAGAAAAGATACCTGAGGCTGAAAGTATCTTTACAATATGAACCGTTGAAGTTCCCTCTGGAGCTGCATCCTGAACTAATAGTAGGAGATGCCGGAACATAACCGTTAACTTATGAGGACAATAAAATCAGATGCTTTTTACGATCATCTGAGGAGTTGTCTTATTGAGGGCCTGTATTGAAAAATGCAGGAATTCGGGTGGTAACGCGAAGCAATGCCTTCGTCCCAAAAGGGATGAAGGCTTTTTTGTTTATGGGCTTTAGCCTGTTGAGCATGAAGCGAATTTCTCTGCAGAGAAATGAGCCATGCGAAACAAAAAACCACCCGCTATGCGGGTGCGGAAACGATTGTTATACAAAAAATCACCTTTCCGTTATAATAGAGTTGTTCAGGCTACTATCATAACGAGAGGAAAGGTGATTTCATGGCTAACAAAAGCAACGATATGTCACACACAAAATGGATGTGCAAATATCACATCGTCTTTACACCTAAGTATAGACGAAAAATAATTTATAATCAATACAGGGAAAGTATAAGAGATATCATAAAACAGCTATGCAGCTATAAGGGAGTAGAAATAATAGAGGGACATCTCATGCCAGATCATATACATATGCTAGTAAGTATACCTCCCAAAATAAGTGTATCAAGTTTTATGGGATATTTGAAAGGGAAAAGTGCACTCATGATATTTGACAAGCACGCAAATCTTAAATATAAATTCGGAAATCGTCACTTTTGGGCAGAAGGATATTATGTTAGTACAGTAGGATTAAATGAAGCAACAATTAGAAAATATATACAAGAGCAAGAGAAACACGACATTATGTTAGATAAATTAAGTGTAAAAGAATATGAGGACCCCTTCAAGGGGTAGCTGGTAGTACAAACGTCCCTTAAGGGGCGGCGACGAGTTAAGGGCATAGTGGCTTGAACAAAGTGAAAGCCAGCGTCTTTAGGCGCTGGCCGGTAACATCCCCTTATAGGGGTAGAGCAAACCACCCGTTGGACGGGTGGTTATGATTGGAAAGGATGGGATTAAATCCAAAAGGACAGCTGTTGGATATCCCGGAGCAGGTTTTAAAATAATAAAACGAAAAAGCTTTTTGGAAAACAGAAAGGGTACATAAAATGAAAAATACGGGGGTGTTCTGCAAACCGTGTAGTCCGAAAGGAAGGCAGTAGGTCCCCATACATTTTTATTAAACCAGCATTAAGGAAAGGAGTCGACTTATGATGAGAGAACAGTTGAACAATATCAAGGCTCAGGCAGAAGAAGCCCTGTCTTCCGTATCATCGATACAGGAGCTGGAAAATGTCAGAGTGAAATATCTTGGAAAGAAAGGAGAACTGACAGCCGTGCTGAGAGGCATGGGAGCCCTTTCTGCCGAGGAAAGGCCTGTGATAGGTCAGCTTGCCAATGAAGTCAGGCAGTTTATTGAGGACATTCTCACCAAAAAGATGAAAGAACTGGCGGAAGCGGAAAAAAGAATCAGACTGGAAAAGGAAAAAATAGACATAACAATGCCGGGCAGAACAAGAAGCTTTGGAAAAAGGCATCCCCTGACCCAGGTAATTGATGAAATAAAGGAGGTATTCCTGGGAATGGGATACCAGATTGCCGAAGGCCCTGAAGTGGAACTGGATTATTTTAACTTTGAAGCGATGAATATACCCAAAAATCATCCTTCCAGGGATGTTCAGGACACTTTCTACATCGATGGCAATGTAGTTTTAAGAACTCATACATCTCCTGTTCAGGCTAGGGTTATGAAAACTCAGAAGCCTCCCATCAGGATTATATGTCCCGGAAGGGTTTACCGCTCCGATGAAGTGGACGCCACCCACTCTCCGGTATTTCATCAGATCGAAGGCCTGGTGGTGGACAAGGGAGTGACTATGGGAGATTTGGTAGGAACACTGCAAGTATTTGCAAAAGCTTTGTTCGGAGAGGATACAAAAATCCGCTTAAGGCCTCACCATTTCCCGTTCACCGAACCCAGCGCGGAGGTTGACGTATCCTGCTGGAGCTGCCATGGGAGCGGATGCAGGGTTTGCAAAGGCGAAGGATGGGTTGAAATCCTCGGCGCCGGAATGGTTAGCCCTAAAGTGCTGAGGGAATGTGGAATAGATCCTGATGAATACAGCGGCTTTGCTTTTGGCCTTGGAGTTGAGAGAGTTGCCATGGCGAGATTCAATATAGATGATATGAGGCTGTTTACCGAGAATGACGTAAGATTTTTAATGCAGTTCTGACAACTATAGAGCAGCATGAAAAAATAATAGGAAGGAGTAATGACGATGAAAGTACCTCTTAAATGGCTTAAAGATTATGTTGATATAAATGTCAGCCCGAAAGAATATGCGGATGCTCTCACCATGTCCGGATCAAAAGTTGAGGGCGTGGAAAAGCAGGGAGAAGAGATTGAAAAAGTTGTGGTAGGAAAGATAATCTCTGTAGAAAAGCATCCGGATGCCGACAAGCTGCAGGTTACACAAGTCGCTGTAGGGAAGGAGACAATACAGGTTGTTACCGGTGCCCAGAACATAAAAGTTGGCGATTATATACCGGTGGCTTTGGACGGATCGTCTCTGCCGGGAGGAAAGAAAATCAAGAAAGGCAAATTAAGAGGCCTGGAATCCTGTGGCATGATGTGCTCCATACAAGAGTTGGGGTATACCCGGTATGATTTCCCGGATGCAGCCGAGGACGGTATTTATATAATATCAAAGCAGACCCTGGTTGAAAAATATCTGGGGGGAAATACCGATGAAAAGCTGCTGGACGAAACTGTTTTAGGAAAAGATATAAAAGAAGTGCTGGGAATAGATGACGATGTGGTGGAATTCGAAATAACCCCCAACAGGCCCGACTGCCTGAGCATTACGGGAATAGCAAGGGAAACGGCAGCAACCCTGGACACCGAATTCAGAAAGCCTGATATAAAGGTAAAGGAATCGGGCGGTAATATTAAGGATTTGGCCAGCGTTGAAATATTGGATGCCGACCTGTGCCCAAGATATTCTGCAAGAGTTGTTAAAAACGTCAAGATAGGTCCTTCGCCGGAATGGATGAAGGAGCGTCTTAGGGCTGCAGGAATAAGGCCGATCAACAATATAGTTGACATAACCAACTATGTCATGCTGGAGTTGGGCCAACCGATGCACGCATTTGACCTCGACAAGCTGGAAGGCGGTAAGGTTGTCATAAGGAGGGCAAAGGAAGGAGAAATCATCAAAACCCTTGACGGAAATGACAGAAAGCTGGACCCGGATATGCTGGTTATAGCCGATGCTGAGAAACCGGCCTGCATCGCCGGAGTCATGGGAGGATTGGATTCGGAGATAACTGAATCCACAAAGAACCTTCTTTTTGAATCCGCAGTGTTTAACGGGACTTCCATCAGAACGACATCCAGAAAGCTGGGATTGAGGACGGAGGCATCCTCAAGATATGAAAAAGGCCTGGATGTGAATAACACCATCAATGTAGTCAACCGCGCTGCTCAACTGGTTGAGGAACTGGGAGCTGGTGAGGTGGTAAGCGGAATATTGGACTGCTATCCCAAAAAGGTAGAGCCCAGGGTTTTGAAGCTGGAAAGCGACAAGATCAATGCGCTTCTGGGAACTGACATCTCCAGGGAAGAGATGATCAGAATACTGAGAAAAATAGAACTGGAAGTGGATGAAGCTTCCGGCATGATTACGGTGCCAACCTTCAGGATGGACATAGAAGAGATGGCGGACCTGGCGGAGGAAATTGCACGATTCTACGGATATAACAGCATCAAGCCTACACTTCTCCATGGAAAAGAAACCACCAGGGGAATAAAGACCAAAAAACAGAAAATTGAGGATAGGATACTGGATGTAATGACTGCTTCCGGGCTTTCGGAAATATACACTTACTCCTTTACCAGCCCTGGTGTATTTGATACGATAAATCTTCCTAAGGATAGTCCGCTGAGAAATGCCGTAGTCATATCTAATCCTCTGGGTGTTGATTACAGCATTATGAGAACTACGACCATTCCGGATATGCTGACGGTGCTGGCCAGAAATTACAACAGGAGGGTGGAGGAAGCAAGGCTTTTTGAACTCTCTTATACTTACAGGAAGGATGTACCAAGAACATCTCAGGTGGAAGGAATTGACGAAAGCTCGCTGCCCAAGGAAATCCAGGTATTGACTCTGGGCATGTACGGAAATGCCGACTTCTATGATATAAAGGGTGTCGTAGAAGGATTGCTTGAAAAACTGGGAATTTCCAAGTATGAATTTGCACAGGAGACGGAAAATCCGACATTCCACCCCGGAAGGACAGCAGCGCTGCTAATAGATGGGGAGTATGCCGGGGTTATAGGTGAAATACATCCCGACGTCCTGGAGAACTATGACATACAGACGAGGGCTTATGTCGGAGTCATAGAGGTGGAAAAGCTCATAAACAACTATAACGATACAGTGCAGTACAAGCCGCTTCCCAAGTATCCGGCGGTTTCCAGGGACATTGCCATGCTGATACGGGATGAAATAACCGTAAAACAGGTAGAGGATATCATAAGGCAGCGGGGAGGAAAAATCCTGGAGAGCCTGAAGCTTTTTGACGTGTACAAGGGTAAACAGATACCTGAAGGCATGAAGAGCGTTGCTTATTCCATAACTTTCAGAGCTGAGGACAGAACTCTTACCGATGATGATGTAAATAAGAGCATGCACAAGATAATTGACGGACTGAAGAGAAATCTGGATGCCCAACTGAGAGAGTAAAAATGTTTGAAAGAGCAAAATATTGAGAAATTTGGACGTTCAGTTGAAAAAGCAAAATTATTGAGGGAGCAAATTACAGGGAAATTTGGACGCTCAGTTGAGAAATAAATATTTTTTATTAGAGCGGACCTACAAAAAAGACATCTGATTAAATTAACACGTTGTGCCAGCTAATTGGAGGTAGAATTGTGGAGAGTTGTCGGAAGTTTTTAATGTTACGCAACCATGCTACCGTAAATGTCAGCACAACGTGTTAATTTTGCTTTATTCAATCATATCGGAAGGCTTTATTTAAGCTGGCTTTTTGCCATCTCTATCATTCTTTTTACCATTTGTCCACCTATAGGACCGCCTTCCAATCCGTTTTGCCGAGCGCTTACATCACCTTTATAATGGTCATTGTTTTCTTTAACATACTGAAGATGACCGATTTCCTGTGCGCATTCCATCTTGAACTTAGTCCAAGCCTCCTGATCCTTGGAGGTAAATGCATTTTTTCTGTTAGACATATGTTTTCACCTTCTTTCTTTGCTTGCATATTCCTAAAAATTATTTATGTCAATTTTAGTGTTAGCAAAAATAAAAATATATTACGTATTAAATAATTACAGTGATAGCAAAATAATCATCAAAGTAAGATTTTTTCTTTAAAAAACCCTTAAAAAATGATATACTATCAAGAAGTCAGAAGAAAATTCCAGCTGTTTTGCAGCAATTAAAAATCGCATATAAGGTATAGTTCGGTTAAAGCCGGATGCCTGTAGTATAAAGGGATTATTTAGTCAGGAGGTAATTTTGATGGGAAAACTAAAGTTTGATTATTCAAAAGCAGCAAATTTTCTTGGAGATCATGAAGTTAAATATTATGAAAGCTTCATAAAAGCTGCTCATACAATGCTGCATGAAAAAACCGGTGCGGGTAATGATTTTTTAGGCTGGGTGGACCTGCCGGTAAGTTACGACAAGGAGGAGTTCGAGAGAATAAAAGCTGCGGCCCAAAAGATAAAATCCAATTCTGATGCCCTCGTGGTAATCGGAATAGGGGGTTCTTATCTGGGAGCGAGAGCGGCAATTGAGATGCTGTCTCATTCCTTTTACAACATGCTGCCTAAAGAAAAAAGGAAGACTCCGGAGATATATTTTGTAGGAAACAACATCAGTTCGACTTATGTAGCCGATTTGCTGGAGTTGCTGGAAGGAAAGGAGATATCGGTGAATGTGATATCCAAATCCGGCACTACTACTGAGCCTTCCATCGCTTTCAGGATATTCAAGGATTATATGGAATCAAAATATGGCAAGGAAGAAGCAAGGAAGAGAATCTATGCCACTACCGACAAGGCGAAGGGAGCCTTGAAAAAACTAGCTGTTGAGGAAGGATACGAAAGCTTTGTTCTGCCGGATGATGTCGGCGGAAGATATTCCGTACTGACTGCGGTAGGACTGCTGCCTATTGCCGTAAGCGGTGCCAATATAGATGAAATTATGAGAGGTGCGGCTGATGCCTATGAGCTTTACAAAAATCCGAATATAGACGAAAATCCATGCTATCAGTATGCAGCAGCAAGAAATGCTCTGTACAGCAAGGGAAAGACCACAGAAATAATGGTAAATTATGAGCCATCCCTCCATTACTTCACCGAGTGGTGGAAGCAGCTGTTCGGAGAGAGCGAAGGCAAGGACGGAAAAGGCATATTCCCTGCCGGAGTTGACTTCACTACGGACCTGCATTCCATGGGTCAGTATATACAGGAAGGGCTCAGAAACATTTTTGAGACTGTAATTTATGTGGAAAAGCCTAGAAAGAGCATAGTCATAAAAGAGGACAAGGACAACATCGACGGTCTTAACTTTTTGGCAGGAAAAGAAATGGACTATGTAAATAAAAAGGCTTTTGAAGGAACCCTTCTGGCCCACACCGACGGAGGAGTGCCCAACCTCGTGGTAAGCGTACCTGAACTTAGCGATTATTACTTCGGAAACATGGTTTACTTCTTTGAAAAGGCTTGCGGTATAAGCGGATACCTGCTGGGCGTAAATCCATTTGACCAGCCGGGTGTGGAGGCATATAAGAAGAATATGTTTGCTTTGTTGGGCAAGCCTGGTTATGAGGAGCAGAAAAAGAAGCTGGAAGAAAGACTTGGCAAATAAAGAATGTTGTCATAGAAAATAAGTTTGCAGCTTGGGGAAGCCGCCGAGCTATGTAATTTCAAATTAAAGACATTTACCCTATAAAATCATAAAACCGGATGCAGTACACTAATCTGTCATCCGGTTTATTTGTTTTTGTGCCGTCTTGTTTGTAATGTCTTGTTTATAACGAGGCTAAAGATGTCACCACTTCAAAGATAAAATACCGTAATTTCCGGTCGGGACATGAACCTTAAAGGAACGCACACATTTCCCAGACCTCTGTTAATATATAGATTTATGCTGTTCACCTTATGGAGCCCGCGCTTTATTCCCATCCGGCACAGCTTTTCACTGCGGAGCATTCGAAATTCCAGATCAAAGGGAGCCCAAATCTGCCCTCCGTGGAAATGCCCACAGAGCATGTAATCCACGCTGCCTCTCGGAAATTTCAGCACGGCATCGGGATTATGCACCAGGGCGATTTTAACCGGACGCTTGCCGGCGGAAGGGATACCATCGCCAGAACTATTGGCTTCGGAAGAAGCGAGGGCTTTATCGATGTCATCCGCATCGCTCCTTATGTCACCAACACCTATGATATTATAAATATTATCTCCCTTTTTAAAGAAGGCCGATTTATTCTCCAACACAGTTATGCCGTGGTTTTCCATCTGATCCATGAACTTTTTGAGCTCGGATTTATTATTGTAAAAAGCATAATAATCATGATTTCCGAGGCATGCATATATTGGGCGGCTGCTTCTTATCCCGTCCACAAACTCCAGAAAAGCCGGTATATCGGAAGGCCTTTGAACATAATCTCCTGTCATGACAATAATATCGGGATTCTCCCTTTCAATCACCGAAGCAACCTTTTTAGCGGACACCCTAAGCATATTAATATGTATATCCGATATCTGCAGGATTTTTAATCCCTTTTTGCTTTTTGTGAGCCTTATATGATCCACCTTAACAAAAGAGGCTTCCATGTACATATATATCAAAGCCGCAGCCAACAACCCCAAAAAAACATATAAATAGTGCATTCTGTTACCTCATTTCAAAAAATTATGTATGGAAGCCGCCCAACAATATAACAGTGATTAAGAAGACTTGCGACTTACCATACGGCCGGTGAAACTGTTATTTCAGCTTCATAGCCTATATAGCATATATACAATAATATAACAGCAAGTATTCCATACGGCAACTTAAACTTGAGGAAAATGAAATCCTGATACGTATATTAAAGAATAGGAGAGCAAGAATTTTTGATTTGTGATGCGTATTAGTGAAAAATGATTAACTGGAAGAAAATACCTGTAGATTTTGTATTTACTTCCAACTAGAATATAATAAGGGGGTAAGAAAAATGATAGGTGACGACAGGAAATTGTATCCTGTGAAATATACAATAAAAAGCTACAAAGCAAAGAATACGGTGACTATTAAACAGGCCATAAAATTTTCACTTATTACAGCTATTATAGTCTTTACACTATTTATTACTGCTTTAACATTGTATGATATGGCATGACGGAAAGGGATGGGCCGGAGTTTTTCCGGCCAACATGCCTTGTTTTGCCCATGTTTGTGTTGACAAAAGGGTTGGATGGAATTATAATTAAATTCGTTGTAAAAATGAAATGCGGGTGTGGTGGAATTGGCAGACACGCAAGATTTAGGATCTTGTGGTAACCCCGTGCAGGTTCAAGTCCTGTCACCCGCACCAACCTGTAATATATTAAAAGGATTCGGACCATCACGGTATGAATCCTTTTTTTGTATATTTAAGTTCGGATTATTTACAAAATAGAGGAATTTTATAAATAGTGATACAAATGCATCATGCAAACACAAGTGCATTGCAGGTTATTCGTTTAGAATGCCGAACTGTAATCTATATATAATGTTGCAAACAAATCTACATATGGAATATCTTTTAGCAAACAAACAGCACAAGAGTGGGCGTTTTAGAGCATTGTATTCAAAAGCCTTGTGAAGACTGAAGGGTACCCGGTGCAGAACGGTTGGGTGTTACAAACATGAGCTATACCCAAGTCATAGAGATGTCACCGGAACAAAACCGTCAAACGTGCTGAGAGAAATGTGGTAGAGTAATGGGGGATATGCGTATGCCTGCAAAAATACTAATAATTGAAGATGAAGTGGATATTCATAACTTCTTGAAGGATGTACTGGAGGATGCCGGATACCTTGTATCCGTTGCAGATGACGGCATGGAAGGTTTTATGAAGTTTCAGAACCAACATTTTGATTTAGTTTTGTTGGATATATTATTGCCCAAAATAGACGGTTATGTTGTTCTGGAAATGATACGGAAGGAATCTGACATTCCCGTAATAATGCTTACAGCTATGGGAAGTGAAAAGAATCAAATAAAGGGGTTTGATTTAAAGGCAGACGATTATATTGTAAAACCATTTTCTATGAATATTGTGCTAAAACGTATAGAAGCAGTTCTCAGGAGGGCAACCAAGGCTATTAACGAGGAGCCTCATGGGATATTGAAATATAAGGAGCTGACACTTGACCTAAAAAGCTATGAAGCCCGGATGTCTGGGAATCTGGTGGCACTCACCCGCACCGAGTTTGAGTTGCTGAGAAAACTGCTTGAAAACAAAAATTGCGTACTTACCCGCGATCAATTACTGAACGATATTTGGGGTTATGAGTTTTTTGGAAATGACCGTGTTGTAAATGTTCATATTGGCAATATCCGCAAGAAGCTTGGTGCAGATTATATTGAAACAATCAGAGGGGTGGGATACAAAATTGCTTCGGAGGATTAAAAGCAGCCTGAATGCAAAAACCTTTATCATCATTGCCACCTTGCTGATTTTGTCCGGTGTACTTATTTACACACTTGTTTTTATCTATATGCCTAAGACGTACAGAATTGAGCTGAATAAAAGATTTAATGCGAATTTCAGAACGCTGATAGAAACGTTAAATGAAGACAACGGTCAGAACACCGAAAGGTATTTACAGAATTTTTGCATATCGAACAATACCAGTGTTTATGTTACGGACAAAAACTTGAATATCATATATTCCATCCAGGCTGAGGGCATGGATGCTAACACTATGCCCGAAATGACGGATGATAACGTAACATTCCTCTCAGGAGTATATAAATGCAATGGTGAGGATTATATCGTTTCAGCCTATGCTAAAATGGATCAAATCGATCAGGTGAGTGATACCCTGATGAGCCTGCTTCCTTTTGTATTTATCTTTATCCTGGGCATATCCTTATTAGGTAGCCTCATTTCCTCCAGAGCTTTAACCAAACCGATCATAGAGATCAGCAAAATATCTAAAAAGCTGTCAGAATTAAATCTTACGTGGTTTTGCGATGTAAAACGTACTGACGAGATTGGCTCTCTTGCCGGCAATTTGAATGAAATGGCAAAGAAGCTTGATAAAGCGCTTTCTGACTTGAAATCAGCCAATGAGAATCTCCAAAAGGAGATAAAACGGCGCGATGACTTGTTTATGGCAATATCCCATGAGTTTAAAACGCCTGTTACTGTCATGCGCTGCGACCTGGAGGGCATGTTGCATAATATCGGGCGATATAAGGATAGAGAGAAGTATTTGAAGCATGCTTTGCAAGTAACGGAGTCAATGGAATCGCTTATACAAGAAATATTACAGGTAGGTCAAATCGGTTCAGATACCGATATGCTGGAGAAGACGCCCACTGATTTGTATGCATTGGTATACGAATGCTGCAATATGTATCAGGAATTAGCTCTCAAAAAGAAAATTGATATTCTGTGTAAATGCGATAAGAACGTCATTTCAGATGTTGATCCCAGCCATATGCTGAAAGCTGTTTCCAATATTATTGGCAATGCGGTACACCACTCTCCTGAAAGGCAAACCGTTATAGTTTCTTTGAAAAAAGCAAATGAAACCGCAACTTTAACGGTTGAGAATACCGGGGTTCATATTGCATCGGACGAGTTTGACCATATTTTTGAGCCATTTTGTAGAGTGGATAAATCCCGTAACCGCCATACTGGCGGCAGCGGCTTGGGATTATATATTGTAAAGGTCATACTTGAAGCGCATCAACTTCATTATACATTTAAAAATACGGAGCAAGGCGTTCGGTTTGAAATTATATTCCCGCTATCCTATAATTGATACAATAAAATATTACGCTACATAGAAAAGCAATTGCCTTAAACTCCTTTAACTTCTGTTGTTTAATCAAAAAAGACTGCCTCGAAGCGGTCTTTTTTGATTGAAAAATCTTGTCCTAATCTTGTCCTATTCTTAAATGTATCTTGTCCTTCCTTATCTATAATTCCTCAAAAAGGAGGTGCTATGGTGTCTTTTCTGAAAAGAACAGTGCTTTACTTAACAAGGAAAAAGGGGAAAACCCTTATTTTGCTTTTGCTTATTTTCATAGTAACAGCCTTTGTGCTAACCTGTTTTTCTGTTTTGTATACAACGCAGGCAGTATCTAAAAGCTTGCGTACATCTGTCGGAGCAGCGTTTCATATTCGTTCATCCATGGATTTTTCTTTTAATGGATCAAAAATTGATACTGAAAATGATGAGCAGGCTGTAATAACGGATATGGCAATACAACAAATTATGGAAAATGAAGAAATCAAATATTACAACGCCAGGAATTTTGCTTATGCAAAAAGTCGCCAGATTCGTTTTATCCCTGGAACAGGTCATACGGATGAAAATAATATGGGCGGATTATCCGCAAACACTTATTCTGCTCTGCATCCCTATTTTACAGATAAGATATTGGAGCTTAGCGAAGGCCGCCACATCACTCCTGACGACGAAAACTGCATCATCATAAGCGAGGAACTGGCAAGAATTAATCAGCTTTCCGTTGGTGATAAGATTTTATTGGCTCCTGCGGAATTTGAGCAGGAGGATGATGTATTCATTGATACCTTGAAAGATTCACCATACAGTGCGGAAGTGGAAATTGTGGGCTTTTTCAGAATATTAAAGCCGCAGGAGGATGCGGCCTATCAGCCTACCGCGGGGCTTTGCTCAAATCTCATGATTACGGACCATCATACATTGGTCGCATTGAACCGGATGCAAGCAGGCGTTTATACCGGTGGAGTATCATTCTATCTCTCCGACCCCATACATTTGGACTCAATTGTACGGAAAGTAAAACATTTAACCAGCATTGATTGGGACAGCTATTTTATTCTAAATGATGACTTTAATTATGAAAAGATTGCCGCGGGACTTAACACTATTCAAAATTTGATTCGGATATTGCTCGTTTGCATCTGTCTGGTAAGCGCTGCAGTACTCCTTCTTATACTGGCAATGAGAATGCGGGGCAGGGTACATGAAGCAGGTGTGTTGCTTTCTATTGGGTATTCCAGGAAGGAGATTGTGGGGCAGTTTATCGCAGAGGTTCTTTTGACGGCTTTTCTTGCCTTTGTCGGCGCTTATTTTCTCGCCGTAGCTGTTGCAGGTGGAATTAACAAGGGTATCGTGGAGAACATTCAAATTGTACAAGTGGAGGGGCAACCGGTAAAAAGCACACAAAACCTAACACTCGCATTACCGGCTGACATATCTCTTGTGATATTCATTTGCATTTTAGCAACATTGTTTTGCGCGGTATTCCTGTCATCTTCCATGATTATCAGGCTAAAACCGAGAGAAATACTCTCAAAAATGGCTTAGGAGGTAGAACAAATGGGTTTTATACAAAGAGCGTTTCTTTATTGCTGGCGGCAAAAGCTTAGAAGTCTAATATTGTTTTTGGTGCTGACAGCCGTTGCGACATTTGTATTGACAGGCGTCGCTATCGAAAGCTCCGCCAATGAAGCCGCTAAAAATATACGCACATCTGTTGGCGGGCAAATTAACTTGGCAGTTGATATGAGTGAAAAAAATTTAGTTACCAGACAGAGTCAATGGGGATATGACAAGGAGTATGTAGGTGACCCTATTACGGACGAAATTCTTGCAGCAATACGGGAGATACCTGGCGTAGTGGGTTATAACTCTGTCAGCAGCCCCGGTATCTTTGCAGCTGCTGTCAATTTTAAGTATTTGCCGGCTGTTATCAATATGGGACCAACCAAATACGGTGCTAATTCTGCTATGACTAAGACGATGTTTTCAGAGAAATACAGCGGATTTACCAGTGGTAAACTTAAACTGGTGGCAGGTAGGCACATTGTGGAAACAGACCGCAATGTCATAATGATTTCAAAGGAGCTGGCAGATTACAACAATTTATCAGTGGGTGACAAATTGCAGCTATATATCGATTACACGGATAAAATTGTTGAGCGGGAGATTGTTGGTATTTTCTCCGGCACGGAAGGAACAGGCGAAAACGCTTTAACCGTAGCCTCAAGGCCCGGCAATCAGTGCATCGTTGACGCAAAAGCGTCCGAAGATTCTTACGGTGAAGAGTATTCGGGATACTCCTCTCTGGACATTTATGTTGAAGACCCTGTGGATATTCGAAATGTTTATAACCGAATAGCCGAACACCCGTTGATAAAGGGTAAGACTTTTATCCTTAGTATTGACAGTGAGGAGTATGAAACCATTGCCAATCCGTTGGAATCCTTGCAGAGCTTGGTTCGTACCTTGATTATCATCATAACGGTTGTCAGTTTGGCTATTTTGGCACTGCTGCTGACCATTTGGATACGCGGCAGAGTAAAAGAAACCGAGATATTGATGTCCATCGGTGTGAGAAAAGAAAATATTATTGGTCAATTCGTATTGGAATGCCTCATAATAGCACTTATAGCTTTCGGCTTTTCTTACCCCTTAAGCCACATGACTGCCGATGTAGCCGGTAATTTCATTATGAGACAAGTTGTAGATGCATCCAATCTGCAGAATTTTGATAGCTCTGAGCTTGTTGAAGGCGATTATTCAGAATATTTTGACAGGTTGTCCGGCGCATCTTCTGCCGAACTGGTAAAGGAAATTGAAATTAAAATTATGCCAGAATACATGATATGGGTCTGTGGGATAGGAACTCTGTTGATTCTTGCCGCTGTCTTAATCGCATCCCACACCGTCATTCGGCTAAAACCAAAAGAAATACTTTCAAAAATGAGTTAGGAGGAAAATATAATGAAGAAACTGGAACTGGTAGGAGTCCATTACGCTTATGAGAAAGACAAACCTGTCCTGAAAGGTATAAATGCGGTTTTTGAACCGCGCAAAATATATGCTATACTCGGCCCTTCCGGCTGTGGTAAGACGACATTGCTATCCCTAATCGGAGGATTGGATGAGCCGACAAAAGGTGAAATCAAGCTGGATGGAAAAAGCATAGGTGAAAACGGCCTTTCCGCTCACCGACGTAACAATGTTGCTTTTATTTTTCAAAGCTATAACTTGATTGATTATCTTACTCCTGCCGAAAACGTCAGCCTAACTTCTAAATTGCCTCCCTTACCCATATTGGAGAAAGTTGGGCTGTCAAAGGAGGAGGCAAGGCGCAATGTACAGAAACTCTCGGGCGGCCAGCAGCAGCGCGTAGCTATTGCCCGTGCCCTGGCATCCGATGCCTCTCTCCTGCTTGCAGATGAGCCAACCGGCAACCTGGATGAAGAAACAGCGGGAGAAATTACCAAATTGCTTGTAGAAAGTGCCCATGAGTTAAATAAGTGTGTGATTGTCGTAACGCACAGTCAAGAGCTTGCAAAACAAGCCGATGTGATTTACAGGTTGAATCGTGGCAATATTCAAATCTGCAAATTATAGCTTTTAATAGGTCGTAATTACTGCAAGTATATGAAACATCAGTGAGATTTGAACTGATGATCATATTGATGGAAAACTATCAAGCGGCAGCTTCGGAAACAGCTGCCGTTTTTAATTGCTGTGTCCGCGGCCTCGAGTGTGCCAGCGGAGGTCTGACAAATTTATATACGCATATTTGATTGATGATTTTCTTATGATATGATGATATAATGATTTTAATTATAGCAAATACTGGCAAGTATTTGTAGACATTAATATTGCTTGCTTCCAGGAGGTATCATGAAAAAGTCTCTTGCTTGTCCCCTTATTTTAGCTGTGTTAGTTGCAATAGATCAGGTTAGCAAGCTTGCAATTGCGCATTATTTTGTGAATGCTGATATGGTTTTGATACCAGATATTTTGCGCTTTCGGCCTGTACTGAATACATATTTAAATTGGATAGCCAGCATAATTGAATATAAAACGCCTGTATGGTTTATGATAGCAGCTCAGATTTTTTCTTTAGCAATAGTTTTTTTATATTATCATTATCTCTCATATCTATGGACTCAAGGAAGGAAGTTCTTAAATGGAATGGTGGTATTTTTAACTGCAGGTATAATGTGTTCCTTTGTTGATGTAGTGTTTTGGGGCGGAAGCTTGGATTTCTTACGCTTGTTCGATTGGTTTACTTTTGATTTGAAAGATGTGTATTTAAATGTCGGTGTAATTTCTGCACTCATTTTTTGCGTTAATTATTACCTGAAGAAGTATTCAAAACTGAGTAAGGAAGAACGCAGGCAAACCAGTATACTACTATGGATAAGGAAGTGTATGCTTTCGTCAGCCAGAGAATAATATTAAGTTTTCGTCTCACAAAACCGCAGGTTTTAATTTCGATTCCATATCCAGGGGTGATGTGCAAAAGAAGTAATTTGCTTTCGAAGTAATAATGCAGCTGGGAGGAATTTGTAAATGATGAAAAATTTATTAGATCTTCAGCACGACAAATATGGATTAAAATCAATATTTCATGCAGTGATAGGGGTTGTCATACTCATAGTGGGGAGTATATTGGCATCACTGCCCGTCGATTTGTTTTACGGAATAACAAAATTAGAGGTTTCTGCTTTAGTAATAATAATCAGGCCAGTGCTAGAAATCGTTATACTGTCATTGCTTGTGTATTTGTATATCAGCAGGGTATTGAAACTGCCTTTGCAGGAGTTTCGTATATGTAAACCCCAAAATATCATTATTTGGATTATTTGCTCTTTTGTGCTTCCCCTTATTGTGTCAGCATTTTTTATTTTTCTGACCCCTGGCAATTTTTCTTCATCTAATTATGAAGCATCAAGAAATATTATGATTGTTCTGCGTGCTATTTTCAGTTCATGTCTGGCTGCCGGAATAACAGAAGAATTGGTGTTTCGAGGGCTGATAATGCATGTATTGGAAATCCGATGGGGAAAAGCAGTTGCGGTTGTCATTCCTTCGGTTTTGTTTGGAATGTTACACATTTTAAATATGGATAGTCCGAAAATAGCTGACATTCTCATTCTTGTAATTGCCGGAACTGCCGTGGGGATTATGTTCTCACTGATAGCAATACAAAGCAACTCAATATGGGCAAGTGCCATGGTACATGGCATATGGAATTTTATTATTATTGGTGGAATATTAGAGATAAGTGCAGAGTCATCATCAGCAATATTTTCTTATCAATTAACTTCTGAGTCCAGACTCCTGAATGGTGGCGCGTTTGGTATTGAAGCTTCGTTACCTGCTATAATTGGTTATGGTCTGGTAATAACATTAGCTCTATTAATGATGCGTAGAAATGATAAAAAAAGGACTGATTCCATTTTCACATCAGTAGACTAAACGAAAACTCAGCAGCGGGATAGCTAAGCTATCCCGCTTTTTTAGTTTCATGCCTTGCTACCGTTGGAGTTTCTCAATTAGCGTTTCCTGTGCGTAAAATGTTGTTTAAAGCTCATCACCATTGCTTTATTGCCGGTTATAGTCATTTGTAACGAGGTGACTTTGCTTTGTTTTACAGGCACGAAAGATACAGGCAATGCTTTAGTGCAAAACAATGATATAAATTGGCTATCAAGAAATCTTTTTCTTTAAGGAGAATATCTGAACATAGAATTTTCATAATTTTACTTGAAATCCTTTATATATTATTATAATATAAAAATATATCAAAATGATATCATACATAATCCAACTAAAAGGGGGGTTTAGTAATGGCTAATACGCTTAAAACTAATGAAAAAGAAATGCAGTATGAGGAAATCCAGGTGAAAGCGGCAAATGGCATGGTAATTCTTCTGTTGAACATTGCGCTTATGATCGCATCTCTGGTAGGATTTATCTTCGGATGTATTTTTGCAGGTAGGGATACAAGCAGTATCCTGGGTGTTATGCTGATAACAGTATCTTCTTTGTATCTTTTCATCGCAGGACCTATACTTTTCGGTGGTTTGAAAATATTAAAGCCGAAGGAAGCACTTGTATTGACCCTTTTCGGAAAGTATTACGGAACGTTGAAAGGCGAAGGCTTTTACTTTGTCAATCCTTTTGCCACCGCAATAAACCCTACAATGCCAGCTGCCACCACTGCAGCATTTACTGCTGCTGTAGATTTGAATCAGGATAAAAATGCTGCAGAAAGAGCTGCTGCTGTGGGTAAACTCAATAAAAAAATATCCTTGAAAGTAATGACTCTCAACAATGAGAAGCAAAAGATAAATGATCAGCTGGGGAATCCGATCATAATCGGAATAGTAGTTATATGGAGAGTAGTCAATACGGCAAAGGCTGTCTTCAATGTGGATAATTATACGGAATACCTGTCCATCCAATGCGACTCGTCCCTTAGAAATATTGTGAGCCAATATCCTTATGATTCCACCGGCGATGACAATGAAAAATCCTTGAGGGGCAGCAGCAGGGAGATTGCGGAAAGACTGAGGGAAGAAATTCAGTCAAAGGTCGAAATTGCAGGGCTTGAGATATTGGAGGCAAGGATCACTCATCTGGCTTATGCTCCTGAAATAGCAGCTGCTATGCTGCAGAGACAGCAGGCTTCGGCAATTATTGACGCAAGGCAGATGATAGTTGAGGGTGCTGTAGGAATGGTGGAAATGGCTCTTTCAAAGCTTAATGAAAATGATATCGTACATCTTGACGAAGAACGCAAGGCAGCCATGGTAAGCAATCTCCTTGTTGTTCTTTGTGGGAACAGGGATGCCCAGCCGGTTGTCAACAGCGGTTCAATATATTAATATATTAATGAATAAGAAGGGTGGGGTGATGATGCATGGAAAACAAGAATAATGAGAAAAAACAGATTCTGCTCAGGCTGTCATCATCCCTTTGGAAAGAATTGGTGGCTTGGTCGGAGGATGAGTTCCGCTCTCTAAATGGACAGATAGAGTACCTGTTGACAGAGTGTGTGAAGCAACGCAAAAAAAAGAACATCGATAATACGGATAAAGATGTTTAAAGTTGATTTTCAGGGATATATATTCTAAATAAATGAAAAACACTAGTATGCAACAGGGGAGAATCGTTCCATACTAGTGTTTTTTAGATAGGAAAAGCATTATCTCTTAGATGAGTACTTTACCTGTTACTACTAATAATAATCGATATTAAAAAAATATTCAATATGAAAAATGAAAATCCTCTTAAGCATAAAAATTTTCTGCCCATATATTTGATATTTGGTAATTTATATTTATAATAAGTTTTATAATAATTAAATTGCCTAATAGCAGTATGTTAAGGCTTGCTGCCTTACTGCATGATTTATTATGATAACAGGATGGGATGTGTATGGTGAATAAAAAATTTTCAAGGTTGGTCGCGTTTATTATTGCAGTGATTTTTTTCTTAACGTCCATCGGAACTGTTGGGATTTCACTCTTTTTCGGGAAATAATTTTCTCAAATGGATTTAAAGGAAAAACTGTCCATAAAATTTATGCTTTTATCTATTTTTATAAATAAATTATGTCGATAATTAAATTAAAATAAATGCATCGGATGAAATACGATGGGATATAAATAGCGATAAATAGAAAAAAATAGTACCTTTAATTGGAACGAATGTAAGATATTAAATTTTGATTAAAATCTATTGAAACACCTTTTACAGAATGGAAAAAGAGGATATAATTTTTGTAATGTTGTTTATTCTGCGGTATTCAATAAAGCACAGATATATAAATTGATATAAAAAGTTAATAATGCCGAGCTGTAAAAATACGGCTGCAACTGCAAGGACGTGAGGTTTTGGCAGATTTGGAAACTACTCTGAATTTTCAAAATTTAATAGATTATATTTCAGCCTATATCGGATTTAACAACCCTATCGATGTAATTAGGGCTTTTGTTGATATTGGAATTGTGGCATATGTGTTCTACAAGATTGTGATGCTGGCGAAGGAAACGAGAGCCTGGCAGCTGGTCAAGGGGGTTATCTTCATATTGATAGCTGCGGAGATCAGCAAGCTTCTTGAGCTTAGGACCATTTCATATATTTTGAACAATACAATATCAATACTGGCAATTGCCATCCTGGTAGTGTTCCAGCCTGAACTGAGAAGGGGACTGGAGCAGATTGGGCGAAGCAGATTCAGCAATCTGTTCAATTTTGAGGAAGAAAGCAGCCTGGTACAGATTACTGCTGCGATAGAGGAGATAGTAAAAGCCGCCACCGAAATGTCTAAAACTTTCACCGGTGCGCTGATCGTCATAGAAAGGGATACTAAATTAGGTGAGGTAATAAAGACTGGAACCCAGCTGGATTCTTATATTACAGCTGAACTGCTTTTGAATATTTTCACCCCCAATACCCCTTTGCATGACGGGGCTGTGGTTATCAGGAACAACAAGCTACAGGCTGCAGGATGTTTCCTTCCGCTTACGGACAATCCCAATTTGAGCAAGGAGCTGGGCACAAGGCACAGAGCTGCCCTTGGAATTACGGAAGTATCGGATTCCATAGCTGTTGTTGTTTCGGAGGAAACAGGTAAAATCTCCTTTGCACTGAATGGAGGTTTGACCAGAAACCTTACGCCGGATATGTTAAGAAAAGCCTTAAACAAGAATCTTCTTGAAAAGAAAGCTGCAAGCAGGAAACTGACTTTGTGGAAGGTGAAGAAAAATGAATGAGTGGTTAAAAAATGATACGATCATGAAGATTGTATCGGTATTATTCGCTATAGGTCTTTGGCTTGCGGTAAATCCGGTTAATACGATGGATTATACTATAAATCTGAACGTGATAAATGAAGATGATTTGCATGAAAAAAACATAGAGCTGAAAAACAGGAATTTTCCCAAAACTATTCAGGTCAGGGTAAGGGGAAAGAAAGATAAACTCACCCAGGTAAGCGAAAGCGATTTTCAAGCTGTACTGGATTTTTCCCAAATTGATTCGGTGGACGATAACACCATAAAAATCCCCACACCCGAATATACGGGCAAGGTTCAGGGCGTTAAAGTTCTACAGTATTGGCCAACCAGCGTTAGAGTAAGCCTGGAAAAGATAATTTCCCGGTCTTTCAAAGTCGAGATTGGAGAGACTAAGGGAGAGCTAAAGCCCGGATACAAGGTCGCAGGCATAAAAATAAATCAAGATAGAATAGTAATAAGGGATTTGGAGTCAGTTGTCAATCAGGTGGAAAGCGTAAAGGTTGACATAAATCTAGACAACCTGAACGAAAGCATTTCCGATATAAAAAAATGCAAGGTATATGACAAGAATGGAAAGGAAATACCTCAACACAGCAATAAATATGAAGTAGAAGTATTGGTGGAAATTGCCAAGGAAGTGCCGGTGGTTGCCGAAAAAACCGGAAGCATTCCTGACGGCTATGTCGGTGGAATATCAAAGTACAGTCCCACAAAAGTGCTGATAACCGGACCTGGCGACGTACTTGATAAAATAACGAGCTTAAAGACTGAGCCTTTCAATTTAAGCGGAATTACTGAAAATACCGATATTACAGCGCCTCTTGTCCTGCCGGAAGGAGTCAAGCTGGTAGATCCCGACCAAAAGATTACGGCAAGTGTGACTGTAGAAGCATTGAAGGAAAAGACCATAAGGCTGGGCAAAAACATGATTACAATTAAGAATATGGATGCCTCATCGGAATATGCCATACAGACAGAAGAAGTTGCTGTGGTTGTAAAAGGCTTGCAGAAAGATTTGGAAAAAGTCAATGCCTTGACTCTGAAACCATATGTGAATGTCATAGGGTTGGAGGAAGGAACCCACAGCATGCCGCTCATGTTCGACTATAGCGGCAATGTGGACATATTAGGCAGATATGAGGTTGAACTCCTGGTAAAGAAAAAGGTAGAGGAAGAAGATCTGCAGCTACAGGAACAGCAATAGACCAGACGGTGTCCCTACTTCAAAGTTTGCAAGAGAAAGCATAAGACGAAGCAACTTATGCTTTTCAGATATTGAAGTGATTGGCATGAAAATATGAATTTCATTTTATTAGTTGTTATTTTCATGTGCAAGTAGTAGTACTTTAATTTAGCGATATAATATAATTTGTGAGGGGGATTGAGCATCCTCCTTTCATATTTTATAGCAAGCGGAGGAAAAGGATGAAGTATATTATAAACAACATCAGGGTGTCATTGGACGACGATATTGAGGATATAAAAAGAATTGCGGCTAAAAAGCTTAAAATAAGCGTAAAGGATATAAAAAATTTTAAGATAGCTAAGGAATCTGTGGATGCCAGGAGAAAACCCGACATAAGCCTGGTTTATTCCTTGCTGGTAGAAATCGAAGGAAAGGCGGTTATGCACGGGGATGGGGACGTTCGGATAGTTGAGGATGCAAAAGATGAACCGCTTGTCCCGGGAGAGCTGCCTTTAAATAATAGACCGGTGGTGGTGGGCTTGGGACCTGCAGGGATGTTTGCTGCCCTTACCCTCGCCCAAAACGGATACCGGCCGCTGGTGATAGAACGCGGCGAAAGGGTTGACAGGCGCACAGAGATTGTCCATCGCTATTGGGAAACCGGGGAGCTTGATGTGGAGACCAATGTGCAGTTTGGTGAGGGAGGAGCAGGGACCTTTTCCGATGGCAAGCTGACCACCAGAATAAACGACCGCAGGTGTGAGAAGGTTCTGGAAGAATTCCACAAATCCGGCGCCCACGACGAAATCCTATATAAATCCAAGCCCCATATAGGAACCGATGTGCTGAAAAATGTGGTGGCAGACCTTAGAAACCGCATAATTGACGCCGGGGGAGAGGTGAGGTTTAATACCAAATTAACTTCCTTGAAAATAAGAGATGGTAAGCTTGTAGGCATCGTTGTGAATGATGGCGAAGAAATACCGGCGGATGTGGTCATTCTGGCTATCGGCCATAGCGCAAGGGATACCTATGAGGCTTTGTTGAACTGCGGTGTGGAATTCAAACCCAAACCCTTCTCAATAGGTGTCAGAATAGAACACCCCCAGGAGATAATAAACCACGCCCAGTTTGGAAAAGCTGCAGGCCATGCTAAATTAGGTCCGGCTGACTACCAATTGTTTTACAGAACAGGGGACAGGACCGTATATACCTTTTGCATGTGCCCGGGAGGTGTGGTCGTCGCATCCGCTTCGGAAATGGAATCCATAGTCACCAACGGTATGAGCGAGTTTGCCCGGGATAAGGAAAATGCCAACAGTGCTCTTGTTGTATCTGTAGAGCCGCAGGATTTTGGAAGCAGTCATCCTCTTGCCGGAGTGGCTTTTCAAAGAAACTGGGAGAGGCTTGCCTATAAGGTAGGTGGAAGCAATAATTCGGCTCCTGTCCAGAGGTTGGAGGATTTCATTCTGGGACAAGCCACCACAAGGTTGGGCTCAGTAAGGCCCAGTTATACGGGCAAAACCAAGATGTCGGATATAAATCTGTGCCTTCCTTCCTTTGTCACAAATCCCATGAAGGAGTCGATAAGCTATTTCGACAGGAAATTGAAGGGTTTTGGAATGAAGGACGCATTGCTGACCGGTGTGGAAACCAGGACATCATCCCCGGTAAGGATCACAAGGGGGGATACCCTGGAAGCTATCGGTATAAAAGGACTCTATCCTTCAGGGGAAGGTGCAGGCTATGCCGGGGGTATAGTGAGTGCATCGGTGGATGGCATAAGAGTGGCGGAACAGATCATAAAAACCTACAGGCAGCCTTGAGCCTGTTTAATAGAAAAATAAAATGAAACAAAGTAAAAGTAAGACATAAGCAAGATAAAAATCTAATGTAAAAAAGATAAAAATAAGAATAAAGCGTGAATAATAGATGATAAAAATTTGGAGTATAAATTTAGTTAAAAAACGATTGACAAAAGAAACATGTGTTGTTATCATATAACTATACAGTTACTTATATAATTTATTGATTCGGGTATAATACGAGGTAAACTTATGAAAATCTTGGTTGCCAACGCAAAAGGACATATCCGCGATACTTTTTTCCCACCTGATATTGCAACGAAGCTGGAACAGATAGGTGAGGTCGTTTGGAATGAAATGGAGAGAAATTTTACTCCGGAAGAGCTAAGAGAAAGATTGGAAGGAATCGACGTATGTATAACCGGATGGGGTAATGCCAAATTGGATGAGTACGTCCTGGAAAAAGCTCAAAGCTTAAAGCTTGTTGCTCATACAGGCGGAACCGTAGCCCCGCTGGTTTCCGAAGCTCTATATGATAAAGGCGTGCGGGTCATAAGCGGTAATGAAATCTATGCCCGTTCTGTGGCTGAAGGTGTTATCGCATACATGTTGGTTGCCCTTCGTGATATCCCCAAGTACTCTGAAATGCTGCGGAGCAAGGGGTGGCATGACGGCAGCTGGTGGAACGAGGGGCTTTTGGACCAGACAGTAGGTCTGGTGGGATTTGGAGCCATCGCACAATATCTCGTGCCCATGCTCAAGGCTTTTGATGTAAAAATCAAGGTATATTCCAGTCATCTAAGCGAACAAGATGCCCTGCGATGGGGAGTTGAAAGAGCCACCCTGGACGAAATATTTTCTGAATGCAAAATTATTTCCATTCACAGCGCAGCAACGCCTAAAACCTACCACATGATAGACCGGAGATTGCTGCAAATGATTCCCGAAGGTTCTTTGTTCGTAAATACAGCCAGAGGAAGTGTAGTAGATGAGGAAGCCTTGGCGCAGGAATTGCACACCGGCCGTTTCAAGGCAGTGTTGGATGTATATGAGGAAGAGCCGTTGCCCATGGGCAGCAAGTTAAGGAGTGCTCCTAACACTCTGCTTATGCCTCATATGGCAGGGCCGACAATTGACCGGAGAAAATTTGTTACCGAAGGACTATTGAAAGATATCGAAAATTTTTACTCAGGAAATCCTCTTAAGCTGGAAATCACCAGAAACCAAGCAGCCCATATGACAAAGTAAATACTGACAGATGAATGACATTGCATTTTTTTGCTCCAGATATAACTAAATGGTTACTTATGGCTTTCATTTAAAAGCCTTTAAATAAGCTTATAATGCTAAAAATTCATGGAGGTGTCATTATGAAAATGAGAAAGAGGTTCAAACCGCTGGCTGTCACGCTGGCATGTTCGTTAGCCGTATCCCTGGCAATTACAGCCTGTGGGAGCGACAAAAAAGGCTCATCAGACTCAACAACAACACCATCGGATTCGACATCCTCACAAAACTCTTCAACCGACTCTACCACCACAGGAGCCAAAAATGATTATGGCGATACAGGGGGATTGACCCTGCCGCTGGTGGATAAGGAAGTAACTATCACATGGATGGTGCCGTCGGCGGTTGAGGATTTGAACTCCCTGGCGATACCCCAGGAAATATCCAAGCGTACAGGAATCAAACTGAACCTTCAGCCGGTTCCACTTCAGAGCTATGCAGAGAAATTAAACGTTACGATGGGCAGTGGCGATCTTCCCGACATCATCAACGGTCTTTCACTGGCAGATACGAACAAATATGCCCTTGACGGAGCATTCGCTGCCATCAATGATTATCTTGATGAACTGCCCAACTTTAAAACTCTCTATGTTGATAATCCCGAAAACAGCTGGATCTTGTATTCTTGGTCCGACGACAACGGTAAACTGTACAAGTGGCCGATTTATCAATTGGCAAGGGATGTTAACCATGGTCTTTTATATCGCGCCGATGTATTCAAAAAGTTGGGTATAGAACCATGGACAGATAATGAAAGTTTCTATAATGCATTGAAGAAGATAAAAGAAGCATATCCCGATTCATATCCATTCGCTTCCAAAAACGGCGCCAGCATATTCTCAAAACTGGCAAAATCATGGGACATCAGTGACAACCGGTATCCATTCTACTATGACGAAAGTGATGGCACCTGGAAATTTGCAGGAACGGATGCCAAGTTCAAAGATATGTTGGATTTCATGAAGAAATTGTATAATGAAGGTCTGCTGGATCCGGAATTCTTAACCGACACTCAGGATTCATGGTCTGCAAAGATGACTACCGACAAGGCCTTCGTTACATGGGACTGGATTGGAAGACTGGAGCTGTTCACAGCGCAGGTAAAGGATAGCAATCCCGAGTATGACTTAAGGTTTGGAAAACCGATAGGAACAGGCAAGCAGTTTACTCTGCCCAAGATTGAAAACTGGGGTCCTTCAGTTGCAAAGGGAAAAAACGAGCTGGTAGCATTAAAGCTTCTGGATTACATGAGCAGCCCTTCCGGCAGCGAGCTGTTCACTATTGGTATTGAAGGAGAGACCTTTGAGTGGGATTCCAACGGTAAACCGGTATATCCTTCATTAAAGGATGAGCCGTTGGTTGACATAGCCCTGCTGGAAAAGACGTTCGGTATGTGGGTAGAAGGCATGTATGTACGGCCTGACCATAGAAGCGTTTATTACAACTACTCCGAAAGGGAGCAGGAGGCTCAGGATATTGCTAACAAAGAAACCGGATACCTTCCCAATGACCCTGAATTGAAACTCACAGACAGCGAAATGACCGCATATGCCGATGCTTTTACAGCCATCAGCAAAGCAGTGGAAGAGTTCGCCGCCAAGTATGTAACGGACAAAGGTTACGGCGAAGCTCAGTGGAATGAATGGAAGGCAAAGGAATCAAGCTTGAAAGTGGCCGACGTATTGAAGATTTTAAACGATGCCCAGGCGAGATATGACGCTGAAGTGAAATAACCATACCATCAAGGCTCAGAGCAGGCCTTGAGGCCTGCTCTGAAAGCCAACATCAACTTTTACAAAGGATAAAACAGCCTTTAACAAAGTAAATAGGTAAAGAACATAAAATATCGCCAATGGCAAAGGATCGCATAAAACCGGCAGGAGCATGGTTTTTATATCACAGTAATTATTGCAAGCCTGTACACATGCCGTGGTTAAGCGAAGATTTTAAATATGGGCAGAATGATTTATGGAAAAGAGGTAATGGCTATGAAAACTAATGCGAATACCCAAAAAATCAGCTTGTTGAAAAAATTGAAAAGAGACCGGCAACTAATCGTACTGTTGATGCCAGGGCTGATATTTTATATAATATTTCGTTACGGCCCCATGTATGGTCTGGTCATTGCCTTTAAAAAGTATAGCCCTTTTAAAGGGGTAGCAGCAAGCCCGTGGGTAGGATTGGACAATTTCATAAGATTTTTTTCCAACAGCGATTTTAGGATACTTTTAAGAAACACTTTGCTGCTGGGAGCATATAACCTTCTATGGTCATTTCCCATAACTATACTGTTTGCACTGCTGCTCAATGAAGTGCGCCATAGAACTTACAAAAAACTTGTTCAGACGGTGAGTTACCTTCCTACATTTTTATCCCTGGTCATCATATGCAGCATGACCATCGATATATTATCCCCAGGCGGTGGCTTGATTAATAAGATTTTAAACCTTTTAGGCATGGATTCCATTTACTTCATGCAGGACCCGAGATGGTTCCGTACCGTATATATTGCATCGGGCATCTGGGCAGGCATGGGCTCAGGAGCAATTATATATCTGGCTGCATTATCCGGTGTTGACATATCGTTGTATGAGGCCGCACGAATTGACGGCTGCAGCCGCATCAAAATGATATGGCATATTACATTGCCTTCGATAATGCCCACAATTGTGACCATGTTCATTTTAAACACCGCTAACATTTTCCGTGTAGGAGCGGACAAAATACTGCTGCTGTACAATCCTCTCACGTATGAGGTGGCGGATGTGTTTTCCACTTACCTGTACAGAATGGCTTTTACCAATCATGATTATGGGTATGCTTCGGCAGTGGGTATGTTTGAATCGGTGGTGTGTGGCATCGTGCTTTTTGTAACCAACCGCATCAGCCGAAAGGTGACCAATGAGAGCCTATGGTAAGGGGGAATAGATAATAATGGAAGAAAAGTTTGGTCTTTTTGACATAATCATATATATTCTTATGGGATTAGTGCTAATCGCCGTATTATATCCTATCCTGCATGTAGTTGCGGTTTCCTTCAGCAGTGCCTCCTATATAGTGCAGGGGAAGGTTGGCGTTTTGCCAAAAGGCTTCAGCCTGGATGCGTATAAGCATATATTTAAAAGCAGTCAGGTGCCGAGGGCATATGGCAATACTATTTTGTATACTACCGTAGGCACGATGATAAACATACTGATGACCGCCATAATGGCATATCCGCTTTCCAAAAGCCAGCTGATAGGAAGGACTATTATAATGAAACTTATAATATTCACCATGTTCTTTTCCGGGGGAACTATTCCAACCTACCTCGTAGTAAAGAGCCTAAAGCTGATAAATACCATGTGGTCGCTGGTGCTGCCCAATGCCATCTGGACAATGGAGCTTTTGATTTTGATTAGCTTTTACCGCACGCTGCCCATCAGCTTGTATGAGTCGGCGGTGCTGGACGGTGCATCGGAATACCGTGTATTGTTTCAGATATTCTTGCCACTGTCCAAAGCATCTCTTGCATCTATCGGTTTGTTTTACTTCATGGGGCACTGGAACAGCTATTTCCTACCCTTGATTTACTTGAACGACTCAAAGAAATATCCGCTGCAGTTGATCCTGAAAGATATGCTTCTGGATGACTCGTCAAACATTTCGTCAACGGTAGCCAATAGCAAAATAACATCGGAGGCGGTTAAAAATGCGACTATTTTCATAACCATGATACCTGTTTTACTGGTATATCCTTTTGCTCAGAAATACTTTGTCAAAGGTGTCATGATCGGTTCTATAAAAGGATAGTTGCGTTATAGATTTTTATATAGGTTGACAAGATTAACAAAAAATAGTATCATGTAACCAAAAAGTTACATGATGAGGGGATTGTTAATATGGAGTTTAAAAGAGAAAAAAATTCGGAAAAGTCAAAACAGGATATTCTTAACGCTGCGGAGGAGCAATTTGCAGCAAAAGGTTTTTACGGTGCAAGAATTGATGAAATCGCAAAGCAGGCGAACATAAACAAACGCATGATTTACGAGTATTTCGTAAACAAGGAGACCCTATACAAAAAAGTGCTGTTCAATGTATACAAGAGATTGGAGATTGCGGAATATGAGATATTGGAGCAAAAAGTTACAGGCGTGGATTTGATCCGCAACATAATATCCATGTATTTTGACTTTCTGCAAAACAACCCTAACTTTGTCAGCATCCTGATGTGGGAAAACTTGAATAAAGCTGCTTATCTCAATGAAATGCCGTCTTCCGAGGTGGAACGCCCTACCATCAAATTCATCAAGGAGGAAATACGCAAAGGAAAGCAGGCGGGAATTTTCAAGCCAACCATTGATGAAGAACAGGCGGTCATTTCTCTGATTGTGGTTTGCTTTGCCAATTTTTCAAACAGATACACCCTTTCAAAGCTGTTTGCACAGAACCTGGCCGATGAGAACCTGCTCAAGATCAGAAAACAGCACACCATTGACATCATGACAGCTTATATGTGCAATTGAACAGACACAGCAAGAAATACCATTTTATCAACAGTAATATAAAAGGAGAATCGGAATGTGGACAGAGGAAAAACTGGAGAATCTATTGACAACGCCATCTCAAGGCTTAATCGAAGATATAAAAAAAATAAAAGGTGACATATTTATTTTAGGTGCAGGCGGTAAAATGGGGCCTACTCTTGCAATACTGGCCAAGAATGCCTGCAATGCGGCAGGAATTGATAAACGGATTTTCGCAGTATCCCGTTTTTCCAATAAAGATGTGGTTTCGCGCCTTGAAGCATGCGGCGTAGATATCATAGCTTCCGATCTAATGGAAGAGGGAGCCTTGGAATCGATACCGGATGCGGAAAATATCATTTTCATGGCCGGCAAAAAGTTCGGCACAAATGGAAACGAATGCGAAACATGGTCCATGAATGCATCATTGCCCACTCTTGTTTGCCGTAGGTTCAAAAAATCAAATATCGTAGTGTTTTCAACAGGAAACATATACCCACAGGTTCCCATTACGTCCGGCGGCTGTACCGAAGATGTAAAGCCGGCGCCGATAGGGGAATACTGCATGAGCTCTCTGGCAAGGGAACGCATTTTTGAGTTTGCTGCCAGGAAATATGAGAGCAAAGTTCTGTTCTACAGGCTGAATTATGCAATAGATTTAAGATACGGAGTCCTTTATGACATAGCATCCAAAATTCTGGCGGATAAGCCGGTAAATCTTGAAACACCCAACTTTAACTGCGTATGGCAAGGCTATGCCAATGAGATTGCCATCCGTTCCCTTCTGCGAGTGGATTCTCCAGCCCAGATATTGAATGTAACAGGGCCGGAAACGATTTCAGTGCGTTATGCGGCGGAGCAGTTGGGGAAATACCTGGGCAAGACGCCTGTATTTGAAGGTGAGGAAGGCAGCAAGGCCTACATCAGCAATGCCGCCAAATGTTTCGAATGGTTCGGCTATCCATCGGTTACCTTAAACCAGATGATCCGTTGGCAGGCCGAATGGATTCTGGACGGAGGTAGAACCCTTAACCTTCCCACTCATTTTGAAGAAAGAAAGGGAAATTACTGATGAGGAAAGAAGCATTAGACAAGCTTTATCAAGGTACGGTGATTCCTGCGGTTCCATTGGTTTTGGACAGCAACAGGAACCTTAATGAAGCAGGGCAGAGAAGGCTTGTGCGTTATTATCTCCGTGCCGGTGCAGGTGGCCTTGCAGTAGCTGTGCATACCACCCAATTTGAGATCCGTGAGCCCGAGACTCGATATTTTGAAAAGGTTCTAAACATTGCTGCCCAAGAAGCCAGGAGGTTTGAAAAGGAAACGGGAAAAGTCATAATTTTGGTCGCAGGAGCATGCGGTCCGGTATCTCAGGCAATTGAAGAAGCCACCATAGCAAAAGAATTGGGTTATGATGCCGTACTGCTAAGCCCGGGAGGTCTTTCGCATCTATCCGAGCAGGAGATGGTGGAACGCACCAGGGCAGTAGCCGCTAAGATGCCGGTTATAGGTTTTTATTTGCAGCCTTCGGTGGGAGGTCGGGTATTTTCCTACCAGTACTGGCAGTCAATTTGCGAAATTGATAATGTGGTGGCCATTAAAACCGCACCTTTCAACCGTTATCTGACTTTGGACGTGGTAAGAGCGGTGGCTTTGAGCAGCAGGGCGGATAAAATTGCTTTATATACCGGCAATGATGATAATATAGTCATCGACCTGTTAACGAAATTTGTTTTTGAGAAGGACGGAAAGGTTTATACCAAACGCTTCGCTGGAGGGCTTCTTGGACATTGGGCGGTATGGACCGGCACTGTGGTCAGGATGTTTGATGCAATAAAAAAAGCAGCAGAACAGGATTATATCCCTGCAGAATTATTAACCCTGGCTGCCAGGGTGACCGATGCCAACAGTGCGTTTTTTGATACGGCCAATGGGTTTAAAGGATGCATTACAGGAATTCATGAAGTGCTGCGCAGGCAGGGCTTGATGGAAGGAATATGGACTTTAAATGAAGACGAAGGCTTATCCCCGGGGCAGGCGGAAGAGATTGACCGGGTATATGAGATGTATCCTGAGTTGAACGATGATGAATTTGTAAAGGAATTTCTTGAGGCAGAAAAGGGCAATGGCGATTACTGATGTAATCCATTGCCCTTCTTTTTTATGGGCTTTAGCCTGTTGAGCATGAAGCGAATTTCTCTGCAGAGAAATGAGCCATGCGAAACAAAAAACCACCCGCTATGCGGGTGCGGAAACGATTGTTATACAAAAAATCACCTTTCCGTTATAATAGAGTTGTTCAGGCTACTATCATAACGAGAGGAAAGGTGATTTCATGGCTAACAAAAGCAACGATATGTCACACACAAAATGGATGTGCAAATATCACATCGTCTTTACACCTAAGTATAGACGAAAAATAATTTATAATCAATACAGGGAAAGTATAAGAGATATCATAAAACAGCTATGCAGCTATAAGGGAGTAGAAATAATAGAGGGACATCTCATGCCAGATCATATACATATGCTAGTAAGTATACCTCCCAAAATAAGTGTATCAAGTTTTATGGGATATTTGAAAGGGAAAAGTGCACTCATGATATTTGACAAGCACGCAAATCTTAAATATAAATTCGGAAATCGTCACTTTTGGGCAGAAGGATATTATGTTAGTACAGTAGGATTAAATGAAGCAACAATTAGAAAATATATACAAGAGCAAGAGAAACACGACATTATGTTAGATAAATTAAGTGTAAAAGAATATGAGGACCCCTTCAAGGGGTAGCTGGTAGTACAAACGTCCCTTAAGGGGCGGCGACGAGTTAAGGGCATAGTGGCTTGAACAAAGTGAAAGCCAGCGTCTTTAGGCGCTGGCCGGTAACATCCCCTTATAGGGGTAGAGCAAACCACCCGTTGGACGGGTGGTTATGATTAGTTTCATATAGTTAAATTAACCTGTTGTGCTAACTAATTTAAGATAGCGTTGTGGAATGTTTAAGAGGTATATACAGCTTAATCTAAAGTTTCAAGATTGCGTATAGTCCAACGCTGGCTAAAATGGTAAGTCGCATTTCCTTGATTTCTATTTTTCAAGATGCGACATCAAGTTAGCACAGGGGAGAACAAGGCAATTCACCTGACACAGGGAATTGCTTAATCTTTTATCAAGCTTGTAATTCGCTAATTGAAAATTAGCAAGTTATATCGATAACTACCTTAATTTTATTTTGAATTTACTCTTTGCTATCGATTCCAGCTCTTTAACTCGGAACTCAGCTATCGAAAATACTTGCATGATGAGTTGATTTATCTCTATCATCTTCCATTTTCTAAAATATCATTCCACAAAGCCTTGTACTGCTCTACGCTCTTTCTGGGGAAGTTATCCCGGATGGACACAGCATGACGAGCACCATCCCTTAAAAGGTCTATGGCAGTGAGAGCCATCAGCTTTGCCGGGACAATATAAGCCAGTTCTCTGTCTTTGATGCAAAAATCCCTGCTGTGGGCGGCACCACAGAAGCCGCTGACAGTAGGCTGGATGACGGGCATAATATAGCTGAGATCACCGACATCGGTGGAGCCGGGGAAAGGCAAGCCGGATTGTACTGCTTCGTTTCCCAAAAGCTCTGCGGCATTTTGAGCAAAAAGGCTGCTCATCGCTTCATTTTGGTGCAGGGGGAGATATCCGGCCATATCATCTATTTCCACTGTCGTTCCGATGGCATAGGAAGCCCCACGGATCGCCCGGTTGACTTTTTCATTGGCATCCTGCATCGCTTCGATGGTATTGGCGCGCACATAGCTTTCCATGCGCACATCGGCCGGAACCGTATTGACCAGGTCACCGCCCTTGGTGATTATGGGATGTACCCGCACGCTGTCCTTGTCCCGAAAAGTTTCCCTCTGGGCATTTATGCACATTATGGCAATGGAAGCTGCGTTGAGAGCATTGATGCCTTCGTGGGGAGCTCCTCCGGCATGGGCTTCCTTGCCTATGAAACGAACAGCTTTGCCTATGAAGCCCATAGCGCTGCCGTTTACCACCACCCTTGGAGCAGGAGCGTTGGTTTCACTGTGCACCATCATGGCAAGATCGATATCATCAAAAGCTCCGGAAGCAATTAGCTGCTGTTTTCCACCGAGGTAGGAGATCTTGCCCTGGTCCATGAGCTGCTTACGGTATTCTATCTGGACATATTCCTCTGCTGGAGTGGCGAAGCAGCAGATATCACCATCCAGCTGTTCCATAGCTCCCGACTCCGTGAGCCCTATGGCACAGCCTATCATGGAAGCCAGCTGGGCGTTATGACCACAAGCATGGGCTGCTCCGCTGGCAGGGTCGGCAAAGGGGTGAGACGGGCAGATGACTGCGTCCAGCTCTCCCATCACAGCAAGGCATATTTCATGGCTTCTTCCTGATATAAGTCCTCTGACTCCTGTGATGGCATGCCGGGAGATGTTCTTTAATCCCAACTCTGTAAACAATAGGGATATAAAATCCGATGTTTTGTGTTCCTGGTAACCTAATTCAGGATGTTTATAAATTTCTTCGCCAATTTGTATTATCTTTTCACGATTAGCATCAATTGCAGCACAGACGGTTTTTTTCAGTTCATCCAATGCCATACCTTCTTTCTTTGTGTGTATATAAATGGTTACTTATATTATACTAGAGGGAATCAGACATATCCATAAAAAAAAGATAAAATTGTGTGGCAGCTTTAATCTATTTCTGGGAGAATGTGTAAAAATCCTTAAAACCCTCTTGTGATTTGCCTCATTTTATTGTAAAGTTATAATGTATTTTTATACAGCAAATCATGCTAATTATATAACAGTACTTACGCAAAACAAAATGATCCTTGAAAAATAAAGATTTCACGCACTTAATTTGTCCCAAATGGTTGTTGCGAGAGGATTTGAGACAGTATTTACCTCTTTACCTGTCCGGTCTTTGGATGTTACATTAATAATGTACACAATACCGTTGACTTTAACCTGGACAATGTCCTGCAGGAAGCTGATGGTTTCACCCATGGTATTCAAATTATTCTGTATCTGCAAAATCTGCACGAATACAGAAGTTATGAACACCAAGGAGAAGTGACCCTCAAGTTTTCTAATAGACCGGACTTGAACTTTTTCAAAGTTCAGAAACTGCTTGATGTCTCTGAAGAATACTTCAATGTCCCAACGGCAAAGGTATTTCTTGAGGATGTCTTGAGCAGCTACACCGGGCAAGTCAGTAATGATAAATCTGGTGTTTTGGATAGATGCGTTATAGCCGTTTTTGACTATTGCCATCATGGTGTTACCCACACCAGGTAAGATTACCGATAAAGCCTTGATGTAGAAGCCTGTACCGGGGTAGTACCTGTACTGTTTCTTGCTAAACAGCAGGCTTATGGTCTTAACGTTAAAGTTAACCCTGTTGTTGTACAGCACTTTGCGGTTATTCTTTATCATGCAGACATAGTGGTAACCGCACTCTGAGAGCTTTTGCAGGAGCTCTTTACAGGAATACCAGGTGTCGAATGTGACGTATTCGGCAGCCAAACCAAATTTGTGGGCGAAGGATATCATACGTATGGCTAGTTCAACCTTGGTATGATATTCTTCACACTTTTCTTCCGGTTTCCATATCCGAAACGCCACGGGGATTTTAATCCAACCATTAGACCATAGAAGGACTACAATGTGCATTCCCCAGACATACCGATTATTTGTGTGATCGTATACATAAGATGTCGGGAAAATGCTCTTGCCGAAAGGCTTCCTGATAATCACATCATCGATGATCAAATATCCAAGACCAGCCGTTTGTGACTGTATTGCCTGGATGAACAGGATCATGATATTTGTGTTATTAATAGAAAGCAACGGCAGCAGCCTTGTTATGGCATCATGGGATACCCAGTACAGCTTCTGCGCAATATATGTTGCTGTAGGATTATTAAACAGGATTATACCCATACATGCTGCAACGAAGACCAGTGTATACTTCTCAGGGAACAAAAACTTATCCAAATTGAACTTTCTCACCAGTTCAGTAATAATATCGTGAATGCCGTGCTTGGCAACGGTTATGTCGGAAATGCAATTTTTGGTAGACCTCATGGAACCCCTGCCAAAAGAATAGCATAATTCGAAAACTGGTGAATAGCTGTAATATATGGAAACCTCAATGCAACAACCTTTTAAGCTATATTCTGTTTTCAAAGTGCTGATATGACTTGTTTATGTTACTTTTGCGTAAGTACTATATATAATTTAGGATGGGTACCGATTAATACTGAATCTACGGAATAGGAGACGAATAGTAATATTGCCGGCAGACGGTTTTCCAAGTCTATATAAGTAACGCATTGACAGCCAATGATGTAAAAGCCGCAGCCTATTGCGGTTGCCGGCAGAATGAACAAAAATTGCATATTATTATATTATCGGATACCAATCAATATTTAGGGGGGTTTTTTTTGGGACGACTTTTTGGTACAGACGGGGTTAGAGGTATAGCAAATCTGGAATTGACGGGAGCTTTGGCATATAAATTGGGTCAGGCAGGCGCATATGTCCTGACATCGGAGACAAAACACACGCCGAGGATACTGGTGGGCATGGATACGAGAATATCAGGAAGCATGCTGGAGTCTGCGCTGGTGGCCGGAATATGCTCGGTGGGTGCGGAGGCGATATGCCTGGGAGTCATACCAACACCTGCGGTAGCATATTTGACAAGGCTTTATAAGGCCGATGCCGGGGTGGTTATATCTGCATCCCATAATCCTTATGAGTTTAACGGTATAAAGTTTTTTAATGCAAACGGATACAAGCTTCCGGATGCGATAGAGGAGAAAATTGAAGCCATTGTTCTGGACGAAAGCTACGAGCTTCCCAAACCGACAGGCAAGGAGCTGGGATTTAAAAGTGTGATTGGTACGGCTGTGGACGACTATGTTTCATACTTGAAAAGCACCATTGATACGGATTTGTCAGGCATGAAAATAGCTTTGGACTGTGCCAACGGTGCTGCTTTTCAGGCTGCACCCAAGACCCTGCGTGAACTGGGAGCAGAGGTTCTGGTTATAAACAATAATCCCGACGGTGTAAACATAAATCTAAACTGTGGTTCGACCCATATGGAGGAACTGCAGAAACTTGTAGTGGAATCTGGTGCCGATATCGGCCTGGCTTTCGACGGCGATGCCGATCGTATGCTGGCAGTGGATGAAAAGGGTAACATAATAGACGGAGATCAGATAATGGCTGTGATCGGGCTGGATCTTGCCAAAAAAGGCAAGCTTTCCAAAAACACCATTGTTGCAACCGTAATGAGCAATCTCGGTTTTGATATAATGGCAAAAAGGGAAGGAATCAGCTTGGTCAAGACAAAGGTAGGAGACAGGTATGTCCTTGAGGAAATGCTGGATAAAGGATATGTTTTAGGTGGAGAGCAGTCCGGCCATATAATTTTCCTTGAGCACAATACCACCGGTGACGGCCTTTTGACGGCGCTGCAGTTGCTTAGGGTCGTGAAAGACTCCAACAAGAAGCCTTCGGAGCTGGCCTCCGTAATGCAGGTCCTTCCCCAGGTGCTTATAAATGCCAAAGTCAGGAATGACAACAAGCATAAATACCTGGAGGATGAAGTGATAGCCAAAGTGTGTGGAGAGCTTGAAGCGGAGTTTGACGGCGAAGGAAGGGTGCTTATCAGGCCTTCCGGTACGGAGCCTCTTGTAAGGGTTATGATAGAAGGCAAGGATCAGGATTATATCAGATCCAGGGCTGAAGAACTGGCAAGATTGATTGAAGAAAGATTAGGATGAGACAGCAGGGAAAATCAGAATTACATATTAGATTTAACCTTGATGTTTTTTAAGAAGCCGGATTGCCGGTTAGAAGGTAAAACCGGCAGTTGAATATGGACCAGGAACACAGGATTTTCCAGTTATCAATTTTCAAACACTATTTTCTAAATATTTGAATAAATTGGTGTTAAGGATAAAATATTGTGCTATAATAGAAGTTGTAAAATTTGCAATCGGAGTATTAATATTACTCCGATTGCAAGAAATTAAAATCCATATTTCCTTGGAAAGGGGTGATACATTAGTAAAGACAGGATTATTAAGGGCACGGAGAGGAGGATGAAATACTACAGGGTATGTGCCGTAAGAAAAAGCGCCAGGACAGACTCAAAGGTCTGTTGACGAGGAGAAGGAGGCTGCATTGATTGCTGGCTTACTGTGTCCGGTTACCGATGGATGTCAATGATAAATTTTTGTTGATGATCGATAATAGGGGCTTTGAGAGCAGCAGTTAATGCAAATTATCGAGTTTTCGGCGGAAACCTTCCGGTTTGCCACAACCGTCAGAGCTCTACAAAAACTGCAGGCGACTGCAGAACAGAAGGAGCTTGAGTGGCTAATCCTGTTCTTGATAATCACGGATTACCGGCAACTGATGCAGGGTGTGCATCAGCTAATTGCTGTATGTAATTTTGTGATTCCTTTCAAAAGCTATCTTTATTCCTTATGCGTCAAAAAATCAGCTAATATGCCGATGGCTGGACAGCTCCAAAGAGATGGGATACAGTGCGGCAAAGGAGTGGTTTATGCCTTGAAAGGGGCAAGACTTTGCTCTCTGAGGGTATATGTGTGCTTTTTGTCCTTATGCTCTTTTTAGGGTGATGCCCTGTCAGGGTGCTTTCATGCTTTTGTTCATGCCAGATTAGGACAATGTATGAGTAATTTTGCTGTAAGGCCCTTATGCTGTATATTTGGCATGAACTGCTGCCAACCCTATATGGTTTAGGATTAAATTCAGCTTAATAAGGATTGCATTGATTGTTGAGTTTATGAATCCTTTTGGAGCAACAATCATCCAACTAATTTAGCTGAACTCAAACCGACTTTATATAGGCATATAGTTCTATTTTATCATTGTGGTGTTAAATGGAAAGCAATAGCTGAAAAGGCTTTATTTACCTGATGGAAAGAGAATTGAAAAATAAATAGGGCAGTAAATTGAAATATAAATGCACATACCATGTTGCTGCGGTTTCAACAGGTTGAGTAAAAGCTTTGGGTAAGCAGACGAAATCTTAAAGCTATTATTTTGCAAACAATAAAACGATATTGATCGGAGATACCATTGCTTTCCGGAAACGCAATGTATCACAAGTTTAGGATAATAATGCCTTTTTAGGACTTTGTGTTCGATATGGGTTCGAAGTCTATTATCGAATCTATTATCAGCTTTGCAAATCCTGAACTGTGCAGAGAAGTTTTTTCAAAATCATTGATTAAATTATCATTTGAAGGGGTGTAATGTATTATGTGTGGTATAGTTGGATATATTGGTGAAAGGTGTGCTGCGCCGATTCTCATAAATGGTTTAAAAAAGCTGGAATACAGGGGTTATGATTCGGCCGGGGTTGCTGTTTTTGATAATGGTGCTTTGAAGGTCGTAAAGTGCAAGGGAAGGCTCAAATGCCTTGAAGAAAAGGTGGCCAATGAAACCCTGGAAGGGAAGGTGGGAATAGGCCATACTCGATGGGCTACCCACGGAGAACCCAATGATGTCAACTCCCATCCTCATATAAGCAATTCGGGAAAAATAGCAGTGGTGCACAATGGGATTATTGAAAATTACATAAAACTGAAAGAGTTTTTGCAGTCCAAGGGATATAATTTCGAGTCGGATACGGATACCGAAGTGGTGGCTCATTTGGTGGATTATAATTACAAAGGAGATTTAAAGGAAGCGGTAATGAGCACTATCAGTGAGCTGGAAGGCTCTTATGCTTTGGGTGTCATTTGCAGCGACTGCCCCGATATGTTTTTAGCCGCAAGAAAGGACAGCCCTTTGATTGTCGGCCTTGGCCGGGGGGAGAATTTCATAGCTTCTGATATACCGGCCATACTGGAGCACACCAGGGATATCTATATACTTGAGGATAAAGAAATCGCAGTTCTGGACAAGGACAATGTGAAGGTATTCAACATATACGGGACCGAGGTCAAAAAGGAAGTATTCCATGTGAACTGGGATGTGGCTGCGGCGGAAAAATCCGGCTATAAGCATTTCATGATGAAGGAAATGTGCGAGGAGCCGAAGGTTTTGAAGGATACCATCAGCCCCAGGATAAAAGACGGGAAGATAGTATTGGACAGCATCAATATTGAGCCTGAGTATCTGGAGAATATAAACAGGATACATATAGTGGCATGCGGAACTGCCTATCATGCCGGAGTTGTGGGAAAATACCTTATAGAGAAGCTGGCCAGGATACCGGTGGAAGTGGATGTTGCTTCAGAATTCAGATACCGTGATCCTCTTTTGTCCGACAAGGATCTGGTCATAATAATCAGCCAGTCTGGAGAGACCATTGATACCCTTTTTGCTCTAAGAGAGTCAAAGAGGAAAGGAGCAAGAGTTCTGTCCATTGTGAATGTGGTGGGCAGCTCCATTGCGCGGGAGTCGGACGAAGTGCTGTATACCTGGGCAGGCCCGGAGATAGCCGTGGCATCGACAAAGGCATACAACACGCAGCTGGCGGTGCTTTATCTCATAGCTTGCGATTTCGCCAAAAAAAGAGGAACTATCGACGACGAGCAGCTTGAGCGGATAATTGAGCAATTGAAGGAGATGCCTTCTGTTGTAGATAAGGTGCTGCAAAACAAGGAAGCCATACAAAAATTCTCTTCCGAGCATTATAATGCAAAAAGCATATTCTTCATTGGAAGAGGGCTGGATTATGCATTGTCCATGGAAGGTTCTTTGAAATTGAAGGAAATTTCATATATACATTCTGAAGCCTATGCCGGTGGTGAGTTAAAGCATGGAACCATCGCCCTAATAGAAAAGGGCACACTGGTGGTATGCCCAATGACTCAGGATGACCTGCTGGAGAAGATGATAAGCAATATAAGGGAGGTAAAAGCCAGAGGTGCGGTGGTATTGGCCATAACGCAGGAAAAGAACAAAGAGGTGGAGAAGGTTGCAGATGTGGTAATAAAGATTCCGGATGTTGATCCTTTAGTCGCTCCCATCGCCGCCATCACCTCCATGCAGCTTTTTGCATACTATATGGCGGTTCAAAAGGGGTGCGACGTTGATAAACCCAGGAATCTGGCCAAAAGCGTGACTGTGGAGTAGGGAAATGGTTTTTCTGTGCTGTATAAAAAATAAACTTCACACCATATGAAAATAGCATACCCTGAGAGTCACAAACGGATTTGTAAGAATCCAAAAAAGTGTTGACAATATGGAAAATATATGCAATAATACCTGCAAAGTGAGTATGCTTAAGCATTAATGTGCGAGCAGCATAGGGACCATGCATGTTCTACACGAATGGTTATGACCCTTCGGAGTCACTCTAATGAGTGATTCTGTGGGGTTTTTTAAATAAAAGAAACATAGGGGTAAAAAACACATGAATTTATGAGTTAAGGAAAATGGCAATAAGTAGTGATATGGACATTTATGAGATGTTGCAAGAAATACCCAAACATGAAAATGGTTTAATAAATCCGGTAAAGGGAAAGAGGAAATAGGAAATAGAAAGTAGAAATATTTTTTTACCCTATTCATAATAGACAAATATTTCACAAAAAGGAGAGGATAAGTATTATGCAATGGAAGATAGGTATAATATGTGCAGTCGATAGAGAGGTTAAGCCATTTTTAACCCACATAGAAAATTGTATTGTTTCAGAAAAAGCAATGCTAAAGATTTACGAGGGAACAATAGAAGGAGTATCTGTTGTCGCACTATTTAGCGGAGTTTGCAAAGTAAATGCCGCGATAGCCGCTCAAATACTGATAGATACTTACCATGTAAATGCTATTATAAATGCAGGAACAGCAGGTGGAATAGACAGTAAGGTTAATGTTTTCGACACGGTAATCTCGACCCAGGTGGCATATCACGATGTTAGTGATAATATATTGAAAGAGTTCCATCCCCATATGCCGTCAATATACTTTGATGCGGATAGTCTTTTACTTGATCTGGCAAGGAAATCAATCCAAAACAAAAAATCCGATTATGCTGTTTATTTTGGGAAAATGGTTACAGGAGATAAATTTATAGATGATATAAATTTAATAAATAGCATTAGTGCCAAATATGCAGCATTATCTGCTGATATGGAAACAGCAAGTATTGCCCATGTGTGTTATGTTAATCGTGTACCATTTATTGCCATACGAACGATTACTGATACAGCAACCCATAGTGGTTTTGAAAATTTTGAAAAGAACTGTGATGTGGCATCAAACATATCCAAGGATTTTGTTTTGGGATTATTGAAAGAAATAAAGACTTATTTTTCACTTGTGAAATGAACACAGTTCGAAATTGAGTATATTCATGTTATATGTTAAAAAGCAAGCGCAAAGGGATTGAATGAATAAAATATACATAAAAAAAGGGAGATCCATATGGCTGATTGCGTGTTAATAAAACCAGACCTTTCTTTTGAGAGTGAAATTGAAGCATTTCGCAAAGAAATGATAGAGGCTAATAGCTCTATGGATGGAACAGGTCCTCTGAAGCAAATGGATAATATTAAAGAATGGCTGAAATATAGCCAGTGTTGTGGAAATAAAGAATATGTGCCTGAAAACTGGGTTACATGTGACCAATATATTTATGTTCGCGTAGCAGACAATAAAATAGTTGGTATGATTCAATTCCGCCATTATCTTAACGAGTTTCTTGAGAAATATGGTGGCCACATTGGATATTCAGTTCGGCCCAGTGAAAGAAGAAAGGGATATGCCAAACAGATGCTTGCTGAGTGTCTTAAAGCATGTAAAGCATACGGGCTCAAGGATATTTTGATAACATGCAATCAGGAAAATAAAGGAAGTAAACGCACCATTCTGGCTAATGGTGGTGTATACGAAAGTACCGTTTATTATGAGTCTCAAGATGTATATTTAGAAAGGTACTGGATACATATATAGACTTATGTTAAAAAAGGAGTTGGGTGAAAAGGCGTAAGAAAGTAGGCACTTTTATGGATGATTAGTGTGAAATAAAGGTAAAAAGTTGATTCTAAAAAATTCAGCCTTATTGAAGCCTATAACGACCAATCAATCAAAACTAGTTGGGAATTAATAAAGGATTATAAAATAACAAAAATATATCCAGGTCATGGAAACTCGTACACTATAATTTAGTGTACGTCAATGTTGATAGTAAAGAATTTAGACTGAAAGATAGGTTAATGAAAGTGGTTATGTAATGAAATCCTCGCTAAAGCATTTTTAATAAGCTTTTCAGCAACAATGATGTCTGAAAAATATCTGTACACCAGTAGAGGATGTGGATTTTACTGAGGAATCTTTTGATGTTGTTATTAGTTATTTTACTCCTCACCTGGTTGAATCTTTTAGTCATGCTTTGAACACTCAGAGCACGAGTTGGTTTATTAATGAAATCCTTAAAAGCCTGATGATATAGCTTTATAGTTAGTACAGGGGGTATTTCTTTGGAAAAAAACGTTGCATGGTATATGGAAAAAAAGGTTGAAAGAACTATAGAGGGTTTAAGAAAACGCAACATGGAGGGGTATATTGTTAACGATGAAGTAGAATTAATCGAACTGCTGGCAAAACTGATTCCGCAGAACTCTATAGTAGGCGTGGGAGACTCAATGACGCTTTTTGAAACAGGAGTAATAGATTTTCTTCGTAAAGGCAATTTCAATTTTCTTGACAAATATAGAGAGGGTATAACAAGTGAAGAAAAAAGGGAGATTTATATAAAAAACTTCTCTGCTGATACCTTTATGTGCAGCACAAATGCTTTAACCGAAAGTGGTGAATTGTATAATATTGATGGTAATGGAAGCAGAGTTGCACCTATGCTGTATGGACCTAGGCAGGTTATTTTAGTTGCAGGTGTTAACAAAATAGTTCGTGACATTGAGGAAGCGGAAAAAAGAGTTAGACAATATGCAGCTCCAATAGATGCCAAAAGATTGGGCAAGGATACGCCGTGCACTGCTTTAGGCTACTGCATGGACTGCAAAAGCCCGAATAGGATATGCAATGATTTTGTAGTCATTAGGGGGCAATTTATCAAAGGCAGGATAAAAGTGATTATTGTTAGAAAACAACTGGGATATTAGCAGTTTGGCCTGGCAATCGCGGGAAATGAGGTGCATTATGCTGCATTATCAAAAAGATGCTATTGAGAAAGTGAGAAAATCAGAAATTATGCGCCAAAAATATGAGATAGAACTAAACTGGATTCCCGAAAGGCAGTTGGATATTCATTGCATTGGTGAGCTTTTTAGGGGACCGAAAATTCCGCTGTTGGTACAAAGAATAGATAGTATTTTTGGAAATGGACAAGGTGTCGTTAATGCGTTTATTGGTCAGGCATCTCGTGACATTGGCCTCTATCCTGAAAAATGGGCTGATCTGGGCAGCAAAGAGCAGCTTTTTCAGTATATTAAACAGTTATGGCATACTGTTGCTTATTTTGGCTAATTGTATTCATTTTGAATGTGTGTTGGGTTTTACAAGTAAGGTTATCGGTAAAACCATCAGAGGAATTGAGCTCTCTGATGGTTTTGCTGTATAAGTAAGCAAAATTCACTCAGGCTTAAAAAATGGAATTGCCAAGGGAGATTATAAAATATGCTTATTTTAACATAATGAAAATTAAGATGTACTTGACACATATAGACTACAAATGTAGTATATATAATATAGACTACATTTGTAGGAAGGTGAATGGAGCATGAAAAAGCTACCCAATATTTCCGATGCAGAATGGCAGGTCATGAGAGTTTTATGGGAGAAATCCCCTTTAACTTCTACAGAGATAATCGATGCCTTAAGAGATAGCACTACCTGGAGCCCAAAGACGATTCACACCCTCATTAGCCGATTGGTAAAAAAAGAGGTGGTTGGAGTTAATAAAGATTTTTCTCTCAATAAATATTTCCCCCTGGTTACTGAGGAAGAGTGCAGAAAAGTGGAGACAAGGTCCTTTATCCAAAAAGTATATGACGGATCTTTGCATTTGCTGATAAAGAGCTTTATAGAAAACGAAAAATTAACTTCGGAAGAGATTGATGATTTGAGACGGATGCTGGATGAAAAAAGCAAACAAGGTGGGAGATAGGTAAATGGTATTAGAAGCATTCTTTAGGAATATTCTTTCCTTGTCTTTAATGGGAAGCATACTGACAGGAATAATTATACTGGTAAAAAGATTACTTAATAATAAATTAAGTGCTAATTGGCATTATTTTATATGGTTTCTGCTGATTGTCAGGCTAACAATGCCTTTTGCTCCGGAGAGTTCACTGAGCATATTTAATCTTTTTCCTTCCACACCCCAAAAGATTGAAACGGCACAATATTCTAATATCGATAGAAATGTGCCTTTTTCACCTATAGAAAAGGATTTGCAGAGCTTTACAGGTACGGACATGGATACTACCGGCAATCTGCAAAGCAAATCAGATGATATGGTAAATGAGGTTGAACCTAATAAAGAAAGTTTTGATTTCAACTTTAGAATAATAAGCATAATCTATCTGATCGGTACAGTTCTTTTTCTGCTGTATATATTTATCCTAAACTCTACACTTCTGATTAGAACACAAAAAGGCATATGCAAAGATGAAGAAATTTTAAGAATTTTCAATGGGTGCAAGCTAAAAATGAATGTCAAGAAGGACATCCCAATAGTATATGACAATAATATGAAAACACCTTCTCTTTTTGGATTGGTAAGACCTAAACTTCTGATATCTTCCGAAATCATCAATACCTTATCGGAAGAGGAAAAGAGGTATATATTCCTGCATGAACTTGCTCATTTTAAGAGAAAGGATAATTGGGCGAACTGGATAATGTTGCTGGTACAGATTTTGCACTGGTTTAACCCGATAGTGTGGTACGCTTTCTATAAAATGCGCGAAGATTGTGAAGTTGCGTGTGATGCGTACGTTTTATCCCGATTAAAGGAAGTAGAGCATAAAAAATATGGAGAGACAATCATCAATTTGATAAATGCAATATCCAAGCCGTATTGGGCTTCGATTACTACAGGGATGACTAACAGCAATAGGTCTGGTATAAAGAGGAGAATCAAGATGATTGCAATGTTTAGGAAAAACTCGTGGAAATGGTCTGTTGCAGCGGTTGTTATAATAGTGGCTGTGGGAGTTGTAGGATTGACTAATCAGACCTCATTGCGGACACTAGCCGGAAAGGATGATTTTGAACATACCGGGAATCAAGCAAACAGCAGTACAGGTACCCCAAGGATCGAACTTATCCTGGACACAAATGGGCTTTACTGGAATGAGGTAAAACCGATATCTATCACAGACGATAAAATGATACATGATATCATGTCCATGATAGAAAAAAGCAAGCCTTTGGCCGATGAGTCCAAAATAGGCAATATGAGCGGAATGGCCCGCAAAAACAACAAGTTAATCCTTTATGAAACAGAGGGGAGCAAAAGAGAGATTGCTTTTGCATATGATACTCTTTATGAAATAGGGTACATTGAGGAAGACGGCAGGAGGCTTGAGCCTGATTATAGCTTTTTTAGATACATTGCAGATCTAAATGAGTATTCAAATCCTGATACAAATATAGAAGCTCAGGTAATGCAGCTTTTTAACAAGTATAACTGGACTGTTGACTATAGAATAAATACTCTGAAAGAAAAATTGCCTGAAAGCTTAAAACATAAGGCAGGAGAATACCCGGTAAAAATATACTGGGCTTATAATAATGAGCTATCAAAGGAGATAGGGCTTGATTTTGCTGAGTATCTTGGAAAAGATGTAGTAATAGACATTTACAGGCTGCGGGAACCACTTCCCGAGTTTATGAAGCCAAGAAGAGATGCAAGGGGTATTGTTCTTAAATATAATGATGAGATTATCGGAGCATATATTGATGCTGGAAGGCACGATTCTTTTGCTTGTTCCCTCGATAGAAGGAGTTTAAAAGATATCACGGGTAAGGAATGGGATGGATGGATTGAAAGCTATATAGATTATGAGGATGAATTGGAAATCAAATTGTCAAAAATGGAGCCGGAGGATATTATTAGAGAGTATTTCAAGGCATTAGACAGGAATGATATAAAAATGATATGGGCATGCATGACACGGAAAAATCTGTCGGGGCATTTATCATCTAATATGAACAACCAATACCTTTTTAATACGGATGAGGATGGAATTGACTACAACATAAAAAGCGCAAAACTCTTGGAGATAAAAGAGATAAAGGGATTAAACAATGAGCCGGGAGTGCTGGAGTACATGGTTGAAGTAGATTTTGACTTTAAAAAGTCAATAACATCAGATGATGGAGTCCAGCCAAGATTTGTTATATTAAAGAAAGAAACTGAAAAAAGCGGCTGGAGAATTAATTCTACCGGAACAGGACCATGATAATAGACTTTCACTTTATATAGTGAAGTTAGTTCAAAATCCCGAAATAGATTCAGGAGGAGTCCTGATTTGCTGCGGAACTTTTGCTTGTCAACGGAAAAGTATGTAATTCGGCAGCTTTTATGAATATAACACTGCAAGGCACTGGTTTAAGCATACCGATGAAAGGAGAATATATGACATATGAAAAGGAAGGTTGCATTTGTATGCGTCCATAATTCCTGCCGTTCCCAAATGGCAGAGGCATGGGCAAAGAAATTGGGAAGCGATGTGCTGGAAGCATACTCAGCAGGGACAGAAAATTACCCTGAAGTGAAGCCACTGGCAGTACAGGTTATGGAAGAAGCAGGAGTGGATATGAGTGGCCATCATCCGAAACTATTAAGCGATATCCCGGAGAAAGTGGATATATTAATAACGATGGGATGCAATGTGGAATGCCCTTATGTACCGTGTCAGCATAGAGAAGATTGGGGGCTTAGTGATCCGTCTGGAGGACCAATAGAGGATTACAGAAAAACGAGAGATATAATTAGGGAAAAAGTGGAGGATTTAATACAGAGGGTGAAAAGCAACCAGATTTGATAACTTGTCATGAAAAAATATATACAACTCATGGAGTCCCATACACCATAGCTTTGCGGGTACCGGGAGCAGTTTTCTTTCTATTTATGCTGATACATAATCAGCTATCAAGAGTATATTTATTAAAGCTAGTGAATTTTGGATATGAAATTATAAAAATAAGATGCTTTTATATAAAATATGGTGTAAAATAAGGATATATGTAATGCCTTTTATAGAATATTGTGCTTTGTAATAAATAAGATTAATAATAGCTAGTATTTTGATGCAGTAAGAATAGTTCTTTTATTGCAAAAAATAATAAAAAATTGGAGCATGGCATTTATTTGAGTTTAAATCGCATTTTAAACTTGGAAATTAAAGAAGATTATATATTGTAAAGTCAAGTCCAAATTTGTGTGTAAATTACCTCGGTCATTAAGCAGTAGCTAATCAAACGATACCTAAGCGTTTATGCCGCGAAAGCTGTTGACAATGAGTACATGGCATGTTAGGCTGTTAGCCGGGCATCACCACTCCAGCATAAGACTTCACCTCAAAGATGAGGGGGGATGGCCCTGATGCCTGAAAACATGCCATGGGAGGCTCATTGTCAACAGACCGTGGAATAAATGCGATTTCTATGCAGCAGTGCCAGACTTGGATTCCTTATTCTGCACTTGATAATATAGCTGCATATCAAAGTATTTGCGACCGGTCTGCCATTTCTCATCCTGCTCTATTAATAAGGCCCCCATGAGCCGGATAACGGATGCAGCATTGGGAAAGATTCGAATGACCCGTTCTCGGCGACGAATTTCTTCATTCAGTCTTTCCACACCGTTTGTAGTACGAAGCCTCTTACGATACTTCAAGGGTAGTGCAAGAACAGCAGTAATATCATCAAACGCCTCGTCCAGGAGAGCTGTGGCTTTTGGTGCTTTGACTTCATATATTTGAATAATATGGTCTCTGATTTTACGAGCACTCTCAAGGTCAACAGCCTCATAAAGCTGATGCAGTTCTTCCTTCATTTCAGCCTGCAATGCTTTAGGCGTATGATCCAGCATGTTCCTGGAAAAGTGGGTTTGACAACGCTGCCAACTAGCGCCTTGAAAATGTTTTCTAACTGCATTGACCAACCCTTTATGGTCATCAGAGGTAACCAGGCGCACGTTCTTTAACCCACGATCTTTGAGAGAAGAAAAGAACTCACCCCAACTGCTTTCTGATTCGCTATTTGCTAGCTGAAACCCGATGATTTCACGATAGCCATCTTCGTTAACGCCAATGGCAATCAGCATGCCTCTCGATTGTATACGTCCATTTTCCCGCACCTTAACATAGATGGCATCCACCATGAGAAAGGGATATTGGCTTTGCAACGGTCTTGTGCGGAATGCTTCTATCATCGGATCCAGGTTCTTGCAAAGTTCTGAGATGGTCGATTTTGAAAACTTTCTACCACATAGCTCCTCTGTTATTAATTCAACCTTTCGAGTAGAAACACCATTGATGACCATCTCCATCATAGCAAGCATTAATGCCTGTTCACTACGCTGATACCGAGCAAAAAGCTCTGTAGTGAACTGCCCATTGCGATGCCTGGGAACCCGCAATGTGAGCGTACCAACTCGAGTTGTTATTTGCCTATCCCGAAATCCATTGCGGTATGCGGTTCTTTCTTCGGTGCGCTCATAGGGTTCCGCACCTATTTGCTCTGTAGATTGAGCCAAAAGGATCTGGTTGAAGATTTCCTCCAATAATTTGGAAAATGCTTCTTCCTTACCATTTGATAAAAATAATCCGTGCAAAAGTTCCTCGGTTATAGTAATATTAAACTGAGCCATGGTTCATCCTCCTCGGTTTGGTATTTGTTTGGCAACTTATATTTTAACCGAGGTATGAGCTTTGGCTCAACTTCTTTTTACACCATTATATAGACTTAATCTATTGTAAAAACCGGTTTCAATAGAAAATCAGAACTTGATGATCCAAAATGGAATCATAATAGTTGCTATTTCAATCAACTCATGAAATCCATTCCATATGATGTCAATTCTAGTTTTGATATCGGTTGCGGTAAAGGTGGACTCTCATTTATGCTGTCCCAAAATTTAAAGGAATATTTGATATTTATAATCTTTGGTAGGCACTATATTTAATATGTTAAGTGCGGTACCATAGTCAAATATATAAGGGGGCATTTGGAATATGAAGTTTAGAAAAACCATAAGTTTACTGGTTTTTTGTATTGCTGCTCTGTCATTGATTGCGACAACCTGTGGGATTTTTTCAAAGCAGGGTCCGGGAGAATATGAGTTCACGTCGATACATGGGCAAACAATAACTATTTACGGCAAAGGTATATATGGCAGCAATTCCGTATCAGCAGCCCTGCAGGCCATACCGCAGGATATTGTGACACTGGTTCTGGGCATCCCCATTCTTTTAGTCTCGCTTTTCCTGGCAAGAAGGGGTTTGATGAAAGGGAGACTACTTCTTAGTGGAACATTGGGGTATTTTTTAATTACATATACGATGTATACATTTATTGCAATGTATAACAGGCTGTTTTTAGTGTATGTACTGCTCATGTCAGCCAGTTTTTTTGCATTTGTTTTGACTTTGCTGTCGTTTGATATTGATAAAATGAGCTCTTGCTTCAGCAGTAAATTGCCGGTCAGGTTTATAGGAGGCTACCTCTTGTTCTCAACGGCAATGATAGGATTATTGTGGCTTGCGAGAGCCATACCAACACTCATTGACGGTTCTGTACCTTTGGAAGTGGAGCATGGTACTACGCTGACAGTTCAAGCCTTTGACCTGGCATTTTTCCTACCCGGGATCTTTTTATCCGGGTTGCTTTTGATAAAGAAAAAAGCCTTTGGTTACATGTTGGCACCAATTGCGACGGTCACCAATGCTTTGATAATGGTTGCGCTTTTATCCAAGGGAATTTCAATGAATTTGGCCGGAATAGAAGGAACTCTTCCAATGATTGTTATGATGTCTTTGTTTGGCTTGTTGGCAGCTATATCTGCGCTTTTGATTTTTAGAAGTGTAAATGAATCTGTGCGTGCATAAAACTCATACTGCACAGGAAGCATATTCCATAGCAAACCTTAAAATTTATTGCTTCTGATAAGGATAAGGGTTGGTCAGCGATAAAACGTATGAGAAAATGCAACCCTGTCCTTTTTTTCTCTTCTTGGCATACCTTTTGAGTCCATTTTTTATGTGAACCATATAGTTTAGAAATGAATTCAGCTAATAATGGATGTATTGATTTTTATGTGCTTTGAATCCTTTCGGAACAGCAATCATCCACTTCAATTAGCTGAATTCAAGCTGAATTTGTATATAACAATATTTGGCAATAACGGACAGTTCGATGCCTTTAGGAAACTCAATTCCTGCCAATAAAACCTCATATTATTCAATCTAAAGGAAAAAGGTTTTTTATTCAACAGAAAAAATTTATTGCACTTCAATATTATTTTATTGAATAACGATAAATATATTGGTAATATATATATTGATGAAAAAATAAGTGAGGTGCTTTTTTATGAAACATGGAACAACCCTGTTTTTGAAGGTAGCCGTTATTTTTATTGGACTTCCTGTTCTTGCCTTATGCATATTTGGATTGCATAAGTTGGCTGTTAACCCGGTAAATCCACATTATGCCCATATTCTGTATCCGATTATAATAGGTATTTATTTGTCTGCACTGCCATTTTTCTTTGCACTGTACCAGGCTTTCAAGCTATTAAACTACATTGACATGGGTAATGCTTTCTCGGAATTATCTGTAGAAGCTTTAAAGAAAATTAAATATTGTGCAGCCATAATCAGCGCCTTGTATGTGTTAATGCTGCCCTTCGTTTATCTTTTAGCGAAGAAAGACGATGCTCCGGGCTTAATAATAATCGCAATGATCCCCGTATTTACTTCACTTGTGATTGCCGTCTTTGCTGCTGTTCTTCAAATGCTTCTTAAAGAAGCCATAGAAATAAAATCAGAAAATGATTTGACGGTATGAGGAGGATAAGATGGCGATTATAATCAATCTCGACGTAATGCTGGCTAAAAGAAAAATGAGCTTAACGGAGCTTACAGAGAAAGTGGGAATAACTATGGCCAACCTTTCCATACTTAAAAATGGAAAGGCAAAAGCCATCCGGTTTTCAACCTTGGATTCGATATGCAAAGCTCTGGATTGTCAACCTGGAGATATTCTGGAATATAGAAGTGAAACCAACTTAAAGGATGAGATATAAAGGAAGCTAAAAATGTTTCAAAGCTTATGAGGTAGATATATGTATGATATTGTCATTGTGGGTGCAGGCCCGGCGGGGTCCAACCTGGCACGTTTAATAGGAAGCAAGTATAAGGTTTTATTGATTGATAAACGCGATCTGGAAAATGAAAATCCCCAAAACCATGCAATCAAATGCTGCGGGGGACTATTGGCCCCGGATGCTCAGAAAATGATTGCGAAGCTGGGCTTAGGCATACCAAAGGATATTTTGGTCAACCCGCAGCTTTTTGCTGTGAGAACTATTGATTTAACCAACAACCTGGAAAGGCTGTACCAGAGATTCTATTACAATATGGATAGGGAAAAATTTGATAAATGGATGGTTTCCATTATTCCCACCAGTGTTGACAAAAAGTTTAACTCCTTTTTTAGAAGCTTTACTGAAATACCGGGAGGATATGAAGTAAGATATTCGCATAACGGACGAGAGATGTCTGCAAAGACAAGGATTATTGTAGGTGCTGATGGGGCTCTCTCAAAGATAAGAAGGAATTTGGACAAAGGCATAAGCACTCCTAAACAATACATTGCAATTCAGGAATGGTTTGAATGCTCAAATACCGTACCTTATTTCACAGCGATTTTTGATGAGGAAATAAGCGATTTCTACTCCTGGATCATACCCAAGGAGAAATATCTCTTATTAGGGTCTGCCCTTAGCCCCAAAGACGGCCCTTGGGAAAGGTATAACAGGTTGAAAGCAAAGCTGGCAAAGTTAGGCTTTAATTTTGATAGCAAAGTAAAAACAGAAGGAGCACATATCTATAGGCCAAAGAGATTATCACAGTTTTATACCGGAAGGGATTGTATAGCTCTAGTGGGAGAGGATGCAGGCGCAATCAGTCCCAGCTCTGCGGAAGGAATCAGCTACGCATTGAAAAGCTCCTTATACTTGGCTCAAAGCCTTGAGGTGGGCATAGATGGATTTTTGGAAAGGTATGAGCAGAAAGTAAAGGGTATTAAATTAAATTTACTTATTAAAAACATGAAATCCCCTGCTATGTATAATCCGTTTCTTAGGTATTTAGCTATGAAATCCGGTCTGCAAAGCATTAGGTAGTGATATAGAAAAGAGATATTTATATAAAGTTTCATTGTGATAGAATTATGCGTGTTAATTATACAGGTAATGTTTCTCATTATTCCTACCATCAGTACTAAAATGAGTTTCATTGCTTTTTCACACTAATCAGGGCAGTGTTTGGATACAATAGGTATTTTGATATTATCTTTGTACACTCATAAAATTCATGTTAAAATAATGAAGAGGTATTGTCAAATATATTGCGTAATAAAATAAAAATACATATTTGTAAATTTGTAGTAAGCGGTAACAAAATCATGAAATGCTTGATACTCAAATGATATTTTTATAAGCTGCAACGTACCGGCAAAAATGAATTCATTGAAAAAAGTATTAAAACATCGATTTTCAGCATTATGATTTAATAAATAATTATATTGAGGTGAAGAAAAATGATCAATTTTAACAAGGTAATTAAGCTATTGACTGTTATATGCGCTTTGGTAGCGGTTATCAGCGTTTTTCTTACTTATATATTGCCATTATATCTGTCTCACAAATTTATTAATGATGTGACCAATTCGGTTTCAGTGGGAATTATAGGTGGCGCAGATGGACCAACGGCAGTTTACTTGGCAGAAAGAACCTCTTCTCCTTGGTTTACGATTGTTTTTGCAGTGTTAGCGATTTTGGGAGTTATATATTTGCTTTTGGCTAAAAATCCGGAAAATAGGCGTAGAGCTTAATCGGATGATTTTTCTGCATAGATTTTGCTGCATATTAAATAGATTTTTGGTCTATGCGTTACTTTCCCTTATCCTTCGTCAATATTCATTTCGCCGCAGCTTTCCCGCGCTATGTAGTGAACAGGTAGCTCAATGGAGTGAGGAGGTTCTATTCTATGGTTAAGTACATCAAAGACTAATCTAAGACAGGTTTCGGCCATCTTCTCCATAGGCAGGTGAACTACTGAGAGAGATGTAGTAGCATATTCCTCAAGATCCATGTCGCCATTTCCTATACTAATCAATTCCAGATCGTCAGGAATAATGATACCTGATTTATGTACGCAGCGCAATGCTCCAATGGCCATAGCATCTGAAGCACAAAACAGACAATCGGGTTTAACTTCAAGATCAAGCAACCGTTTTGCTGCTGAAAATCCTCCCGGCATAGAATTATCTTCATAAATGACGTCTACAATTTCTAAATTATGTTTGGTAGCAGTAGATATAAAACTTTCAATACGCACCTCCATACCTGAAAAAACGGGTTGAGAGGTAATAATGGCCGCTTTTCGATGGCCTCGGGACGCAAACACCTGAGCTGGTATACTGCCTAGTTTGACGTCATCCACATTCACAGTGCAGTATTTTTGGGAGTGCCGATTATAAAGGATAATGGGTATGTTAAAGTTACAGCTTTCTAAATATTCCAGATCTTTTGAAGAAGCATTGCAAATAATAGCAGCATTATACATATTCATTGATCGCAAAGATGTAATGTTGCATAATTCATTGTTTTTATATGGATGAATAATGATTTCACATTCACGATTTGATTGCAAAATTTCATCCTGTAAGCCTCGTAGAAAGCGCAATACCATATGAGCTCTGAAATCCGAAGCCCAGAAAACAGCAATAACCAAGGTTTTAGACTGGGAATCTCCACGCAAACGCCGTGCTGGTATGTTGGGTTGGTACTCAAGAGCCCTTATGGCAGCCCATACTTTCTTTTGAGTTTTTGCTGATATTTTTCTTACATCAGCTTGCCCGTTAAGTACAATGGACACAGTACTTGGAGACACTCCCGCATGCTTAGCAATATCCTTTATAGTAGCCAATATTAAACCTCCATTCAAAGCAACCTGCAGGCATAATTAAATGCTTGTAATACAGTAATTATAGTTACTATCGTCAGAAAAGGCAAGGAAGTATATTACACACCAATGCAAACATTTCTACTAATCGGAATTTTACTTCTAATTATTGACAATAACAGTATATTATTGATATACTAAAATACGTAGAACGTTTTACTAAGTAGAACGTTATATTTGATTTTTTACTGTTTTGGATGGAAGCGAGAATGAAATGCAAAAAAATCAGTTTCATTTTTGTTAGTAAAACTGATTCAAAAAGCAGTCAGACTACTGATGCAAGTACTAATTTTGATGAAGAGCCTTATCAAGTAAATTATTTGCATTGCCTAGCACAGAAAAGCCCCAATCAAAGTAAAGATAACCAGGCCGTGAATGAATTGGCTTCTAAAGATTTGAATATGACTGTAAATTTAATACCCGTGACATGGGGAACTTATTTTGAGCAAATCTCTGTTGAAAGAGCGAGCTTATGCTAATGGGCTTATAGTAAGGAAAGATATTTTTTGATGAGCTTGTCTACAGCGTTGATGATTTCTCTTTGACAACCGACGGCTATAGCAGTTACAACCAGATCACCCAACTGCTTGCCAAGGTAAAGGAAGCATATCCATCCATGACTTGATTAAACGGAACGACGATTATGACATTGAAAACCCTTATATATAATGCATATCAATTTTATTACAAAATAACAGTAGAAAGGAGCAAAACCATGAATTTTAGAAATGAGAACATCAATGAGCAAGGTTTCATTTACGGCAAGTGGATGACAGCACCAGGAACATACACCATATCCTTTGGCAATGTGCATTGTTATCTTATGATAGGCACGGAGCAGGCATTGCTGTTTGATACAGCATATGGGGTCGGAAATATACGTGCATTTGTAGAGGAAATCACTGACAAGCCTATAATCGTGGTCAATTCCCATGGGCATTATGATCACACTGGGGGCAATCCATGGTGGGATACAGTTTATGCAGGACCAGGTGCTGAAAAAACTATGAAAAAGGCATTTACCGATGAAATGCAACAGATTCACAACAGCAGACCATATCCAGACTACAAAGTAAATACGGTCAGGGAGGGGCATGTATTTGATTTGGGCCAGCGCAAGGTGGAAGTCATTGAAATACCAGCTCACCATGAAAGCAGTATAGCCCTGTTGGATAGGGATAATAGAGCATTGTATACAGGTGATGAACTGGAAGCAGGTCAGGTACTATTATTTGTACGGAATCAGCCATTGCCCTATAAAGAGGTAGTGTCATCACATTTACAAAACATGCGGAAACTGAAAAAACGGGCTGAAGAGTTCGATACCATCTATCCTGCCCATAATGGACCGCAGTTGCATCCATCCTATCTGGATGACTTTATTGGGCTTTCAGAAGCCATTTTGGAAGATCGAGCTAATATAATGCCAGATCTGGCCGGATTTGGTTTTCCACCTTCTGTACCGGATGGTGTGTTTGGAAAGCATGGTGTTTTAGAGCGTGCACAATATAAAAAGGCATCTTTCATTTATGAAAAATCCAAATAGTAATATAATTATTTAAACTTGATCTTCTATTGTAGTCTACATACACATTGCGGCTTTATCATCCAACAGTGATGGGTTCATGGTAGTTTTATGGGCTGTCTATGCGTTTTCAAACACATAGATAGCTTGCAATGTTAAGTCTTAGATAGAAATAATCAACATCTGGAGGTATTTTTTTGGAGACTATAAGAATTGGGTCAGGTGCAGGCTATGCGGGAGATAGAATAGAGCCTGCTCTTGATCTGATTGAATATGGAAATTTAGATTATATAGTATTTGAATGCTTAGCAGAAAGAACCATAGCTCTGGCTCAGCTACAGAAGCTTGAAGACCCTGACAAAGGATATAACGATTTATTGGAATATAGAATGGAAAAAGTTTTACCGGCGTGTTTCAGGAATAAGGTGAAGATTATAACCAACATGGGTGCTGCTAACCCAATTGCAGCTGCAAGGGTCATTAAAAGAATGGCTTCAGATATGGGGATAAAAGGTTTAAAAATTGCTGTCATCATAGGAGATGATATTTTAGATTGTATTGACAAATATTTGAATTATCCTTTATTGGAGACAGGTGAAAAGCTATCGACTATATACCCAAAAATAATATCTGCCAACGCGTATATTGGAGCTGATGGAATTGTAGAGGCCTTGCAGCATGGTGCTGATATTGTTATTGGAGGCAGAATCGCAGATCCGTCTTTATTTTTGGGACCCATTATGTATGAGTTTGGATGGGCAAAGGATTGTTATGACCTGATAGGCAAAGGAATACTTGCAGGCCACCTGCTGGAGTGTTCATCCCAAATAACGGGAGGTTACTTTGCAGATCCTGGCTACAAGGATGTTCCGGAATTATGGAATATAGGATTTCCTATTGCTGAGATCAGCAAGGAAGGAGAAATTGTTGTAACCAAGCTTGAAGGGACAGGAGGAATGGTTACTCCATCTATCTGTAAAGAACAAATATTATATGAAATACATAATCCATCAAGCTATATAACTCCTGATGGAATTGCTGATTATTCTCAGGTAGAAGTAAAAGAAATTGCCAAAAATAAGGTGCTGGTTCAAGGAGCTACGGGAAGGAAAGGAAATGGACTATATAAGGTGAGCATCGGATACAAGGATTGCTACATCGGGGAAGGGGAGATAAGTTACGGTGGCCCGGGAGCTTTGGAAAGAGCACGATTAGCAGGAGAAATCATTAAAAAAAGGCTGGAATATCTTAAAGTGCCCTTGGATGAGCTCAGAATTGACTATATAGGTTTGAACTCCCTTTATCAGGATACACTGGGCATGTATCTGGCTCATGGAAAGAATGATTTTCCAGAAGTAAGGCTCAGGGTGGCGGCCAGGACGAGCTGTAAAACTGATGCTGAAATAGTTGGGAATGAAGTAGAATCACTTTATTTGAATGGCCCAGCAGGTGGCGGGGGAGCAAGAAAGTATGTTAGAGATATTGTATCCATTGCATCTATCTTTATCCAGCGCCGGGACATAAAAATTGATGTCCTATATGAGGAGGCATAAAAAGTGAAGCTTAGGCATATTGCTCATTCGAGAGCTGGAGACAAAGGCAATATTTCAAATATATCCCTAATTGTATACAATATGGAAGATTATAAGATAATTGAAAAACAGGTAACTGCCGAAAAAGTAAAAAACTGGTTTTCTGAAATAATTGAAGGAGATGTAAAGAGATATGAACTGCCTAAGTTAGGCGCTCTAAATTTTGTATTGGAAAAGGCATTGGGAGGAGGAGTTACAAGAACCCTTGCTTTGGATGCACATGGAAAGAGTCTAAGCTCAGCATTATTGGAAATGGAAATTGAATATGAAAAAGATTAGGAGAACTTCCTATTGGGGGGTGTATAATTTTGTGTGATAAAACCACTGAGATGATAGATTTCGTTAGAAGCAGCTATAGACAGGATGTATATCCAGCTACTTATGAAATGGATGATATAAAAGAGGTTATGGTTCCCATGAGGGATGGGACTAAATTGAGGACAGTAATATGCTCTCCCAAAGGCGAGGGGTCATGGCCGGTTCTATTTGTGAGAACCCCTTATCCTATGTATGAATTTTTCAAAGCTCATGGAGAGGAATATGCTAAAAGAGGATTCATATATGTTTTTCAGTTCTGCCGGGGTACAGTAGGGTCAGAAGGTACATGGGAGCCGAATATCAATGAACCCAATGACGGTATTGATAGTGTGAATTGGTTGGCACAGCAAAGCTGGTGTGCATCAATAGGGATTCACGGTGTTTCCTACATGGCGTTGACGGGTTGGATAATTGCAGATAAATTGCCTGAAAAAGTTAAGGCTTTATATCTGTGTCACTATGGTGTTGACCGCTATCTATCTGCATATAAAGATGGTCTATTTAGACATGATATTTTAACAGGGTGGGCAATGACAAATGCAGGCAAGCATATCACCGACGATTTTAAAACAGATTATATAAAAGCATGCCTATATCGTCCTCATATAAAGGTGGATGAAGACTTATGGGGAATCAAATTAGGCTGGTACAGGGATTGGATTACCCATACTGACTATGACTGTGAGTACTGGCAAAGGGGATTTTGGGGTAAATTAAGAGAGATACCTGAAAAGATAAATATACCTATATGCATTGTCGGAGGTTGGTTTGATCATCATTTGGAGGGTACGGTTTTAGGTTATGAGAAATTAAGTAATGATACAAAAAAATACAGCAGATTAATCGTGGGAGGATGGGATCATGACTTTAAACCCTCTATTCCCGGACATAAAAGTAAGAGTGCATATTTTAATCTAAATTCAGATATGTTTAATTGGTTTGATAAAATTTTGAGGAAAAACATATTACCTGAACCGGAGATAAAAACCTACATAATTGGCGATGATATCTGGGGTCAGTGGGAGAGCTGGCCAATACAGCCTAATGCAATAAAAACTCTGTATTTAACCACCAATAGACATTCTGAATTTGATGCTTATGTTTTATCTCATGAAAAATCTGATGTTGCGAAAACAATAAAATACCAATATGATCCGCTGAATCCCGTGTTTACCAATGGGGGAGAGACAATCTTCGTGTCTGCTGAAAGAAGGGGAAGTTTACTACAGGAGAAGCCGGGATATAGAGACGATGTTATAAGTTTTGTATCCGATGTGCTGACTGAGGATATTCTGGTGGTTGGCAATATTAATGTCAAACTTTTTGTAAGCTCCGACTGCGAAGATACGTGTTTTACAGCTAAAATTATGGAAGTTTTTCCTAATGGGGATGCATATAATCTTAGAACCGGCATTACCACAATGGCTTATAGAAATAATTCACCAAAGAGAATATCATATGTGCCTGGAGATATAGAAGAGATAAACATTAAGACCCTACCTATTACCTGGAAGATTAGTGCAGGTTCAAGAATTCGCATAGATATTTCATCCTCCGATTTTCCTCAATATGCAATTCATTCCAATTACAAAGGTATATGGTCAACTCATGATAAGACTAAAATAGCTAATCAAATATTGCATACTGGTGGTAAATATGATTCTTCAATTCAATTGCCCATAATATAATATAAATACAGGATTTCGCTGTTATTATTTTGTTGACACAAAAATATGAATGTTATTTTCATTATTGGTTGCGCTTTGCAAGCATGATTGGTTGTAATAGCTTTGCTTAAAAGTAAATATTGATAATGAAAACTCCAGTTTGATATTGTTACCTATCAATATAACGCTCAAATATCGCTTAAATCATAATTCATGCTTTAGATTTTCAAAAGTCAAAGAGTATGTGTTTGAGTAATTACCCCAGACAGTAGCTCTTTGCTGAGATATTAATAGCCATGGTGATTATCATAATATTTCTACTACATGTAAGATTTCGTGCAGCACAACGAGATGAATTTAATAATTATATAAGGCTTTTCAACAATAATAAACAAATAATGGGAGGTTGAAGTATGCAAAGGGATATCAAAAAATTAATCTCACAGATGACTTTGGAAGAAAAGGCGGGTATGTGCTCAGGCTTGGATTTTTGGCATCTAAAAGGCGTTGAGCGCCTTGGCGTCCCGTCCATTATGGTGACTGATGGGCCTCATGGGCTTAGAAAACAGGAACAGAAAGGAGACCATGTTGGTATTCATGACAGCGTGCCGGCCACTTGCTTTCCTACGGCTGCAGGTTTGGCAAGCTCATGGAACCGTGAATTGGTGGAGAAGGTGGGCACCGCCTTGGGCGAAGAGTGTCAAGCGGAAGGAGTATCCGTTCTCCTTGGACCGGGAGCTAATATCAAGCGTTCTCCCCTTTGCGGCCGAAATTTTGAATACTTTTCAGAGGATCCGTATCTTTCTTCCGAAATGGCAGCCAGTCATATAAAAGGGGTGCAGAGCCAGGGAGTGGGCACTTCTCTTAAACACTTTGCCGCCAACAATCAGGAGCATCGCAGAATGAGCGTTGATGTCATAGTGGATGAGAGGACCCTGCGCGAGATCTACCTATCCAGCTTTGAAGGGGCAGTGAAAAAGGGTAAGCCCTGGACAGTCATGTGTTCATATAACAAAATAAACGGTGAATATGCGTCGGAGAATAAAAATCTGTTGACAGAAATATTGAGGGATGAATGGGGCTTTGAAGGTTTTGTGGTATCCGACTGGGGCGCTGTCAATGAACGGGTTAAGGGTTTGGAGGCAGGGCTTGACCTCGAGATGCCCTCCAGTTTTGGAGTAGGTGATGGCAAAATAGTAGAGGCTGTAAAAAATGGCATACTGCCTGAAGAGGTACTGGACAGAGCTGTTGAGAGAATACTCAATATCATTTTTAAAGTAGTGGATAACAGGAAAGAAAATGCTGCATATGATAAGCATGCCCATCATCAATTGGCCAGGGAAGTGGCAAGAGAGTGCATGGTACTCTTGAAAAACGAGGATAATATCCTGCCGCTTAAAAAACAGGGAACAGTTGCGATAATTGGCGAGTTTGCAAAACGGCCCAGGTATCAGGGCGGTGGAAGCTCCCATGTGAATCCCACAATACTGGATGATGTTTATGAGGAGATAAGGAAATCAGCAGGAGACAATGTTAATGTTACATATGCCCAGGGCTACAGTCTTGAAAAGGATGAAACGAATGAAGGGCTTTTGGAGGAAGCAAAGAAAGCGGCTGTGCAGGCAGATGTGGCTGTGATATTTGCAGGACTTCCTGATCATTATGAATCGGAAGGATATGATCGTCAGCACATGAGGATGCCGGAGAGCCACTGTGCCCTTATCGAGGCGATAGCGCAAGTACAGCCCAATGTGGTAGTAGTGCTCAGCAACGGTTCACCAATAGAGATGTCTTGGATTGACAAAGTAAAGGGAGTGCTGGAGGCTTACTTGGCAGGTCAAGCCATGGGCGGAGCTGTTGCTGATCTGCTGTTTGGAGACGCAAATCCCAGCGGCAAGCTGGCTGAGACCTTCCCTAAAGAATTAAGCCATAATCCTTCGTATTTGAATTTCCCAGGAGAAGGCGACAGGGTGGAATACAGGGAAGGCGCATTTGTGGGTTATAGGTACTATGACAAGAAGAACATAGAGCCACTGTTTCCCTTTGGATATGGGCTGAGCTATACTGCATTTGAATACAGCGACCTTAATATTAACAAGAAGGAAATGCTGGATACCGAAACGGTAACAGTCAGTGTAAAAGTTAAGAATATCGGCGACATGACAGGTAAAGAGGTGGTGCAGCTTTATGTAAGAGATGTGGAAAGCTCAGTTATAAGGCCGGAAAAAGAGCTGAAGGGATTTGAAAAGGTAGAGCTAAAGCCAGGCGAGGAGAAGACTGTGGTATTTGAGTTGGACAAGAGAGCCTTTGCCTATTACAATACAGATATAAAAGACTGGCATGTAGAGACCGGCGAGTTTGAGATTTTAATCGGAAAGTCATCGAGGGACATTGTCCTTAAAGAAAAAATAGTTGTAAAATCCACAGTTACTGTTAGGAAGCCGGTGCACAGGAATACGCTGATGGGCGACTTGCTTTCGGATCCAAATCTTGCCCCTGTAATCAAGGAATTTATGAGCAGAGCAACACAGGAAAATTCTGTAATTAGCGTGCCGCAGGATCAGGAAAAACCGATGGATCCAATTATGATGGCAATTATGAGATACACGCCGCTTCGCGCTATAGTTAACTTTAGCAGAGGTGCATTCACTGAGGAAAAGATGAATGAATTGATTCAAAAACTAAATGAAAAGCTCAATGGATAATGAGCAGTAAAAGATGGATGAGTAATCCTCTATTTGAGAGAGGGGATTACTCATTTTTTCGTTAATGTATTTACCTTCTCTAATAGGTAGTCGTAAATAAATACACAATTGTATTATGCTGATGTATAATATTTTAGCAAGATGGGTTTATTAGTAAATTTCATATAGAAAGACTCAAATGAGGATAAAGCAAAATGAAACCCAAAATCAAGAGAATATTTTCTGAAAATAATGATTTCCAACGCTTTGAAGTATTAAAAAGAAATAGGGAAAAGAGAGCAAAGTATAATGAGTTTTTTGTTGAGGGTGTAAAATCTATAAACTATGCTACTGAATACAATTGGAATATAAAATCCTTTATTTGCACAAGGGAACGACAGCTATCCCAATGGGCAAATAATATTTTAAAAAACTCCAAAGCCGAAACCCATTTTGAGTTAACATATAAATTAATGGAGATAGGCAGCGTAGAAAGGCTGTAATTTAAGGAATAGCAATTTATAATTAAAGTTCAGAATAAATGAAAATACTCAGTGCCTCACGGGGCAGGAAGTCTGATAAGCAGGAGAAAGGCTGAGGAAACCAACAGTCTTGAAGAATTTATGAATAGCTTAAAGAGCTTATAAATCAATGGGAATATACCATTACTTTTAACAGGTCAACACCGGATGAATAGGTTCCGGCTTGCAAACCTATGGATGAAATTTATAGACATTCATGATACCATGGAAATAGCAGATGTTATAAATCCTGCATATAATTTTGAAACAAGCGAGTGAAGACATGAAAAGTAAAAAATATTTTGTTGAAATCGAGGATAATAAGGTTGCCTATACTGTAGTTAAAACCAGGCGGAAAACGATAGGAATAACTGTTGATATGAATGGTGAGGTAAAGGTATCTGCTCCTTTGCGTATCAGTGAAAAACAGATTAGAGAAATAGTGCAGGAAAAGGCAGGCTGGATTATTAAAAAAGTAAATGAAGCCATAGAAAGGAATTCAAACATAGTACCCAGGCAATTTGTCAGCGGCGAAAAATTCCTGTATCTCGGTGAGGAATATACCCTTGAAGTGGTGGAAAAGGATTCGGGCAAGGCAAAAGTGCTTATGCAGGAAGATACCATGACAGTGTACATATCTCGGGGATTATCTGGGGAATCCAGGAAACAGGCAATAAAAGAAGCAATTATGAAATGGTACAGGCAGCGTTTTGCTGAAGTTGCTAAAGAAAGAATTGACAAGTATTCTTTGCAGCTCAAGGTAGCTCCGTGCAGGGTGATGATAAAAAATCAGAAAACCCGGTGGGGAAGTTGCAGTAAAAAGGGAAATATAAATTTAAACTGGAGATTGATTATGACACCTCTCCATGTAATTGATTACGTAGTTGTGCATGAACTGTGCCATCTGAAAGTTATGAACCACTCAAAGGACTTCTGGAGCCTTGTAGAGTCAATTCAGCCAAACTACAGCGAATGCCGGAAGTGGCTGAAAGTTAACGGAAGTAGACTTGGATTATAGTTTGTAGGTGAGTTTTTTACCATAATCAATAACCGCTGCTGGTATACCTTTTCAATGCTATCATCCAGATTTTACCACTTCAATCGGCCGAATTCAAACCGGTTTTATAGCGAAGACGCTACAATAAGAAAAACTAAAAAAATCGGAGCATGATTATGAAAATAGATTTTTACAGTTTAGGCGAAATAAGCAATGAAAAGTTCAATTTTGCAGTTATTTGCGCCGCTTACAAAGGTAAATGGATATTTGTGAGGCATAAGGACAGGAACACGTGGGAAATACCGGGTGGGCACAGGGAAGAGAAGGAAGATATTAATGTAACTGCATCAAGGGAGTTATTTGAGGAAACAGGTGCGGTAAAATACGAAGTTGATCCCATATGCGACTACTCTGTTACCATAAGTGGGACAACTACCTTCGGGAGATTGTTTTATGCAAAGGTTGCTGAAATAGGGCCTTTGCCGGAGAGTGAAATATGCGAAATTACTTTATTGACAGCGATGCCTGATAACCTTACCTATGCAGATATACAGCCAAAACTGCATAGTAAAGTGTTGGAATTTTTGAGCAGCAAGACATTAAGACTACTCGAAAAAGACAGAATAAGAAACATCAATATAATCAACTTCATAAAAAACTACCCTGTTCAAACTTTTGATGATGCTGGAGATTCAGTGCTCGTCAGAGGAAAAAGCGATGAGAATTGGGTTTACATAAGCAGCAACTCCAAAGAAGAGTTCCTTCAACTGATTGAGGGATTGGATGAAGAGGATAAATGCTTTGCAGTGCTTGAGGACTGGATGCTTCCATATATCGTGAAGGATAGGGAAATAAGGTCCAGGCTTACCAGCATGAAACTGGTTTATGATGAAAATATGCCATTGCCGCATATAATGTCCAATGTTGTTGATTTATCAATTGCTGACGCCCCATATATATACGAAAACTCCAAATATAAAGAGTATATATCCATTGAGTATATTGAAGACAGGATAAAAAACGGGATTGCTCTTGGAATTTATGAGGATGGGAAATTGGTGGCATGGGCTATCACCCATGATGATGGTGCCATAGGTTTCCTGAATGTCTTGTTAGAGTATAGAAGGAAAGGTTATGGGACGGATGTAACCGTTGCAATGATAAGAAGGTTGCTGCAAATTGGTGAGCTGCCCTTTGTGCATATCGAGGAAGATAATATAAAGTCTATGAATCTCGCATTAAAGGCAGGATTTAGGAAAGAAAGGCGAATACATTGGATTAAGCTTAAGTAGATTTAGCAAAAAATTGACTGGATATTTCGAAGGATTAATGATGGAGAACAAAGGCAAAAGATGGGGACAGGTTAAAGAAGAATCGTTATAGGCCCTTCGGGTAAGAGTAACATATAAACTTACAAGGAAGTGAGTGGTAAGCAAATGGATAATAAGAAATGGGATTTAGAGGCACTCCCTGAGGAGTTAAGAATTAAGGTGGAAAAGAGCAAATGGAAGCAGGTAACAATTGGCGAGTCCGGTGCGTACACTTATATGCTGTCAGATGAGTCGGGACAAAACAGGTATCTTAAAATAATGCCCAGGAAACTGAACTTGAGCATGGAAAGGGAGGTTGATCTTCTGAAATGGTTGGAAGGGAAGCTTCCGGTACCAAAGGTATTATTATTCATCCATGACAGCGAATATGAATATTTTCTGATGACTGAAGTTAAAGGAATCCATTCCTGCGCCCCTTCTTTTGAAAGCGATTTGCCTAAATTGGTTCGATTGTTGGCAAAAGGATTAAGAATGATACATAGTGTAGACATAAAAGACTGCCCTTTTGACCAGAGGTTGAGTATAAAGTTGAAAGAGGCTGAGTATAGAACGGTTAATGGGCTTGTGGACGAAGATGATTTTGACGACATCCGTAAAGGAAGGAAAGCCATTGACTTGTTTCAGGAGTTGATAGCTACAAAGCCTGCCGAGGAGGACCTTGTTTTTACCCATGGTGATTATTGCCTGCCTAATATTATAATAAATAACGGAGATATAGGCGGCTTTATTGACTGGGGCAGAGGAGGAATTGCCGACAGATACCAGGATATTGCCCTGGTTGCCAGAAGCCTGGCATATAATTTTGGTGAAAAATGGATTCCGCTTCTATTCAAGGAATACGGCATGGATAAAATAGATTACTCAAAAATAGAGTATTATAAATTATTGGATGAGTTCTTTTAAAGCATGGCAAATGCGAGCGATATAAAACAATGGACAAGGAGAGAGATGGTATGTTCAAGGAAATGAGGAGAAAAGACAGGAGTATTGATAACGAGCAGGCTGTTGATTTGCTGGAGAAAGGTAAATTCGGAGTGTTATCTACAGTGGGTGAAAATGGATATGCCTATGGGGTTCCGCTGAACTATGTATACAGTGAAGGAAAAATCTATTTTCATTGCGCCGGCGAAGGGTGTAAGCTCGATAACATCAAATTTAATAATAGGGTTTCCTTTTGTGTAGTGGGCAATACTGAACCAATACCTGAAAAGTTCAGCTATAAGTATGAAAGTGCGATTGCGTTTGGACGTGCAACAGAAGTGCATGATAAGGAAAAGGAGGACGCATTGATCGCACTCATTCAGAAGTATTCCAGCGAGTTTATGGAAAAGGGTATGGAATACATAAAGAAGGACAGCACCAAAGCAAAGGTCATTAAAATTGAAATTGAGCATTTGACGGGAAAGGCTAGGAAGTAATGGTTGAGAGTTCCCAGCTTGAGGATTAAAAGTTTAAATCAGCATTGACAACCTGGGAAACATATGAAATAATACCAAAAAAGTGAGTGTGCTTAAGCACTAATGTGTGAGCAGCACAGGGACCATGAAAGTCCTGCACGAATGGTTATAACCCTTCGGAGTCACTCTTGAGAGTAATTCTGCGGGGTTTTTATGTTTAAAATCAACCGGAGGATGCTCTGTGGGAAAATCTGTATTTTGTGGAAGGGTGAAAGAACGTTGTTAAAGCAAGCATTAAGCTCAATAAAAATCATTTTTATGAATGCGAAAATCCCCGCCGGCATTAAAATTTTGCAAAGCATATTGGCGGCGGTTTTGACTCCACTAAGTATATTTTTCACACAAAACCTCATAAACAGCATTGAATCATATGTGAAGGGAACCGCTGATATATGGCGCGTTGCCTTATTTATGTCTTTACTGCTTGTTTCGTTATTATTTGATGCCGGCAATGGATTTTTTGATAATATATTAAATATTTCATTAAAGAGAAATATAAATAAAAACCTCACTTCCACTGTTGTTGATAAATTTAGAAGACTGGAATATCAATGCTTTGAGGATAAAGAAGTAGCGGATACAATTAATCGGATGGGCGGCGCACCCCATGAAAAATCCTTAATATTTTTCTTACCACAATAAATATAATCACTCTGATAATTACAATATTGGGAACGACCATAATATTTGCTCAAGTGTCGGTAGGGTTTTCTTTGGCGTTCATACTAATACTCATGCTCATTTTGTGGTTGGACTTTAAAGCCATGGATATGATGAACACCCTGTTTAATTCACAATCAGAGCAAGAGCGCCGTTTAGAGTATTTAAGCGGCTTATTGAATTCAAAGACATCCCTGTTTGAGTTGAAAATATTCAGTGCGATTGATTACATATTGTCCAAATGGAAAAAACGAACAAAAAGGTGCTTGATGAGCGTGTAAAAACTACTATCCGTTCCCAGAAGTATTTTGCGATAAGTGCGTTGCTGATAATATTATAGGCTGGTTTCGTAGTCTTCTCCCTCATATGGTCAATTTATCATCAAGCTGTAAGCATTGGAATATTTGTGGCAGTGATTGGGTCTGCGGCAACGGTTTTGGGGTTGAGTGAAACATTGTCAAGGAATTTTTCAAGCTTATCCCAGCAATATTTAGAGATAAAACACTATCATACTTTCTTGTCATTGCCTGAAATTGACGAAAAAGAAAAATCCATTGATATTATTAAACCGCATATCGTATTTGACAATGTGCATTTCACATATCCAAAAACAAATAAAACCCGTCCTAAAAGGTGTGCCTTTTGAAATATCTCCCAGGCAGAGAGTTGCCATAGTTGGGGAAAATGGGGCCGGTAAGTCCACGATTATCAAACTGCTTTGCAAACTTTATAAGCCTGATAGCGGAAAAATCACAATAAACGGCATCAATTTGGACGATATACCATTCTCCCAATTAAAACGGATCTATAGTGTTGTTTTTCAGGATTACTCAAGCTATTCATTAACATTAAGAGAAAACATTGCTTTTGGAGATATTGATAAGCTAAAGGATGATAAAGCTATATTGGATGCTGTCAATAAAGGATTGGCGACAGAAGTGTTGAACAAGATGCCTAAAGGTATCGATACCAATTTAGGCAAGCTGGAAGACGACGGCGTTGATCTGTCCGGGGGGCAATGGCAGCGTGTGGCGATTGCGAGAGCGTGCGTTTCAGACAGTGCATTTGTAATCCTGGACGAACCTACCAGCGCACTGGACCCTGTTGTTGAAACGGAAATATTAAAGCAATTCATTGAAATAGCTAGGGATAAGACAGCTGTTATAATATCTCACAGGGTCGGTCTTTGCAAATTCGCCGACAAAATTATCGTAATGAAGGATGGGCAGATATGCGAAATCGGCACCCATGACAGCTTAATAAATAAGAATGGCGAATATAAAAGGTTATATACCTCACAGGAGCAATGGTACCGCTAAACATGAGCAATCATGCCTTGGGTAGGGTGCGGAAGTGGCAAAACCTTTTCTATGACAACAGGTTCCTTGCCACCACCGGAGTTGGAGGGATATTGTTACTTGCAGAACCTTATTCTGTTAAACTTAAAGTATCACGTCGGGCATTTAAAGCGTACCTATATTTCAAGATACGGGAATGAGAACATAGAATATAAAATATAAGAGAGAGATGAGGAAAAGTAGATGATTTTTCAGGTTCTTTAGTGTAAAATAATGATATTTGGTATGGATTTGAAGAAAAGCATGATATAAGTACTTAAGATAAGTATTTAAGGGTTTTATTATGGGAGGATTGTCAAATGAAAAGAATAAAACTGATTGCAGCTATAGCATTCCTTTTATGTGGGTTAATATTTGCAGCTTGGTACAAGCAGCCTAAGACACCTTTGGCCGCCCTGGAAAAAGGGTATATGGGCAAACAAGATAGCATACTTATGTATTGTGCACTCATTGAACAAGTCGACATAAATCAAAACAAAAGCTTGCTCTTTTATTATAATGGCAGAGGTAATGTGAACTGTGCAGTTGCGGAAAAGAAGATTGCCGGATATAGGATTGTTGATGTTAATGCAGAATTAGCACCTTACCACGAAGACCTGAGGGTAGGACTGTATGGCTCAACTTATGACAAAGGGAAAAAATGGGTTTACTTTGGAATCATCTATGATGATTCTGTAGATAAAGTGGTATGGAACAACATAGAAGGGGTAAGGTTCAGTTCATCAGATATGGACATGGTATATGCTGTTGGGGATGGAGATTTCAAAGGCAATGAATATCATATTTATGATGCTGATGGCAATGAACTGGAGCATCATAGATCATAGTTAAGAGCATCCTGTAATGGTAAATAAAATGTGAGGAAACTAAAGATGGCGAGATGGCGAAATAAAATTTTGTGAGGGAAGAAAATGGAAGATTATAATGTTGTAAAAGCTGATTTCAACGAAATATCGGAGCTTGATGAACCAAAATGGAATCACAATAATTGCTATTTCAATCAACTAATAAAGCTTATACCACATAATGCAGAAACTTGCCTTGACATCGGATGCGGCAAAGGGGAACTCTCCTTTATGCTGTCCCGGAAAGCTAAAAGGGTAATTGCAGTTGACCTTGCCGATAAGATGATTGAAAAGGCAAAGGCTTTGCATTCCAATAAGAATATTGAGTATATTTGCGGAAACATTCTCGACATGGGGTTTGAAGACAACAGCCTTGATGTAATTATATCAACGGCCACAGCACACCATCTGCCTTATGAATGGCTTTTGAATTTTGCCAAGGATAAGCTTAAAAAAGGCGGCAGACTCATTATATTGGACCTTGTGAAAGCAAAATCCTTAAGCGATTATATCATATGGGGAAGTGCCTTTCTCCCTAACATAATAATGAATTTATTAAAAAATGGCAGGCTTAATAAAGACGATGAGCATGCAAAAGAAGTTTGGGAAAGGCATGGCAGGCATGATACATATATGACGATGGATGAAATAAGGTCATTGGTAAACAAACATATCCCGACGGCAAAGGTTAAGCGTAAGCTTTTTTGGCGCTATTTGCTGGTTTGGCAAAAGTGACTTGTGTGAAATTTCTTCAAAGGATGTGGCCGCAGAATGGGCAATACCTCGTCTTCCTGAAGATCAAGCCAACTTGCTTGAAATGGCTAAAAAAGCCTATCTTGGAGAGTGCATTGATAAGTGGCAAGGCCTGGAAAAAGAGACCGCAGAACTCGCAAATAGCATGAAAAAGGCGATAGAAACTTGTCTTGAAAAAGGAATACAGTTTGAGAGAAATAATTGAGAATGCAGAGTTAAGAGAGGCATTACTAAAAGCTATAATCTGTCGGGAAGGAGGATTATATTAAAATGAAGGGAATATACCGTGCGCTGTTTGTTTTGCATATATTTGTGGGAATAGGAGCCCTGTTTGGCGGATCAGCCGCAATTATTTATCCTAAGGCGCCGCTGGGAATGCCGTTAGACCCATTGAAAAATACACCTTTTGATGATTACCTTATTCCTGGTATTATTCTGTTTACTGTAATTGGACTTGGGAATATCATCAGTGCTTTTACACTGCGGGCCAAATCAAAATTCCAGGGATATATAAGTAGTGTTTTTAGTTGGGCATTAGTCATATGGATTGTCGTTCAATGTGTAATGCTAAGGGCGGTTGCTTTTTTGCATGTCTTGTATTTTATTATTGGATTGCTTGGAGCTGGCCTATCAATTGTCCTTTTGTTTGAGCAGCGTTTATTTCCGGCCAATATAGCCCTAAATCTATATAAAAGCATAAAAGGTAAAAATATTAGTGAATGATTTAACAATTAATTGCTGATGACTTCAATAACAGTGAAATCATGCTCCCGTACTTTCACGGGTGGATAGGCTAAATGTCCGCGGCTGGCGTGCGTACGATTTAGCCTTTTTTATTTTCCTATATAAAATTGGTTTGAAACCAGCTGATTGAAATGGATGATTGTTGTTCCAAAAGGATTCAAGGCATACAGCAATCAATACATCCATTTTAGCTGAATTCATTCCTAAGCTATATAAGATGCATGGGCAGGTGGATGCGCCAGATGAATTCCACTATATGAAAGAAAAATCCAATTTGGAAGGCCGGAGAAATTGTCTTGGCCATCTAAAGCATTATGACTTAATGAATTATGTAGAATTGCTTCTCTGAACGAGTTTCAATTATTTAAATTGAGGGAAAATGATATAATAAAACTATATAATATGTTCGGGGAGAAAACATGGTGACAAAAACATATAAAAGCCATAAGAACAGACATGAAAATTTGCTGGATCTGTTTCCGTGTGCCCTTTATGTTATAAGGGACACGGTCGTAATTGATTGCAATAACGCTGCCGTAAAGATATTTGGTTATGAGAGCAAAAAAGAGATCATAGGCAGAAGGCTGTATGAATTGTCGCCTGAGAAACAACCGGACGGAAGTTCTTCAATTGATAAAGGTGAGAAGATTTTCAAAAACGCTCTTGGCAGTGAAGACAAGATATCCTTCAGATGGATGCATAAAAGAAAGGACGGAAATGACTTTCCGGCTGATATAAGAATTGTTAATGAAAACGGAACTCTCTACGCCGTCATGACAGATATCAACGAGACGGAACAGTTGAAAGGACAGCTTACCGAAAAAGATTATCTTAACAAGGATTTAATGCCGGTATTTAAAAAAATCCTGGAGAATACTTCAGAAGGCGTGGTAATTACCGATACCGACGGTCATATCCAATGGATAAATACTGCTTTTAATAAAATAACCGGTTATTCCTTGCCGGAAGTAAAGGGCAGGAAAATGAACATACTGAAGTCAGGGATTCAGGATCAACACTTTTATAATGAAATGTGGGAGCAAGTGAAGAATAAGGGCACATGGAGCGGAGAGATATGGAACAAAGCTGAAAACGGAGAACTCTACTCTGAATGGCTGACCATAAGCAGCATAAAGGATGAAGAAAATAAAACCACCCATTATGTCGGCATTTTCAAAGATCTTTCGGAAAAGAAGAAAATTGACAGAAGAATGGCTGAACTGCAGCAAAAAGACCTTTTGACAGGATTGTACAACCGTGGGCACTTTCTGCAGCTTGTGGACAAGCATATTAAAACCCGCAAGGACAATGAGCGATTTTCAGTCATTTTTATAGATATAGAAGGCTTTAGGGAAATCAATAGCTCTCTGGGGCATCATATCGGGGACAAGCTATTGATTGAAATTTCAAAGCGATTGCTGCTGGTAATAAAGGATAATAGTATTTTATCCAGATATAGCGGAGATGAGTTTGTGATTCTGTCAAAATCCATTGGCGAGGAAACGGATGTGGTCAACTTGGCGGAAAAGCTGCTGGAGAGCATCAGGCAGCCATTTATGATAGAAAATACGGTATTGAATATTGAAACTAATATTGGAATCAGCAGGTTTCCCGATGACGGCAGGGATGCGGAAACCTTGATAAGATATGCAGAAACGGCTCTGTATAAGAAAAATGGCCGGTCAGAAAAGAGAATATTCTTTTATTCCGAGGACATTTCCCGCGAAATTGAAGAGAGATTTCGGATGGCCAACCTTTTGACAATGGCAATATCCAACTCAGAGATGTCAGTTTATTATCAGCCGATATTTGATGTGGGAAATCCTAAGAATATTGTAGGAGCGGAAGCGCTGCTGCGATGGGATAATCCTGTTTTTGGCAGGGTATCCCCGGATGTATTCATACCTCTGGCAGAAAAAACCGGACATATTAAATACATTGGAGAATGGGTGCTGGAACAGGTATGCAAGCAAATCAACCTTTGGAAGCAAAAAGGTTACGGTATCTTTCCTATAGCGGTTAATATTTCGGTAGAGCAGTTGGAACACGCAGAGTTTTGCAAAAGAGTTATGGAAATTATAGAAAAAAATAATGTCAAACCCGATAACATCGAATTGGAAATAACTGAAAGAGTATCTTCCGGCGACCTGGCAACGATTGTCAAGAACCTTAAGGGGCTGAAAAAGTACGGCATTAAATTCTCCATGGACGATTTTGGTACGGGTTTTTCTTCCCTTGGGCAGATTGATCTTTTTGAGTTGGACAAGTTGAAAATAGACAAGATATTTATTGACGGCCTGCTTAATGTTTCAAAAAAGCAAAACCTGGTTAAATCTATAATAGCGATGGCGAAAAGCTTGAATTTAACCGTGGTGGCAGAGGGAATTGAAACCAGTGAGCAATTGTTATATTTAAAAGAAGCCGGATGCCAGTTGGGGCAAGGATACCTGGTGAGCAGACCGCTGCCGCCGGAAGAAATAGATAGTCTATTGCATACATAATAAAAAGATAATTAAAGGCTGTAACGCAAACCAGGACTCAGAGTTAAAGGAGAGAAGATACGTAACATATGACTGAATATGATATATTTAAGCAAGTGACAGAGCCCTATGAAAAGGTGTTTGATATTATACGGGTTGTTGACCCGATAGCCAGGAAGTCAATCACCCTTGAGGAAGATAAGTTAATATACCGAAATATTGACTGTTACGCATTTTGGGAAACCAGTGAGATGTGCAAGGAATGTATTGCCGAAAAGGCTTTAAAAGAAAATAAAACTTTTGTAAAGATACAGTATGACATGGAAAAGATGCACATATTTTTTGCAACACCTGTAAAAATACAAGGAAAGGCAATGGTCATAGAATTGCTTAAGGATGTTACTGGAAATCTGCTTTTTGAAACGGTTGACAGGGAAAATGAGCATGAGATAAGGAATATTACCAACGACATAAACAGTATTTTGCTGAAAGATTCCTTCACCAACTTATACAACAGAAGATACATGAATAAAATGCTTCCTGTTGAAATAGCTCGCAGCAATGAAAGCAACCAATATCTGACTATTGTCATGGTGGATATCGATGACTTCAAAAGCATAAATGATACATACGGCCACTATGTGGGTGACCTTGTCATTAAAAAGTTCAGTGATGTTATGATTGAATCCATTAGAAATGAAACTGATTGGATAGCACGGTACGGTGGGGATGAGTTTTTAATATGTTTACATAATGTAAATGATAAACAGGCCGGCAAGATAGTGGAGAGAATAAGAAAAGAAGTTGAAAATATGACAGTAAAAGCTGATGATATATTAATAAAGGTGACGGCTTCCTTTGGCCTGGTTACTGTCAAGGATACCACATTGGAATCTGATGACTTAATAAAGCTGGCAGACAGCAAGTTATACGAAGCCAAAAAGCAAGGCCGCAATAAGGTGGTTCAATAAGGGTTATAAGACAGTCGGAATACTGTCTTTAACTATATAAAATAATTATACGAGCAGGAAAATCACCAGGAGTATTGAAAGCAGAACTGGAGATTTGTTACTTGTATTTCTTCCACGACCATTGGTTTAAGCACGATTTCCCTGCTCAGAATTTCTGAGAGGGGGATTACAATGCAAAATCATCCAATTATTAAGCTAATCAAGGAGTCAAATTACCTACCCCAAATACCAAAGGCATTTGGCGAAACTTTGAACATGCTGTTGGAACCCAGTGAATTTGACATGAATGAATGCATTGAGAAGATATCCAGTCTTCCCAGGTTAGAAGCAATTTTAATACAAGTCTTAAACTATGGTACGAAGTTAAACCGTGAAATATTGACCTTGAAAGACGCAGTTCTATATTTGGGCGCAAAAAATGTCAGGACCATTGCCATCATGTTCATAACCCGATTATTATTATCAAATAAGGATGGAAGAACTAAAATATTTAATAATAGAGCATACTGGAAGCATTGCATCGGCACTTCCATCGCCGGTCACATGATTGCAGTCGAAACCGGCTTGTGTGATAAGGATAAAATGTTTACATATGGATTAATACATGACATTGGTGTGACAGTTTTAGATATATGCTTGCCGGAACACCTGGATAAAATTTTTTCACTGCAGTTAAAAGGATTGCATCAGGTGGCAGCAGAAAAGATTGTATTAAGCGGACTGACACATATGGAAATCGGAATGTGGCTGTGCGATGAGTGGGGATTGCCGGAGGAAATCAAGGATATAGTCAAGTATCATCATACTCCATTCATAAACAGCAATACTAATAATGAAATCAGGATATTGCACTTGGCAGATGCTATAAGCACCAACTATTACGAGAGGTTGTTAGGAAACAATAAGAATTTTATCTATCTGGACAAAACAATGGAGCTTTTAAACCTTTCTAAAGAATTTGTAGACGATATAGCAAGGAGGCTGCCCAAGGAAGTGGACAAAGTAGATCGTATTGTAAGCTTTGATTTGTAAGATGCCTTAAAGGCTCTGAACGCTGTCTGAAACAACAGCAAAAGATAGGATGAAGAGGACGTTTGAGTAAAGTTTAAGTGCGGAGGCTTGCATGAACAGCGATAGGAATGTTGACTCTTACAAAAGATTTTACACAGATATGAATTTTGACAGAGCAGGGCTGTTTGAGGCATTAAAAAGGACATATGACTGCAGTACTGTCTTATATCCGGGCTGCTCGATACATATAACCCCTTCCTTTTACTTCCCGCATGTCATATATGTAGACAAAAGCGCAGCTGCAGAGGAGTTCTTTAATGATGCGCGAAGTATTTTGGAATTTGTAAACAGCAATAAAAAATATAAGCAATCTGCATATATTCAGTTTATTCATGGAGATTATACCAAACCGCTGCCAGTAAGGGAAGAAAACTACGATTTGCTGATTTCGTTATATGCCGGTGAAATTTCGAAATCATGCATAAAGTATGTAAAGCCCGGTGGGATTATTTTGACCAATAATCATCATAGGGATGCGGAAGACGCGTTGGGAGATTCTATGGCAATTCTGGATGCGATCGTCTATAAAAGGGGCAGAAAATACGTAATCGATAAAAATGCCAGTAAAAATCACACCGAAATATATAACAAGCATGGAAAATCAAAAAGGGATATGAAAAATACAAGCAGAGGAATGGAATACGTAGATAATCAATGTTATTTTGTGTTAAGAAAGAATAAATAATAACATGGGCTTGACTGATTCGGTAATGTACAAAGAAAAGCATGAGCTTTATAAAAACTAAATAACTTGGAAGTAAAATCATGAAGGTGCAGCCATTTAACTTAGGGGATGCTGCCGGAGAAAACCCGTCATGAATTTCGTGCAAATAGGTATTGACTAGCGCCTTGGGGGTTGGTCTATGATAATTTCGAGGTGATGGAAATGTTTATTAAAGATGTCTGCAAAGAATGCAAACTGACGAAGAAGGCTGTTGAATATTACGAAGAACAAGGGTTGATTTCTCCGGCGGTTGAAGACAACGGATATCGCAATTACAGCGATGATGATGTTGCTGCATTAAAGGAAATCAGTGTGCTAAGAAAATTAGGCATCAGTGTTGGCGATATCAAGGATATTCTGGCCAGCAATAACAAAAGAGCTGCCCTGGCAAAATGCAAATACAAGGCTGATTTGGAAGTGGAGAAATCCCTGGCCAAGAAAAAATGTCTGGAGCAGTTGATGAAAGATTATGATATTGACCAGACGGCTGCCTATGTTGAAGATAACATTGAAAAGCATTTTACAATTAAGGAAAGGCTGCTTCAAGCTTTCCCAGGCGTCTATGGAATGTATTTATGCCTGCACTTCGGGCAGTTCCTTGACGGACAGATTGATACCGATGAAAAACAAGAGGCGTACAATAAAATTATTGACTATCTGGACGGAATTCAAAAAATAGAATTCCCGAAAGAGGTGGAAGAATATCTGTGTCAATTTTTCGAGCAGTCGGAGCAGGCAATGGAAAAACTCAATTCAGCAATTATGGAGGCTGTAAATAATACCGATGAGTATCTGGAAAGGAACAAGCAATCCATTGATGAATATCTGAAATATAGAAATTCGGATGAATTCAAAAAAACACCGGCTTATGAAATGCGGCAATTGCTGTCCCAATTCCTTCAAGAGAACGGCTACTATGATATATTTGTTGAGAATATGAAAATATTGAGCAATTCCTATAGAGAGTATTTTGATAAGCTCCAGGCTGCAAACAGAATTTTCATGGATAAATATCCTCAAGTCAAATAATACTTGCGAATCGGGGGGCGGGAAACTGCGGTTTGCCGAACCCCTTTACTTTTTTATGAAAGATTCCATGAAAACTGGCTATTGACATCATAGGAAAAGAAGTGATATATTAAGGAATAGTTAACTAGTTAATAATTATAATGTTAACTATAAACCAACTAATGAAATGTGCTAAAAGGTGGTGAGAAGGAAGGAAATGGTACCTAACCAGATTAACCGAAACCTTATTAAAGAAACCGTACAACTGATGATTGGTTTGGTGATAAAACACAGGAAAGTCATGCAGCATTATCTCCAGGAGACAGGGGTTTACCAAGCTCAGCACCATTTGCTGATGAAAATCTCCCATAACCGGTACGCCTCGCAAAAAGAGCTTGCCGAGTCGATGGAGGTATCGACGGCGACAATAGCGGTTTCCCTGAAAAAACTTGAAAAAGGGGGATATATCAAGAAAATCATGGACGAGGAGGATAACCGGCTCAATCAGATTATCATCACTGAAAAAGGAAATAAAGTAGTGGAACAGAGCAAGCAAATCTTTGAGTCGGTGGATCAGAAGCTCTTTGACGGGTTTACCGAAAAAGAGTTATCTACCTTGTCTTCCTTGCTGCGAAAGCTGGACTCTAATTTGGCCAGGATGGAAGAAGAAATAAAATGAAAATTATATAAAACAAGTTAAATAGTGAGTTAATTAAGCATCATATTAAGTTTTAGGTTTGAAGGAGTTAAAAATTTATGAAAAGATATTGGAAATATGTTAAACCATATCTTCCCGCATTTATCATAGGACCCGTTCTTATGATTGTTGAGGTTATAGGTGAGGTAGTCATGCCGCTCCTGCTCAGCAATATCATCGATAAAGGAGTAAATGGAGGCAGGAGCATTTCTTATATAATCATGATGGGTGTGGCAATGGTGATAACAGCGTTCATCATGATGGCGGGAGGTACCGGAGGTGCTTTTTTTGCCATCAAGGCATCCTCAGGATTTGCCAACGATTTAAGGAAGGACCTTTTCAACAAAATTCAGAAGTTTTCCTTTGCCAATATTGACCGATATAGCACAGGCTCTTTGGTCACACGGTTGACCAACGACGTAACCATGATACAGGATATGATCCAGATGATGCTGAGGATGGCTTTGAGGGCTCCGGGCATGTTTATCGGTGCGCTAATTATGGCCTTTTCATTGAATCCCAAGCTGGCAACGGTTATAATGTGCATCATTCCCATATTGGCATTCACCATCTACTGCATAATAAAGACCGGATTTCCTCGCTTTGAAGCCATGCAGAAGAAGCTGGACGCATTAAATACCGCCACCCAGGAGAATCTGACGAATATCCGGGTTGTCAAATCCTTTATACGGGAGAAGTATGAGGAGGAGAAATTCAAGAGGGCAAACACGGACTTGAAGGACAGTACAATCCACGCACTGAAGGTAGTCATTTTTGCCATCCCAGTGGTAACCTTGGCTATGAATGTCACAACCTTAGCTGTTGTATGGTTTGGCGGCAGGCAGGTTATAGCGGGAAGCATGACCACAGGAATTCTTACCGCATTTGTGAATTATGTGGTCCAGATTTTGATGTCTTTGATGATGGTTTCCATGATTATTCTGAACAGCTCCAGAGTGCTGGCATCGATAAAGCGTATTAATGAGGTTTTCAACACAGATATCGACCTTACGGATGAACATGCTTCCAGAAAGGATTTGACTGTAGCCCATGGCAAGGTTGAATTCAGAAACGTGTGCTTTAAATACTACAAAAATAACGCAAAATGGGTTCTTGAAAACATTAATCTGGTAATAAACCCTGGAGAGACGGTGGGAATCATCGGGTCAACAGGTTCCGGCAAGTCCAGTCTTGTACAGCTTATTCCCAGGCTGTACGATGCAGACCAGGGGGAAGTGCTGGTGGACGATGTGAATGTGAAGGATTACTCCTTGAAGAATCTCAGGGACGGAGTCGGCATAGTGCTCCAGAAAAATGTCCTTTTTTCCGGCACAATTAAGGAAAACCTCAAATGGGGAAATGAAGACGCGGATGACGAATTGGTATGCAAGTTTGCGGAGAGCGCGCAGGCCCATGGATTTATCTCATCCTTTAAAGATGGATATGAAACTGAGTTGGGCCAAGGTGGTACCAACGTTTCCGGCGGACAAAAGCAGAGATTGTGCATTGCCAGGGCGCTGCTGAAAAGGCCTAAAATCTTAATTCTGGATGACAGCACCAGCGCAGTGGACACGGCAACAGAGGCAAAAATCAGGGAAAGCCTGAGAAATGAATTGAAGAACACGACGAAAATCATCATTGCCCAGAGAATTTCTTCTGTGATAGAGGCAGACAAAATCGTGGTGATTGATGACGGAAAGATCACCGGAATAGGCACCCATGAAGAATTAATGAGAGATTGTGAAGCATATAAGGAGATTTACTATTCGCAGATGGATAAGGAGCATCCCCAAATGAACAAGGAGGTGACGGCATAATGGGTCGTATTAGCGAGGAAAGAAAAGAGGCATTGCTGCGCAGGTATGGAGGCAAGAACGCAGGAGGCCCGTCTTTTGGTCCGGGAGGACCGGGACCTAGGGGGCGAAGGCCGGGAGGTCCTGGAGGGCCGGGACGCTTTCATGGCGCCATGGGCGGCGGAAAACCTAAAAACGCATTCGGAGTAATCAGAAGATTGTTTGCATATATCGGCCGGGATAAGATAAAAATACCATTTGTTTTTGCCTGTGTACTGGGCAGTTCTCTGGCTGGCTTGGGAGGCGGCTATATTTTGCGTCCTGTAATCAACAATCTGGTAGATCCGGCCAAGTCCGCAGAAGAGAAGTTGATGAATCTTGTGATGGGCATCCTGGTGATGGCAGGCATTTACGCTGTTGGTACCATATGTACCTACCTGCAGCAGAGAATTATGATAGGAGTATCCCAGAATGCGCTGGTTAAGATCAGGGAAGACTTGTTCGGCAAAATTCAGAAGCTCCCGGTGAAATTTCATGATACCCATACCCATGGTGAAATCATGAGCCGTTTTACCAACGACTTGGATTCAGTGGGCATGATGCTTAATAATACGCTGTCCCAGATATTTTCCGGCGTTGTCACCCTGATAGGCACAATCGTACTGATGTTTGTCACCAACTGGATTCTGGCAATAATTACCATTCTGACAGTGCCGGCATTGATATATGTAGGCGGATTTATCGGCAAGCAAAGCCGCAAATATTATATAGGTCAGCAGCAGGCTCTGGCTGCTGTCAATGGGTACATCGAGGAGTCAATAACCGGACAGAAGGTTATAAAGGTCTTCAACCATGAAGATACGGCTATGGAAGAATTCGAATTATTAAGCGATGACCTGCGGGGCAAGCAGTTTAAGGCACAGTTTTTCGGCGGTATCATGGGACCTGTTATGGGCAATTTAAGCCAGGTAAGCTATGCAATATCTGCAACCATCGGTGGTATCCTGTGTCTTACTGCAAATTTTGATATCGGAGGGCTCACGATATTTACCAATTATTCCAGGCAGTTTTCAAGGCCTATCAATGAATTGTCCATGCTGGTGAATACCATTTTCGCGGCTCTGGCGGGAGCAGAAAGAGTGTTTGATGTGATGGATGAGGCACCTGAAGCGCCAGATCCGGAGGATGCGGTGGAGATATGCTCCGAGGCACATCCAAAACAGGGTGCTGTACCGATAAAAGGTGAGGTGGTGCTGAAGGATGTGACTTTCGGCTATACCCCTGATAAGACCGTACTGAAGCGCATCAACGTGACGGCAAAACCCGGCCAGAAAATCGCCTTTGTCGGTTCTACCGGTGCAGGCAAGACGACCATAACCAACCTCATCAACAGGTTTTATGAAATAGAGGAAGGACAGATATTGATTGACGGCATAGATATCAAAAAAATCAAGAAGGAGTCATTGAGAGGCAATATAGCTATGGTGCTCCAGGATACCCATCTGTTTTCCGGAACGGTGAGGGAGAATATCCGCTACGGACGGCTTGATGCCACCGATGAGGAGGTAATAGCCGCTGCCAAGATAGCCAATGCCCATTCCTTTATAGAAAGATTGTCGGAGGGATATGACACGGTTCTGGAAGGGGACGGCGCCAACCTGAGCCAGGGTCAGCGCCAGCTTTTGAATATTGCGCGGGCGGCCATTTCGAAAGCTCCTATCCTGATACTCGATGAAGCCACCAGCTCTGTTGACACAAGGACGGAAAAGCATATCGAGCAGGGAATGGATAGGCTGATGAAAGACAGGACTACCTTTGTAATCGCCCATAGGCTTTCCACCGTGCGGAATTCCAACATGATCATCGTGCTGGAACAAGGTGAGATTGTAGAGCAGGGTACCCATGAGGAACTCCTGGCAATGCGCGGAAGATACTATCAGCTCTACACGGGGGCGGTTGAACTGGACTAGCAGGGAGGACCGTGTATTGCTTCATATATAAAGTCAGAAAAATAATACCGGCTGCTGGCATACATGCTATGACGGCAGCCGTTCTGATCATGAGCAATATAAATAACAGGCAGTGATAATCATAATAATGCATAAACACTGGAAGTTGCAATCAATAGTAATCGCAAATGATGGTAAAGGCAACAATGGTAATCATAACAATAAGTATTCACAATAATAATCATAAATGGACAGCAATCACAAATACTGATAACAGAAAGCAATGATAATCACAAGTAATGTTTTGATCATAAATAATGTTAATCGCAAATGATGTTAATCCTACGCAGCAATTATGTGTAATAATCGCAAACAATGTTAACCACAAATAAATGTTAATCATATATAATGTTGTTCATAGATGATTTTAATCAAACAAGCCTTATAATCACAGGCTTTATCTAGGAGGGATTTGCATGCAATTTCCGAAGCTTTCTGCCCAATTATTATTGAAAAGGCTGGAACCACCAGCCGGAAAGGTGAGAATGGTGCTGGACACGGATACATATAATGAAGTGGACGACCAGTTCGCCCTGACCTATGCTCTTAAATCAAAGGAAAAGATAGATCTTGAAGCGGTATATGCAGCACCCTTTTATAACGAAAGATCCACAAGTCCTAAAGAGGGTATGGAATTAAGCTATACTGAAATCCTGAAAATCCTCGGTATGTTGAAGGTTGATGCAAACAATTTTGCTTTTAAAGGCTCCACCGATTATCTCAAGAATATTGAAAAGCCGGAAGAGAGTGATGCGGTCAGGGATTTGATCAACCGGGCAATGAAATCCGATGATGATGATCCCCTCTATGTAGTCGCAATCGGCGCTATTACCAATATCGCTTCCGCCATGCTGATTGAGCCGGACATCATAAGAAAAATAGTTGTCGTATGGCTGGGAGGAAACGCGTTATTTTGGGACAATGCTACGGAGTTCAACTTGTCCCAGGATATATTATCTGCCCGCATCGTCTTTGACAGCGGAGTGCCGTTGGTGCAAATTCCATGCGCCGGTGTCACCACCCATTTATTGACGACAATTTCCGAGCTGGAACAGTACATAGATGGTAAAAGTGAAATTGGCACTTACCTTACAAGTATAGTCAGGAGCTATACAAACGACCCCTTTGCATGGTCAAAGGTTATCTGGGATATTTCAACCATCGCATGGCTGATAAATCCTGGCTGGGTTCCCACTCACCTGGTTCACAGTCCGATCATTACAGACCATAATACCTGGAGCTTCGACCAATCCCGGCATTTTATCAGAAGTGCGTACTTTATATATAGAGATCCCATATTTGCAGATCTGTTTAGAAAGATTGCGAATTAAAAAATCATACAGCTGTGCGTCCTGCTTTTTCGGCATTGATGCAAGATACTGGGGAAGGGAAGGATTATGATGGAGGGTCAAGTAAAAATACTGGTCATCGGAAGCATCAACATGGACCTGGTTATGAATATTGAAAGAGTTCCCCTGACAGGTGAAACCGTGCTGGGGTATGAATATTCCTATATTCCCGGAGGAAAAGGCGCAAATCAGGCTGTTGCCGCGGCAAGGCTTAACGGAAAGGTCACTTTTTGCGGCCGTGTCGGCGACGATGCTAACGGAGAAGTATTATTGCGCAATCTGAAGGACAATGGTGTGGACACATCTTTTATTATAAAGGACAATACCAGTCAGACAGGGCTTGCAGCCATACCCGTGGAATCCAACGGTGATAACCGGATTATCGTCTTCCCGGGAGCCAATAGCCGTATTACAAAGGAGGATGTGGACAATGCTCTGGAGAAATCCTATGATGCGCTAATGTTGCAGCTGGAAATCCCCCTGGACATAGTATATTATGCCTTTGAAAAGGCTTCGGCGAAAGGCATTCCTGTCGTTTTGGACGCAGGACCGGCGGTAAGAATTGATCTCTCCAGGCTAAAAGGCATCCACGTCATAAGCCCTAATGAGAGTGAAGCTGCCGCTTTGACAGGTATGCAGGCAGATAATGCCGAGGGTGCGGTCAGAGCTGCAAAGGCGCTGGCAGAATTGACTGAAGCATCGTATGTTGTCATCAAAAGGGGTGACAAGGGAGCGCTTTTGTATAAAGACGGAGAATATGAAATTTTCCCGGCCTATAAGGTAAAAGCAGTGGATTCAACCGCTGCAGGAGATTCCTTCACTGCTGCCATGACATTAAAAATGATGCAATCCGGCGATATAAGAGAGGCGATTAAATATGCCAATGCCGTAGGTGCATTATGCGTCAGCAGGAAAGGAGCTCAGCCTTCTCTGCCTACGGCTGAAGAGGTGGCTGAGTTTTTGATCTCAAAGGGGCTTGAAGGATAGCAGATATTTATTTTAAAGGCCTAAACATAAACATGAAATGCATGGGACAAAGCTGATTAAAACGAATGGGGCATTTCATTTGTCAGGATAATAATTAGTATAACCACTCATGCTTGCAAAGCGCATCCAATAATGAAAATAACATTTTTATTTTCATGTTGATCTATATAGGTATAAGGGCAGGATAATGCATGCTTTGCCTGAGCTCAATTCAGGCAAGCTGCATTTGCTTTTATTCCCATTTATATTTATACTACTTGTAGTGGTTAAGACAATATGCGCAAAAAATAGGAGGCTAATATTCATGTTTATGTATGTGTTTTCAATAGTAATTGTTGTAGCATCAAATGTTCTGTATCATATATGCCAGAAATCCACGCCAAATAATGCCAATCCTTTTACGGCATTATTTACTACCTATGTGACTGCTGCAATTCTGACCTTTGCTGCATCCCATTTTTACAAGACAGAGGCAGGCTTTTTTCAATCCTTCAAGGGGTTAAACTGGACGAGCATTGTGCTTGCCATCTCAATTGTCGGACTGGAGTTGGGCTACATGCTGGTATATAGAGCAGGATGGAATATAAGCGTAGGGTCATTGGTAGCCAATATTATCCTGGCATTGATTCTTATTCCCATAGGAGTAATGTTTTTTAAGGAAGACTTTGGATTGAACAAGATACTGGGATCAATATTGTGCATCATAGGGCTTTTTCTCATAAACAGGTAATTAAAGCTCATAAGTCTAGTTTATTGGTAAATTTCCCTTTGAGTTTTCCATCAAATGAAAGTTCCCCCGGCAAGGGGGGTATGCTGTGCTTCCAGGAGCAAAATCCATCGCCGGGGGAACTTTGTGATAAGGAAAATTCTATAAGATTAAAGCTTCCAATATTTTTATGTCTAATTTACTGTATCCATTCTATAGTTGAGTTTTGCATGATAAGGGGGAAGAATATCTGCAAAACATTTTATATGGTTATTTATTGGATGCTTCAATTCTCTTGTTTCTGAAATAAAGACAAATATCTGTCCCTACCATGATGACATTGGGGAAGTAAAACCAGAAAGCCAGATTATATGTGCCGGAAATGCATTTTGATGCAATCCCGCAGATATATCCGAAGAATATAAAGCACATAAAAAACAGGCTTTTTCCTTTAGTTGAGCGGGAACGGTATGACCTTATTATGGAAAGCGGCCATGAGATTCCGAAGCTCACTATCATTAAAGTTTCCAAAACACTGGCTAATTCATTCATGTCAAATTTCCGATGCCAGCCGCAATTTCAGAAGGCCAAAGCCCATGAAATTGAATTTGGCATCAGAGTCCTCCTTTCTAAAATGATGGGCGAAGCTGCAGCTTATCGCCAGTATTATTTATCGTGCCTACGAGTATATATCGGCAATAGTTTGGGAGAAATACAGCTGCTTTTTATCCCTGCGGCTTCCATTTCTTTTGAAAACCTGCTTACATGGTCAAGGGTGAGTCGGCCCAACTTTACTTCTTTGCATCTCTTTGCGGCATTTTTACCGGCGTTCCGTCCGAATACAATTACATCCAGGAGGGAGTTACCCATGAGACGGTTTCTGCCGTGGATACCTCCGGCTACTTCTCCGGCAGCATAGAGATTTTCAACGGTAGTAAGACATTCAGCGTTTATCTCCAGACCACCGTTCTGGTAGTGCAGTGTCGGATATACGAGAATAGGTACTTTTCTTATATCAATTCCATATTTTGAATACATGCGAAGCATGCCCGGAATTCTTTTTTCTATCGTACCTTCACCATGAATGATCTCAATCATGGGAGTGTCAAGCCATACGCCGGAACCGGAAGGTGTGGATACACCCTTTTTTCTGTCGTCACATTCCCTGATAATAGAGGCTGCTGAAACATCACGGGTCTCCAGGGGATGCATAAAGGCTTCTCCATTGACATTTACCAGCATGGCACCGAGAGAGCGGACCTTTTCGGTCACCAGAGCTCCGAAAATCTGCTCGGGGTAAGCAGCTCCCGTCGGATGGTACTGAAGCGTATCCGCATAGAGGAGCTTTGCTCCGGCGCGGTAACCCAGAATGAGGCCGTCTGCCGTTGCTCCGTAATGGTTGGAGGTGGGGAAGCCCTGGTAATGCAAACGACCCGCACCGCCCGTTGCGATTATGACCGTCTTGGCCCTTGCCACCATATATTCCTTGGTTTCCATATTCATTAAAACAGCTCCCGCGGCCTTTCCTTCATCGTCAAGGATAAGCTCCACCGCTGAGGTGAAGTCAATCACCGGAATGCCGCGGTTTATAACCTCATCCCTCAAAACACGCATGATTTCCGCCCCGGAATAGTCTTTTGCCGCATGCATCCGCTTGCGGGAAGTTCCGCCGCCATGGGTGGTTATCATAGTGCCGTCGGGAGCTTTATCAAACATAACCCCCAGATCATTCAGCCATTTGATCGCCGAGGGAGCTTCCGTCACAAGTTTGTAGAGCAGTTCAGGCTTGTTGGCATAGTGACCGCCTCCCAGGGCATCAAGATAGTGGATGGCAGGGGAGTCGTTTTCCTTGTCGGCAGCCTGTATTCCGCCTTCTGCCATCATGGTGTTGGCATCGCCTATGCGGAGCTTTGTGACAATCATTACATTAGCGCCGCCTTCGTGCGCTTCGATAGCAGCCGATGCACCGGCGCCGCCACCACCTATAACCAATACATCAACATCATAGTCCACTTTGGAAAGATCTATCTCCTCATCCTTTATACGGCTGTTGCCCTGAAGCAGATCGGCCAGTTCGTCAGGCACTTTGTCTCCCTTGTTAGGGCCGATTTTTAAAACAGAGAAGTTGTCCTGCCTGTAATCGGGATGATATTTATATAATAACTCGTTTTTTTCGCTTTCGGTCATCCTTCTTGGTTCATGACCAAGTCTTTCCTGTCTTGTTGCTTCAACTTTTCTGATAGAATCAAGCATTTCCTGTGTATACATTATCAGCCCTCCCTATTTCTCAATTTCTCTGTTGTTATATAGTTCCTTAAGTTCCTCCACAGGCTTCTGCATTAGCCCTTCCAGCAATTCCTTGAAATCTCCGTTTTCGATTTCGCAAATCCTTTTTTCCAAATGCTCCGAGCCGGGCCTTAAATATTTGCCGGTAAGCCTTCTTGCCAGCAGTGCCACCTGTGGATGGGATATTCCTGCAGGGCAGCGGGAGGAGCAGACTCCACACATTACACAGTCAAAGGACTCTTCCGCACACTTCTCATATTCACCACGCTGGGCAAATGCAATATACTGCATTACATTAAGCTCCTGGGTGCAGCTTTTGGTGCAGGCATTACAGCCGATACACCTGTATATCTCCGGATAAAGCTGCATCATTATTTGCTCTGTAGGCCTGATTTCATTTATGTTGTATATCTGCTTCACCAGAGGGAAAAACGGCAGCGTGGCAATATACATATTTTCCTGAACCTTGGTCTGGCATGCCAGACAGACTTTGAGTTCCCGGTCGTCTTTTATCCTATATATTGTAGCACAGGCACCGCAAAACCCGTTACGGCATCCACAGCCGCGGATGAGCTGATATCCTGCATATTCCATTGCTCCCATAATTGTAAGATTTGCCGGGACTGAATATTTTTTGCCCATCAAAAACACATTAACCATTTGTTCCATAATCCGTATCCTCACTTCCCAATCAATACTCGTTCGGCAGTTCATCCAGCTGGTCGCAGCGGAAAACCGGGCCGTCCTTGCACACATATTTTGAACCTATATTGCAGCGTCCACATTTTCCGATGCCGCATTTCATCTTGAGTTCCATCGTGGTATAAACCTGGGTCTTTTCAAATCCCAGCTCCTGTAGGCCAGCCAGGGTAAACTTGATCATGATAGGCGGCCCGCAAATAATCACTGTTTTATTTGTATCGAAATTCAATTCCTTAACATAATTAGGCACAAAGCCCACATGGCCGTCCCAGCCAGGCTGTTCCCGGTCAATTGTCAGATAGACGTTGGTATCCTGTTCTTTTGACCACTCATTCATGATCTCTTCATAATCCACCAGATCTTCCTTGCTTCTTGATCCGTATACAATGTCGATATGGCCGTAATTACCTCTGTAATGCCTTACATAATTGATAACGGATCTGAGAGGGGCAAGGCCTATACCGCCTGCAATGAACAGCAAATCCCTGCCTTTAAATTCCGTATCCACAGGAAAGCCGTTTCCGTAAGGCCCCCGGATTGTGATCTGCTGTCCTACATCCATATGATGCAGCCATTCGGTAAGGCATCCGCATTTTTTAATGCTGAATTCCATGTATTCAGTGTTGGTAGGGGAGGATGTAATCGAAAACATCGCTTCACCAACTCCCGGTATGGAAAGCATGGCACACTGGCCGGGAATATGCTTAAAGCATACACCTCCGTCCAGGGCGTTTACCCGGAAGGTTTTGACATCGGGTGTATCAACTCTTATATCGGTGACAACACCGAGTTTTGGAATAAGGGCTTCGTTTATGCCTTGTTCACGGTTATACATTTTTATCCACCCCCATAGCTTTAACAACTTTTACAATATTCATCGAAACCGGGCATCCGGCAATGCATCTTCCGCATCCAACACAGGAGTATACGCCGTCGTTGTTGGCAGGGAAGTAAATCAGCTTGTGCATAAACCTCTGCCTGAATCTTTCCAGTTGGCTTGTTCTTGGATTGCCGTGAGCCATTTTTGTAAAATCGGAATACATGCAGGAATCCCAGCAGCGGAATCTCTGAATTCCATGTCCGGTATCGTAATCCCGGATATCATAGCACTGGCATGTGGGACATACAAAGGTGCATGTGCCGCAGCCGAGGCATGCTTCCGAAAGATCCTTCCATTTGGGTGAATTGAACTTATCGTTCAGGGCTTCGCCGTTAAATCCTTCAAGACTCAAGTCATGCAGGGGAAGGCTATCCATGATTTTTTTCACATTCTCTTTATATTTTTTCAGCTTTTCTTCCTCCGGGGAACCGGCGGCTTCAAACAGGTTTTCGGAGGAGCCTGCCTTTTCAATCAATCCTTTTACAGTTTCGGTGAAGGCATCGCCTTTAGCAGTGACAGCCTTCCAGTAGAGCACATCGTCTACGATCCAGGTGGCAATATCGCCGGCAGGATTGGCCGCATCGATACCAAAAACATTGCAGAAGCATGTCTCTTCCGGCTCGCTGCAGGCAAGGGTGATCACAATGCCATTGTCCCGTCTCGCTTTATAATATGTGTCCACCGGCTCCGACAGGAAAACCCTGTCCAAAATATCGAAGCTGGCAGCATCACAGGCGCGGACACCGAATAATATAAAAGCTTCACTATCATCTCTATTTTCAATAATTGTAATTTTCTTTCCCTCAGTTTTAAAAGCGACGAGATTTTCACTCTGGGGGAAGAAAAAATCCTTTGCCGACCTTATGGTATTCAGCTTGTCAAGGCTGACTTTTTCACTTTCGGACCACCTGCCGAACCTTACCTGGCCGTTTTTTTCTATTGGCGCATACAAAGCCCTGTCGCCGGAAATCAAGGAAAAAAGCTGTGTCAAATGGTTTACCGGTATCTTATACATCAATGATCTCCTCCTCTTTCCGCAACAATACCCGGTTCCGGGTCGTCCATTGCAAAGTCCGTAAGGGGTCCGCGGGATTCCGCATCTTTTCCGGCCTGATATTCACCGTAAAGCTCGTTTATATCCTTTATGATTTTACGGTTTAAAAGGTGCAGGGGAATATGCTGAGGGCAGACCCTTGAGCATTCACCGCAATCGGTGCAGCGTCCTGCAACGTGGAATGCACGGATTATATGAAACAGGTTTTCCTCAAAAGCGTCGGTGTTGGCTTTGCTGGCAATGCCGGAGGCATCGTTATCGAATACGCACTTTACGCATGAGCATGACGGACATATATTTCTGCACGCGTTGCAGCGTATGCATTTTGAAAGCTCGTTCCGCCAGAAGGAATAACGTTCCTCAGGACTCATGGCTTCCAGCTTTTTCACCATTTCAAAACGGTCGGTCGTAGATTCGGACGGCTTCGCCGATGCTTCCAGGGTGTCCTGACAGGAACCATCAGTAGGCTTATCGGCACAGACCAGCTCATCATAAGCCATATGCTGTTTCCCTTTGCAGCAGAGGCACTTTTCCAGCAATACATCGCTGCGCCGGCAGCTTTTTTCTCCGTAAATAGTCTGTATCACGAGGCTGTCATCCTCTTCGGAAATCCCTGTGATGCCTTTGATGCCCAAATCCCTGATTTTATTTATATCTATCATTCCGCTGCATTCAATGCCGAGGACATAAACATTGTCTTTCTTTATCCTGTGTTCCTTGACCAGCTGATTAAAGCCGTAGGTGTCGCAGGGCTTGAGCAGCGCTAATATTTTACCGTCCTTTTTGCTTTCACTTATAAGATATTTGCTTAAATTGCTGGCACAGAAGCTGTTATATACCAAGCCTTCCAGCTCTTCCTTACTTTTAAAAACCGCGGGAGTGGGGTCGTAAAAAAACTCGCCGCCGGTCCAGCCGATAATTCTGTTGACGGTTCCGCCGGCAAGCAGCTTTTCGGCTTTATCCTTTATCAATCCAAAAATTCTTTGCATCGCAGATCCCCCAACTTTTTATTTTCACCCAGATCGTGAATGGTCTTTGAAAATTCGTTCATTACGGTAGAAAACTTGACACCTTCCGCTGCTGAAACCCATTCGACCCTTGTCCGGCCCCTTTCAATTCCAAGATAGTCCAGCATGCTGAAAAGCAGAGTCATTCTTCTTCTTGCATAATAGTTGCCTGTCGAATAGTGGCAGTCTCCCGGATGGCAGCCGCATATTATAACTCCATCGGCACCTCTCTGGAACGCCCGAAGAACAAACATCGGGTTGACCCGGCAGGAGCAGGGGACCCTTATGATTTTTACTTCAGCAGGGTAGGACAGCCTGCTCGTTCCTGCCAGGTCTGCGCCGGCATAACTGCACCAGTTGCAGCAAAATGCTACGATCAAGGGCTTAAACTCTCCATTTTTGCTTTTATTTATCGGCATATTGCATCCACCTCCGCCATGATCTGTCTGTTGGTAAAGCCTTTCAAATCCATTGCTCCTGACGGGCAGGTTACGGTACATGCACCGCACCCCTGGCAGATAGCCTCGTTTACCTTTGCAACCCTGCGCACTTCGACCTTTCCTGCGGCTTTAAATTCCTTATCTATGTAAGAAATAGCGCCGTAGGGACAAACCTTTTCGCAGCCTGAGCAGCCGTTGCACAGCATTTCATCGGACCCGGCCACGCAGGGGTTGCTGAGGAGCTTGTCTTTGGAAAGAAGTCCTATAACCTTGGCGGCGGCTGCTGTTGCCTGTGCCACAGTTTCAGGGATATCCTTGGGGCCCTGGCACACACCGGAAAGGTAAACTCCCGCTGTCGGACTTTCCACCGGCCTCAGCTTCGGATGGGCTTCGGTGAAGAAATTGTTGGTATCAATGCTTGCAGTAAGCATTGTGGCAAGGCTCTTTGCGGTTTCATCGGGTTCAATGGCCGTTGCCAGCACCACCATATCCGCTTCTATCACAATCTGCTCATTGGCAAGAAGGTCCGAACCCTGAACCATCAACTTTCCGTTTTTCTCTGCAATCTTGCCGACCATTCCTTTTATATAATTAACGCCGTATTCTTCCGCGGCACGGCGATAGAATTCATCAAAATTCTTGCCCGGTGTCCTGACATCGATGTAGAATACATGAACTTCGGTATCGGGATATTTTTCCCTTACAAGCATCGCATGCTTTGCGGTGTACATGCAGCAAATCTTTGAGCAGTATGGCTTGCCGCATCCCGACGTATCTCTTGAACCCACACACTGTACAAAAACGATGGTGTGGGGATGGTTATTGTCCGATGGCCTGAGCAGCTGGCCTTTTGTGGGGCCTGCTGCGTTCATTATGCGCTCAAATTCCAAAGAGGTTACCACATCCGGAGACAGGGAATAGGAGAACTCATCGAAATTCTCGAGGGAAATCGGTTTAAAACCGGTGGCGACGACAATCGCACCGTACTGCCTTTCGACGATCTCATCCTGCTGAGTAAAGTCAATGGCTCCGGCAGGGCAGCTTTTCTGGCACAAACCGCATTTGCCCGTCTTGAATTTAATGCATTGCTCCCGGTCAATCACAGGAACATTCGGGATTGCCTGGGCAAAGGGTATATAGATCGCAGTCCTGTTGCAAAGCCCCATATTGAATTCGCTTTTAGCTTTTTTTGAAGGACATTTTTCCGTGCACACTCCGCAGCCGCTGCAAAGCTCGGTTTTTATGCTGCGGGCCTTCTTCCTTATCTTGACGGAAAAGTTTCCGACAAAGCCTGAAACGGCTTCTATCTCACTGTAAGTATAGAGGTTTATCTTATCGCTGGATGCGGCATCCACCATCTTGGGGGTAAGGATGCAGGCTGCACAGTCGAGGGTCGGAAAGGTTTTGTCCAGTTGCGCCATCCTGCCGCCTATGGTAGGGGATTTCTCCACAATATCTACTTCATAACCGGCTTCAGCGATGTCCAACGCAGATTGTATTCCTGCAATTCCGCCGCCTATGACCAGCGCACGCTTTGTAACAGAACTTTCTCCTGCCACTAGAGGCTTGTTCAGGTTTAGCTTTGCGATAGCAGTTCTGGCAAGGATGATTGCTTTCTCCGTTGCTTCGTCTTTATTTTTATGGATCCAGGAACAATGCTCCCGGATGTTGGCTATCTCCACCATATATGGGTTTAATCCCGCTGAGGCGGCTGCCTTTCTAAAGGTCTGCTCGTGCATCCTGGGGGAGCAGGAGCAAACCACAATGCCGGTAAGTCCATAGTCCAGTATGGCCTGGCGGATTTTTGACTGACCGCCTTCGGAGCACATGTATTGATAATCGAAGGAATAAACAACGCCGGGTTCATGCTTGACGGCTTCTGCCACTGCTTTTACGTCAACCGTTGCAGCAATGTTGCTTCCGCACCAGCATACAAATACGCCTATTTTTTGCATTAACTCACTTCCATTCTGATGTGTTGGTTATTTGCTGTATTTTCTGAAGGCACTGACGATTGCCTGCTGAGGTATGTTTTCATCCAGCAAGGCGGGTATTTCGTCGGCTTTCAGATGGTTTTCTCCTTGCCTGCGTATTACGGAGAGCCTTGCGGCTTCAATCAGCTTCACAGGCTCCACATTTCTTGGACAGCGCTCCACACAGGCGAAACATGAAAGACATGTCCAGATTGACTTGGACTTCATCAGCTCTTTTATTTTTCCTTTCTCCACCATGGAGACGAATTGATGGGGATGTATATCCATATCATTAAATGCCGGGCATGTGCCGGAGCATTTTCCGCATTTCATGCATTTCCTGGGATTTACGCCGCTGATTCGGATGATATTTTCGGCTATTTCTCTTTCTGCTGCTTGCACTGTTGATCCCTCCTTTACTTAACACCCAGCGCTTCGGCAAGAAGCTCGGTGAAATAACGCACCGGCAATTTCCGCTCCGTGCTGTTGGTATCAAGATTGTACATGCAAAGCGGACATGCGGTTATGATTTCATCAGCACCCTTTTCAGCAGCCGATGAGACGATGGTATTGCATTTCTTTTGCGAAAGGCTCTTTTCGGTTATTGATACATAGCCTCCGCAGCATTCGTTGCGATAGGGATAGACAACAGGAGTGGCTCCGATGGAGCGGATGAAATTTTCCATAATTACCGGGTTCTCGGGATTGTCAAACTGCATTTCATTCCCCGGCCTAAGCAGCAGGCATCCGTAATATGCTCCGATCTTTCTCCCGGTCAAAGGATTTACCACTTTCTTTTTAAGCTCATCAAATCCGACAACATCCCGCAGGAGTTCCAGAAAGTGGATGACCTTGGTTTCTCCCGCGTATTCCTTGTCCGGTTCCAAATAATTGTTGACCTTCATCCTTATGTCTTGGTTGGTCTTCATGTCATTGTTGACTCTTTTTATCACATGGTGGCAGGCGGAACAGAGGGTAACCAAATCCCGGCCGAGACTTCCGGCGGATGCCAGAGCACGGACGGACGAAAGCCTTGTGGCAATCTCATCCTGCGCAAGGGGATAAACCGCACCGCAGCACTGCCAGTCGGGAAGCTCTTCCAGGTTGATTCCCAGTACTTCTGCCGATTTTCTTGCATATTCATCCAGATCTTTTGCCTTTGTTTTAAGAGTACATCCTGGATAATAACTGTAGATCATATCTCATTCCTCACATTTTATTTTCGTATGAATCGATTTGTCGTTACCGGCTGATTCTCGATTGCTTTGATTAGAGTTATCAGCCGACGGAAACACTAGAACAATGTGCTTTATAGTGGCTGTTTCATACCATCTGCTCAGGCTTGAACACCTCGTCGAACTTTTCAGCGGTGAGAAAGCCCAGAGCAACACAAGCTTCTTTCAGGGAAATATTCTCCTGGTATGCTTTCTTTGCCACTTTTGCCGCATTGTCATAGCCTATGTGCGGGTTGAGGGCAGTAACAAGCATGAGAGAGTTATGCAGATTGTGCCTCATTTTCTCCTTGTTGGCTTTGATGCCCACAACGCAATTATCGTTGAAGGAGTTGATTCCATCGGAAAGGAGCCTAACCGACTGAAGAAAATTATATATGCACACGGGCATGAATACGTTGAGCTCGAAATTTCCCTGGGACGCAGCCATGCCAACTGCCACATCATTGGCGATAACTTGTACCGCAACCATTGTGATGGCTTCGCATTGCGTAGGGTTCACCTTGCCGGGCATTATGGAGCTGCCGGGTTCATTCTCGGGGATTTGTATTTCACCGAGGCCGTTGCGGGGACCGCTGGCAAGCCAACGGATATCATTGGCGATCTTCATAAGGTTTGCGGCAAGGGCTTTCAAAGCTCCGTGGGCAAATACTATTTCATCCTTCGAGGTGAGGGCGTGGAACTTGTTTTCTGCGGTTTTAAAATTTTTGCCGGTAAGGCTGCTTACGACCTTCGCGACCTCTTCGGCAAAGCCCTTTGGCGCGTTAAGGCCCGTACCTACTGCGGTACCACCGAGGGCCAGCTCCTTTAATCCCGGCAGGGCAGCTTCCAGCATCGCCCTTGCTTTTTCGATCATATTGCGCCATCCGCTGATTTCCTGAGAGAATTTGATGGGTGTAGCATCCTGCAAATGAGTGCGTCCGCTTTTTACAATACCTTCATTTTCCTCTTCCAGCCGCTTTAAGGTTGCAATCAGTTTGTCCATGGCAGGGAAGAGGCTGTCTTCAATTCCGATGGCGGCTGCAATATGCATAGCTGTCGGAAATGTGTCGTTAGAGCTTTGGGACATGTTTACATCGTCATTGGGATGGAGCAGCTTTTTGCCGCAGATTTCATTCCCACGGTTGGCTATAACTTCATTGGCATTCATATTGGATTGTGTGCCACTGCCCGTCTGCCAGACGACAAGAGGGAAGTGGTCGTCCAGTTTGCCTGAGATAACCTCGTCACAGGCCTTTTCTATAGCAATTTTCTTTTCTTCGCTGAGTTTTCCTAAATTATAGTTTGCAATGGCGGCAGCCTTCTTAAGTATTCCGAAGGCATGAACGATTTCCAGCGGCATTTTTTCCACGCCGATTCTGAAATTCTGAAAGCTTCTCTGGGTTTGTGCTCCCCAGTACCTGTCCGCAGGCACCTGCATTTCGCCCATAGAATCTCTTTCCACACGATATTGCATAGCTGTTGCCTCCTTCACGATAATTGCATTTTCGTTTACCGGTTTATGCCGTCAGTATCAATTTCATAGTTTAATAAAAAATGGCATAAATGGGGTTATTATTTTAACAAAGTATGTTATTTTATTCACAAAATATGTTATTATTTTAACAATCCTTATGTGTTTTGTGAAATATAAAAAAGGCATACCGATATATCTTTATCGGCATACCTATAATGCTGTAATTCTTCAGAATATCCCTTCGGCTCAACCGCGGCATATTGCGGGCTGCGCTGCAGTAGAACCGTATCTATGCATTTTATCTGTTTTGATAACGGTCTTTATTAAAGGCTTGATATGTTTTCAGGTCGTAATCCGGCTTTTGATATCATTCAGGCAGCTTATGAATTTCTTGTCCATTTCGCTGAAATGGTAGCCTTTTTTGTAGACCAGCACATCCTTGTACTTTTTCCTGTTGGCACCGCACTTTTTCTGAACCAGTCCGTACTGCTCCAGAAGGCGCTGAGGAACAGGGGATACCCACATAAAGGTATTGGGAACGTTGCTCAATAGATCAAATTGGGTTTCCCTCTCAAAAGCAAAAATATGCTTGTCCGACAAATCGGACAGCTCTGCTTTCTTTGCATCTATAGGAGACATGGAAGACACAATGGGATCAGCATGGGCGATCTCAATGCATTCCCTCAAATCCGAAGGCTTTAGTTCATCCTTCCCGGCAAGGGGATGGCGCTTCGACATGAGCACCAGATAGGAGAATTCCAGGATCACTTCGGAATCGAGGCCCTTTTCATGAAGAAGGGCCTTGAAATATTGCTCAAATTGCTTCTGATAGCGTATAACGGCAAGGTTGTAATCCTCCTCCAATATATTTTCTATGGCGCTCATGGAATTGGTCTCATTATATATCAGCTCTACCGGCTTATTGCTGCCGATGCCCTTGGCAAACTCCGTAAAAGCGCAGGATATGTAACTGGCCCGGGGAACAGATATGGCAAATCCCTGCCTGTCGATTTTCCTGTCTTTGAATAAGGCTTCCACCTTATCAATCTGGGCAAGGATTTTTTTTGCATGCTGTATGAATTCTTCTCCCTGCGGCGTCAGCAGTATACCCCGGGAAGTGCGCTTGAACAGGGTGACTCCCAGGGATTCTTCCAGGTCTTTAATGGCACGGCTTAAATTAGGCTGCCCCATTAACAGATTTTGTGCGGCTTTGCTTATTGAGCGGGTTTTTTCAACCTCCACCGCATATTTCAAATGCATGATATTAATAGCCATCATTCCTTTATCCAGTAAAATATGTTATTAAAAAATAAGTTACGTTTGCAAAAATATAATATATACATACATTTTATAAATATAGCAAAAAGACGGACAGATTTCATCAATAAGTTTGCGCCTATTTCCTACAAGCCGGATGCAAGATAATCCAGGATATATCCAAGGTTTCTTCATAAAATCTCCACAATCCTGTGGTAAAATTCAAAGACAAACACTGTGGAAGATTTCCGGTAAGCGAAAGTTCACATTGAAAAACCGCTTGGAAATTGAGATTACAGTATCCTTGAAACAAGCCGGCCATCGGCCTTGTATTCTAAAAATAAAATGAAGGTGGTATCGTGATGGGAAAATCAAGTCAGCAAATTAAAAAAGCTCAGGCAGCACAAAAATCAAAAAGGAGAATCTTCACCGCATCGGGGGTGGCAGCTATTTTATTGATTATTGCCATCATCGCGATAAAAGCTAATACCGGAAGCAAAAGCAATGCCGTGAATTCCGGTGGGGATTTGACAATTTTGAAAAGTGAGGTTACGGAGGTTGCAAAGTTTTATCCCTATAAGTTAGGCAAAACCAAAATGGAGGTTCTGGCTATAAAAGCCGATGACGGTACAATTAGAACAGCCTTCAACACCTGTCAGGTATGTTACAGCTCCGGAAGAGGTTATTACAAGCAGGAAGGAAAGGTGCTGGTATGCCAGAACTGCGGCAACAGATTCCAGGCCGATCAGGTGGAGATAATTGCAGGAGGCTGCAATCCAGTACCTATCACGGAAGAATACAAGACTGATGATGGGACTAATATTGTTATTCAGGCTGAAATTTTTGAAGCAGCCAAAGACCTGTTTGCCAACTGGAAAAGATAAAGCCTTTGCTCTTAAATTTGAAAGAGCTGGATTTTAATAAAAGCGGGGGTGCGAGGTTTATGCTTAAACGACTGAAAAAGGCTATAAAAGCTTTTCTGGAAAAGCTCGCAAAGGAAAATGAAGAAGCTTATGGAAAAAATGTACCCGACTGCTGCAGTCTAAACCGGCAGAGCAACATAAGCAGGAAATAACACGTTATAAGCGGGTGAAAACTGGTTATGAACAAGGGAAAAATTGTTATAAGCAGGTGATAACTTGTTATGAGCAGGGGAAAACTTGCTATAAGCGGATGATAACTTGCAATGGGCAGGAAAAAACTCGCTGTAAAATGCCAATATTTCCGATGGCCTTTAATGTTATAATATGATGTGTAGAATAATCTGATAAGATATTTTGAGAAAATGATTTTAAAAACACAAGCTAATATGCAAATTAATTCTACGAAGTATTAGCTTGTGGACATGAAAATACCAATGTCATTCTCATATTACTGGTGGCGCTTTGCAGGCATGAGATGGCTCCACCGGCATTTGCTTTCAGTAAAAGCAGCTGGGCTAAAGAGATGACAGCAATTATAAAATTATACTTTATACTAAAAGACAGTTTCATGATCAACAAGGTAAGGTAGAGTTATCAATGATAAACAAAGCGATGAATAAAAACAAGAATATATTGGTGGTTGACGACGAAGTAAAAATTGTCCAGGTTATAAAATCATACCTGGAGAACAGCGGTTACACGGTATATGAAGCATATACCGCCAAACAGGCCCTGGAAAAATTCCAGGAGGTAAATCCTTCGCTTATAGTGCTGGATCTGATGCTCCCTGATATGGCGGGCGAGGATATCTGCAGGAAGTTAAGGGAAAAATCAAGAGTTCCTATAATCATGCTGACCGCAAAGGTTGACGAGGAGGATATCCTAAGAGGCTTGAATATCGGAGCCGACGACTATGTGACCAAACCTTTCAGCCCCAGGCAGCTGGTGGCCAGGATTGATGCTGTCCTGCGGAGAAGTGCCGACTCGGCGGCACCGCTGTCCGACATACTGTCCTTTAATAATGGCGATATCGTCATCAATACGCAGAAATATGAGGTAAAAAGGAAAGGAAAAGCTATAAATTTAACTCCGAAGGAATACAAGCTGCTGGTAACTATGGCGAAGCATCCCGATAAGGTTTTTACGAGGGAAGAATTGATATATTCGGTGCTGGGTGAGGATTATGACGGATACGACCGGACTATTGACACCCATATAAAAAACATAAGGCAGAAAATTGAACCGGATCCCCGGGCTCCGCGATACATTCTGACGGTTCATGGAATAGGCTATCGGTTTGGTGGTGAATGAGGTGAAATACAGCTTAAGAACCCGTCTGTCCCTTTCATATATTTTTGTTGCCCTGATATGCGTCTTTCTGGCTGGCATCCTCACGAACCTGCTGCTGGAAAAGCATTTCCGGGATTACATCATAAAAAACCAGGAGAGCATGAGCAGGGAGATCGTAAGTTCCGTGAGCAGGCAGTATACAGAGGATGGGAAATGGAACACCGATTCCATAGAAAACATATGCATCAGCGCTTTGGAAAAGGGAATGATCATCAAGGTGTCCGATTCCTCCGGAAAGGTCATATGGGATGCGACAGTCCATGATAATTCAAAATGCCAGGAGATAATCAGCCATATGGCTCAAAACATGAGAAACCGTTATCCAGGCTGGGAGGGCGGTTATGTGGTTGATGAATATCCCATTTTTAGCAGTCTGAACGAAATCGGCAAAATTGAGATTGGTTATATCGGGCCTTACTATTTCAGCGATAGCGACCTTGATTTCATAAATACAGTCAACAGGCTGATGATGGCTGTTGCTGTATTTTCCTTTTTCCTTTCTCTTTTTATAGGTGCAATGATGGCAAAGCGGCTGAGCACACCCATTTCCGGGATAATAAGCACGGCACGGATGATTTCAAAGGGATATTACAGTGACAGAGCCACTGTCAAGTCCAATACGAGGGAAATTGACCAGTTGGCAGAAACGGTCAACAACCTCGCCGAAACTCTGGAAAATCAGGAGTCTATTAGAAAGAGAATCACAGCAGACGTGGCCCATGAGCTCAGGACACCCCTGGCTACATTGCAAAGCCATATGGAGGCGATGATTGACGGGATATGGGAACCTGATGTCGAAAGGCTTAAAAGCTGCCATGAAGAGATCATAAGAATAAACCGGATGGTAGGGGATCTTGAAAAGCTGGCCAGGTATGAAGGTGAGAACCTGGTTTTGACCCGGACGAGCTTTGATATTTCGGAGCTCATCAGAAACCTGGTCCGGAATTTTGAAACCGGCTTCATGAACAAGGATATTTCCGTGAGTTTTTCCGGGGAGGAAGAGACGGTCTATGCGGATAAGGATAAAATAAGCCAGGTGATTATAAACCTTCTATCCAACGCCCAAAAATATACCCGGGAGGGAGGAAGGGTCGAGATAACGGTCAAAGGTGGCAACGAGGCCACGGAGATAAGAATTAAAGACAATGGCATAGGAATTCCCCCCGAGGATCTGCCCCATGTTTTTGAACGCTTCTACCGTGCGGACAAATCAAGAAACCGGCTGACCGGAGGTGCAGGAATTGGCCTTACCATCACCAAGGCAATAGTCGAAGCCCACAAAGGAAAGATTTTGGTTCAGAGCAAAATAAACGAGGGAACGGAGTTTATAATTTTTCTTCCGAAAATGAGCATGTCTGATAATTGAACATCAGCCTGTGAGAGGATAATATTAAATAACTTAACCCATTGTGCCGGTGCCTTAACTATAATGTAATGCAAAAAACGCTTTAAGGGGAAATTGATTTTGACAAGGCATGTCTGCTGATTACCAATATGTAGCGCATCAGAATTTTGATGGTGAAATTCGAATTGATTTTTTGTAAGATGTTGATTTTTGTCAAATTATAAAAACAAAAACGCGTATTTTGAAAAATAATGAAGGACATGAGGAGGCTTACAGTGCGAATCTGTAAGCTTTTTTGCAGGCTGCCATTACCTTGGATAAGCAAAATATAGCAAAAATTCAGTTGAATAGTTATGAGATAATTGATATAATATTGTTAAAAATTAAATAATTGCCAATCTTCGGTTGGACAAACACGGGTTTGATTCCAAAGGTATTTTGTTTCCAGGGTGGGAAACTCTTTATTTGGGTGGCCTGCTTTTATTTTGGTATTTATGTGCTATGAGGATTTTAAGTGATGTTTAGGACGGAAAAAGCACATAAATTATTTGTAAAAGTGTTAAAGTTTTTCCTAAGAACGCAGCATAATATTAGACAAAGGAGGTGCTCACATGGAACTAGCTATTAATCTTACTATTGTGGGAATGGTAGTTGTCTTTATCGTATTGATACTTTTATCGGCTATTATTTCACTGTTTTCAAAAATTGCAAGCGCCGGAAAGACGGGCGGCAAAGACAAAATGAACACAAAGGATAATGATATGCCGGCCCCCCAGGCTCACAAGGATGTTGTTGAAGAGTCAACAGCATACATAGAACAAAAGGACGACAGTGAGCTGGTAGCTGTATTGACTGCTGCCGTAATCGCGGCAATGGGCGGAAGTTCCGAATCCAACATACATGTGAAATCATACAGGCGCATACCCCAGATTTCTCCCGTATGGAATTCCGTCAGCAGAAAGGAGCAGATAGCTGCAAAGCTGTAGGTATCTAAGCTTGCAGGTGTTCTTTGCATGTAATACCCTGAAAGTGTTTTTGTTTTGCATTAATTGTACAGTATGTTTAAAAAGCTTTGCACAATTTAGTTAGAAGGATGGTTGTTATATATGCTTTCAGAATTCATTAATACCGTCAAAGATCTGATATTAAACTCAGGCTTCGTTCAGGGCAACTGGAAGGATTTTCTCATGATCGGCATTGCCTGTTTTCTTATATACCTGGCAATCGTGAGAAAATATGAGCCGCTTCTTCTTTTGCCCATATCCTTCGGTATGCTCCTGGCAAACCTGCCGGTGGTAGGCTTGAGCTCTTATGATGAAGGTGGACTCATTTACTACCTGTATCAGGGAGTAAAGATGGGAATATACCCGCCCCTCATATTCCTTGGCATCGGGGCGATGACCGACTTCGGTCCTTTGATTGCAAATCCTAAAAGCTTGCTTCTCGGTGCGGCTGCCCAGTTGGGTATTTTCATAACCTTCATAGGAGCCAGTGCCTTAGGCTATACTCCCCAGGAAGCCGGCGCGATAGGCATTATAGGTGGAGCTGACGGACCGACGGCCATATTCGTTACTTCCAAGCTCGCTCCTCATCTCCTCGGTCCTATAGCCATTGCTGCATACTCATATATGGCTCTTGTTCCCTTGATACAGCCGCCTATCATGAAGCTTCTCACAACCAAAAAAGAGAGGGAAATAGTAATGAAACAGTTAAGACCTGTTTCAAAAACGGAAAAGATCATATTCCCCATCATGGTAGCGATAATTGTTTCCTTCATAGTCCCTGATGCTGCCCCGCTTGTGGGAATGCTGATGCTGGGCAATCTTTTCAGGGAAAGCGGTGTCGTTGAAAGAATAAGTAAAACTGCACAGAACGAATTGATGAATATTGTCACCATCTTCCTTGGAGTTTCCGTTGGTGCAACGGCAACAGGGGATGCCTTCCTGGACAAAAAGACTTTAGGCATCATTGCTCTGGGGCTTGTAGCATTCTCTATCGGTACTGCCGGCGGTGTGCTTTTTGGCAAGCTGATGTGCTTTGCAACAGGAGGAAAGGTGAATCCTCTTATCGGTTCAGCCGGAGTTTCAGCCGTTCCTATGGCTGCCAGGGTTTCCCAGAAGGTCGGCCAGGAAGCCAATCCGGGAAACTTTCTCCTCATGCATGCTATGGGTCCGAATGTGGCAGGTGTTATCGGCTCGGCTGTCGCGGCCGGCGTGTTGCTCAGCGTATTGGGTTAATTGCCTTGAATTAAGCTAAACGCCTTGAGCCGCGGGCTCTAAGTAGGAAAAAGGCGGGAGATTGAACCTTTCGCCAGTCAAATAAAGATTACGAAGTCAAGGTCTGATTCCGGAAGAATATCGGAGTCAGGCCTTTTTATATGCTTTCTCACGTCCTGTATGATCAAAAAACTAAAACCGTTTGCTTCAGAACAACAAATGTTCGATGATCCGTTTTTCTTTTTCATGGTATGAAATAACCCGGTTATGCATAATTTAAAATAGGTATTTACACGAACACTTGTTCGGTATTATAATAGGGTGTGCGGGGTGGAAGAACTATGAATGACAGGATTATTATGCACGTGGATGCAAACAGTGCCTTTTTGTCGTGGTCTACCGTGTATGCTCTGCAGCATGGCGGAACAGTTGATTATCGGGAAATACCATCCATTGTAGGGGGAAATCAGGCGACCCGTCATGGTATTGTGCTTGCTAAAAGCATTCCGGCAAAAAAATATGGCATACAGACCGGTGAGCCTGTTGTCCAGGCGCTGCGGAAATGTCCGTCCCTTGTGGTGATTCCTCCGGAATACCATGTTTATATGCAGTGCAGTTCTGCGATGCTGGAAATATTAAAGGATTATTCGGACAGGATACAGGTTTTTTCAATTGATGAAGTATTTTTGGATTATACCGGCATGGAAAAAGTATTGGGAGATCCTGTGAAGGTAGCTCACCACATTAAGGACAGGATTAAAAAAGAGCTGGGGTTTACGGTTTCCATCGGCATATCCACCAACAAGCTGCTGGCGAAGATGGCTTCGGACCTTAAAAAGCCCGATGCTGTTACCACCCTTTACAGAGAGGAAATACCTTTCAAGATGTGGAAGCTCAATGTCAGGGACTTGTACATGGTTGGTGCGGCTACGGAGGCAAAACTCATGAAAATGGGGATATATACCATAGGAGACCTGGCCAATACGGAGGTGGAATATCTAAGATACAAGTTTAAAAGCTGGGGTGAGGTTTTATGGTGCTATGCCAACGGAATTGAGAATTCGGAAGTGAAGCCCGAAGGGGAAATACCATATGTAAAGGGCATAGGGAACAGCTGCACCATCCATTTTGATGTGGAGGATCGGGAAACCGCCCACAAGGTATTGCTGTCATTGGTGGAAACGGTGGGCATGAGGCTGCGTCACGGCAATTTTTGCTGCAGGCTTGTACAGGTGTCGATAAAGACCAACGAGCTTAAGTCCTATTCCCACCAGAGGAAGTTTTTTGTCCCAACGGACTGTACAAACGCCATATATGAAGAGGCATGCAGGCTTTTTGATGAAGCCTGGAAGGGCGAACCTATAAGGAATTTGGGGGTGAGGGTATCGGAGCTCTGCGGAAATGATTTTGTTCAGCTTTCCATGCTGGAAAAGGATTATGAAAAGCAAAGGAAGATAGATAAGGCCATAGATGGCATAAGAATGAAATTCGGAAGCCTAAGCGTCTTTAGGGCAGGATTCCTTTACTCCAGGCTTTCACCGCTCCAGGGCGGCATAGTTGAGGACTTTCCGGTGATGACAAGCATACTTTAGAAGGTGAGATAGATGAAGGTTTATATGAAACAGATAAAAATGATAGCGTGGTTTTCGGAAAATGGCACTTTGACGCCTTTTAAGTTTCAGATAAAGGACGACAATAATGAGTTTATTACTGTAAAAATAGGACGTATCTCGGAAAGAAGTGAAGAGAAGCTGGCCGGCAATCGAATGATGGTTTACCGTTGTCAAAGCGAAATCAACGGGGTGGAGAGGCAATATGAACTAAAGTATGAGGTTGCCACCTGCAAATGGTACCTCTATAAAATGTGAAGGAATAAGAGGTACCTTAATAAACTTTAGATAAACTTAAATTTGTTCATCTTCTACATCAATGCCAGCCAGCTTCATTAAATATATGGCGTTGCGGGTAGTGGAAGCCCCGGGACGGAGCTTGTAGTCGAAGCAAATTCTGCCATTCTCATAAAACTCCTGGAAGTGGTAGTTTTTTACCGCATTATTCTCTTTTTCCAGGTCGCACAGCTCCAGGTCATGAGTGGATACCAATCCGATTGATTTTGTGCTGCATAGCTTCCGTATCAGAACCTTTGCGCCCATATGCCTGTCTATGGAATTTGTTCCTTTAAAGATTTCATCCAGCAGAAAAAATACACTTTCACCTTCTTTGGATTTTGCAACAATTGACTTGATTCTCAAAAGCTCAGCATAAAAAGAAGATATGCTTTTCTCCAGATTGTCGCTCACCCGCATGCAGCTATGGACATGCATTAATGAAGCCCGGAAAAATCCGGCGCATACGGGCGCTCCCGCATAAGCCAAAACGAGGTTGATACCGGCGGCCCGAAGCAGAGTGCTCTTGCCGGACATGTTAGAACCGGTTATAAGAAGAGTATGTATGGGTTCCAGGATTTGCACGTCGTTGTTCACCCGTTCCCGTCCTAGCAGCGGGTGTCCCATGCCTTTTGCTTCAAAAACAGGCTTTTGGTTGGATGTGATTTCCGGCATCGACCACTCCGGATTATCAAATCTTAATATGGACAGGCTTGACAAAGCCTCAACAGTGCCGATGGCTTCAATCCAGGATTTTAGAAACCGACCTGACTTTTCTTTCCATCTTTCAAGAGCGATCAGATTTTGATAATCCCATAGGGTCAGTATGTTGAAAACAAAATAAAAGGCATTTTTCCTGTTATCCAGGGAATCTGCGATTTTAAACAACTTTTTCATTTGATAGCAGGCAGTCTGGCTTTCCCTGTTCATCATGCTGCCCTTTATGCTTTTCAGATATTCGGAGCGGAATTTTTGATTTTCCAATCGTTTTATCAGATTGTAATAGACCTTGATATCCTTGCTGTATTTTTTTGCCAGAAGGAAGTTGCTGTTTCGCTCCTTCTTTTTGACGGATAACAGGATATATTGAACCGCCAACGCAAGAGCCGGTATATAATAGGGTATAATGCCGGTTGCCCAGGCTGTAAGCAAAAGCAGAAGAGTGGCTGAGGGGAGCAGTTTTGCCAAGAAAACAACCCAAGCTTTTCTGAAGAAAGGATTTTCCTGATTTACCCAAGCAATCAGGCTTTCCGGGTTCTGCATTTTGGTTTCTGCCATAAGCCCTTCTGCCAGAAACCGCTGTCTCCAGCTTACTTTTCCTGCCAGTTCTTCAATGGCTGCTTGCCTTTTGCGGATATCATCTGCATTTGTTGGATGCCGGGTCAATAGGTCTGACAGCATACGTCGACCGGTATAAGTAATGGCAGCATTTATGCACTGAAACAGGGAGCCGGGGCCAAAGATATCGAGATCACCGGAGTAGGGATGGTTTTCATCCATGAAATCTTTACCATCATCGGGAAACTCATTCCACTCTCCTTTGCAGCGTTTAATGGAATCTTCATTGATTTTTGACAGTAAGGCGGTATATTCCTTGTTTTCAATAACTTTTGAGTGTTGTATGACCAGATAAGCAAATAGGATCAGGGTGGCAGCCATGACACCTGCCAGCAGTATATAGTTTCGCGTCGAGTAAAGAAGCAACGCTCCAGCAAAACCTGCCAACATAACCAGCAATCTTAGATTGCTTAAAAGATTGGATGCCTTTGTTTGCTTTTGAAGTAACCGATCATACTTATTTTTACGATTTTCATACACTTCTTTTGAAGTTTTCAAGTTTTTCGTCTCCTTATCAGCAGTTTTAATCTTTAGTTTCACTCCACAAGCTTTTTATAGTTTTCCATAAGCTCAATAAATTTGCTGCTGTCTCCGCCGGTGTCCGGGTGATACTTTTTAGCCAGCTCGCGGAATCGCTTTTTTATGTCATCCAGGCCGGCATGCGGTGGAAGGCCCATCCATTTAAGGATTTCAGGGTCATATAAACTATAGTTCACAATGCCGTTTTCCATATAATATTTGTAGTATACATTGAAAAAAAACTCGTTGATGACATCTTTGAAATCTTCTTTGCTCATAGAAAGTATATTTTCCAAAGAGTATCTGGCTTTTGAATTGCCAGCATTGTTTATGTTAAAAAATCTATCCCATACAAGGTCAATTTTTGGTTGCCTTCCGGCTGCCTCTGCATAGTCGAAAGTGTTTGCCGAACGTATTTTGATCTCGAGCTTTTTCAGGCTTCGGAGCTTTCTCTTTATTTCATCAACATTTTCCCAATTACATGGCATAAAAACCCTCCTTTTCAACTCAAGCAAAGGTCAGGCAACTTCTATTAAAGAATAAATCCAATGAGTTTACCCGACTGTTCTGGAAATCAACAGCACGATTTTATTAATAATAATACCATTATAAAGCAACTTGTTGCCAGTGAGACTAAATTTGTCAAAATGAAAATGGCCAATTGAAAAAGTAAATTCCACTTTTGCTGCCGGTAAAGTGAAATCTGTCTTTTCAAAATATCTAATAATAAAACACTTGAACAATTTTTCATATAATGCTTGACATTTTTTTATTGCATGAATATAATGGAAGTATAATATATGAATAATCGCTCAAGTGTTCAAGGGAGAGGGTGATGGAATGGCGAAGGAATATGAACAGATTGAAAGATGCGACTGTGACGTAATCCATGAGGATGTCGTAAATCAGGTGAAAAGCAAAATGCCGCAGGAAGAAACGCTCTATGACCTGGCGGAGTTGTTCAAAGTGTTCGGAGATTCGACACGGATCAAAATACTCTGGGCTTTGGATGAAGCGGAAATGTGCGTTTGCGATATCGCAGTGCTGCTCAACATGACGCAGTCGGCAATTTCCCACCAGCTAAGGGTATTGAAACAGGCCAATCTGGTAAAAAGCCGGAAGGAAGGGAAAATAGTATATTATTCCTTGGATGATGAGCATGTAAGGCAGATATTTGACCAGGGACTGATTCACATAAACGAGGAATAGGGGAATGGAGAAATATTGGAATAGTGGAAATAGTGGTGCAGTGATATATAGCAATATTTGAAATTTTTGAGACATTTAAAACATTTGAACATTTTAAGCATTGCGTATGTTTATTCCAGTATTTTAAAATTTTTAACATATAAAAATTATGAACATTTAAAAATTATAAGCTTTTAAATATTATAAACTTTTTTAAATATTACAGCAGTTGCTGACATAAAAATTAATAGAAGTCAATATATGAACACTTGTTCAATAAATCATATTAAAAACAAAAGGAAGGCGCTCAAAAGACCGGAAAACCGGGATTGAGATATATAAAGCAAAATCAGAAATTATAAAGGTTATAAAGGGGGATATATAGCTATGAAAAAGAAATTTATATTGGAAGGTTTGGGATGCGCCAATTGTGCGGCAAAAATGGAGAAGGCCATCAAAGAGCTTGACGGTGTGAGGGAAGCCAGCGTTAATTTCATAACTACAAAGCTCATCATTGATGGAGAAGATGAAAAAATGCCCGAAATTATACAGGCTGCAGAAAAGATAATAAAAAAGATTGAGCCGGATACCGTTATGAAAAAAGCTTAAAGGAGTTATGACTATGAAAAAGCATCTTTGGCGGATAATTATAGGTACGGCGGTGTTTATTGCGGCAATTGCCGTCGGGTCAGATATAAAATGGTTGCAGATCGCTCTTTTTGCGGCCAGCTACATTGTTGCAGGCGGAGATGTGGTTGGAAAAGCCGCTAGAAATATTATCAGGGGCAAGGTTTTCGATGAGAATTTTCTGATGGGCGTTGCCACAATTGGCGCCTTTTTGATCGGCGAATATCCGGAAGGCGTTGCGGTTATGCTGTTTTACCAGCTTGGAGAGCTCTTTCAGGACTATGCTGTTGATAAGTCAAGAAAGTCAATAGCGAGCCTCATGGACATCCGCCCGGATTATGCGAATGTGAAAAAGGGCGATGAGCTCATCAAAGTCGATCCTGATGAAGTTCGTGTCGGGGACATCATCGTAATAAAAGCGGGGGAAAAAATCCCTCTGGATGCCAGAGTTATTGAGGGCAGCTCAATGGTGGATACGTCAGCTCTTACCGGAGAGTCCGCTCTCAGGGAAGTCGATGTGGGAAGTGACATCCTCAGCGGGTGTATAAATGTAAACAGGGTTATCACTGCAGAGGTTACCAAGGAGTATGAAGAATCCACCGTAAGCAGGATTCTTGATCTGGTGGAGAATGCCAGCAGCAAAAAATCCAAATCGGAACAGTTTATAACCAAATTTGCGGGATATTACACCCCTGTGGTGGTTTTGGTTGCTGTTTTTCTTGCCTTTGTTCCTCCCCTTGTAATAAACGGAGCAGCTTTCAGCGAATGGATATACAGGGCGTTGTCCTTCCTGGTAGTATCCTGCCCGTGTGCTCTTGTCATCTCCATCCCGCTGAGCTTCTTCGGCGGTATAGGCGGAGCATCAAGAAAGGGTGTTCTGGTCAAGGGAGGCAACTATTTGGAAGCGTTGGCCAGGACTGAAATAATGGTTTTTGATAAAACCGGGACGCTTACAAAAGCTGTGTTCAATGTGCATGAGATTCATGCAGAAGGGATCTCCGAGGAACAACTGTTGGAACTGGCTGCATATGCTGAAAGCTATTCCAACCATCCGATTTCCGCATCCCTCCAGCGGGCTTATGGAAAAGAAATAGACAACCGGCGCATATCGGAGGTGGAGGAGATATCCGGACACGGCGTCAGCGCTACCATTGACGGGAAAAAGGTGCTGGCAGGAAATATAAAATTGATGGATAAGATGAATATCCCTTGCAGCAGGGAAGAGTTGGCCGGTACTGTGGTGCATGTCGCAGTGGATAATGTATATGCCGGTTACATCCTGATTGCCGATGAGATAAAGGCTGACTCAGCCCAGGCGATTAAGGAGCTGAAAGCTGCCGACATAAGGCAAACGGTTATGCTGACCGGAGACAACAGGAATGTAGGCGCAAAAGTTGCTAAAGAACTGGGGATAGATAAAGTGTATGCTGAACTGCTGCCCGGCGACAAGGTTGAAAAGCTGGAAGAGTTGTTTTCACAGAAATCCGCAAGGGGCAAGATTGCTTTTGTCGGTGATGGAATCAACGATGCTCCTGTTTTGGCCCGGGCGGACATAGGAATTGCGATGGGCGGGCTGGGATCCGACGCAGCCATTGAAGCGGCGGACGTGGTGATAATGACGGATGAACCGTCTAAAATAGCTACTGCGATTAGGGTTTCGAAAAAGACGCTGAAGATAGCATATCAAAATATAGTGTTTGCCATAGGAATAAAAATAACTGTCCTCGCTTTGAGCGCTTTCGGACTGGCCTCCATGTGGGCGGCCATCTTTGCCGACGTAGGAGTGACGGTTATTGCGATACTGAATTCTTTCAGAGCGCTGAATGTCAAAAATCTATAGCAAACCTTTTGACTTAGAGTATTGCATGCAAGAAATTTAAGGGGAGCTACATGGCTTAGGATGGATCTTTGCTTGAAAAAAATTGCTGCAGAAGCTATAGGCCAAGCTCTGTCTGAAAATATTTAAGCAAAGTATAGATATCAACTGGTACCGATCTTAAATTATAAAAAGGTTCCTTGGTTTAAAACAGGACTTGTACGAAGGCAGGTGGATAAGGTACCTGCCTTTTATTGCTTACGGATAAAGCATTTGCGCTCATCTGGCAGTCATATTTATATTTCTTAAAAAATATTGATATTATTGACAATGATTCTCATTATGGTAGAATTTAATTGAAAACGATTATTATTAATAATATGGGGGAAAGGTATAATGTCAATTAACGATTTAAAGACAGGTCAAAGTGCTGTGATTCATGCTATAGGCGGAAATCCGAAATTGGCAAAAAGGCTTAAGGCATTAGGATATATAGAAGGTACGAGAGTTACTGTGAGAGGGTCCGCTCCCTTAGGTGATCCGATCATTATCAAGCTTAGAGGTTTTGATATCGCCCTTCGAAGAAAAGATGCAGAGTTTATCAAAGTAAGGGAGGGCTAAAATGATTACCGCAGCATTGCTTGGAAATCCTAATGTGGGGAAGACTACTCTTTTTAACGCACTGACCGGTGCAAACCAATATGTAGGTAACTGGGCGGGAGTAACCATCGAAAAAAAAGAAGGTTTTTTCGGAAAAAATGTAAAGATTGTTGACCTGCCTGGGATATATGCCATGGATACATATTCCAATGAGGAGAAGATATCCAAAGAGTTCCTTCAAAGGGATGATGTGGACGTGGTTATTAACATTGTGGATGCATCCAACCTGAGCAGGAACCTGTATTTGACATTCCAGCTAAGGCAGTTTAACAAGCCTGTTGTGCTGGTGTTAAACATGATGGATGTTGCAAAAGCCAAAGGGATTGAGATAGATTGCGATAAGCTTTCCAAAAGGTTAGGGGTAACCGTCATACCAATTTCAGCTACCAAGAAAACAGGAATAAATAAGTTAAAGGAAGTGCTGGAAAACAGCAATTTTTTTACGTCTTTAATTGATAATGATTGTCAGTTGGATAATGAAGCCGATATTTACAGACATATAGAAGAAATACTGAAGGAGTGTACCCGAACCACCGGCGGGGATACAATTACACCCACCGAAAGGATAGACAAGCTGGTGCTTAATAAATATCTGGCCTATCCTTTTTTTATCCTGGTTATGTACTTGATATTCCAGTTTACCTTCAGTTGGGTGGGGCAGCCTCTTTCGGATATGCTGGACATGCTGGTGAACGATTATCTGGTGCCATGGGTAGGCAGTTTGCTGTCCGACAGCAATGAATGGTTCCAATCGCTTATCATTGACGGCATTATGGGAGGCGTTGGTTCGGTTATAGTATTTTTACCTGTGATACTAACGCTGTTTTTGGGCATATCCTTCCTGGAAGACAGCGGTTATATGGCTCGTGCTGCATTTTTGATGGACAAGATAATGAGGCGCATGGGGCTTTCGGGAAAAGCATTTATCCCAATGATGGTGGGATTTGGTTGCTCTGTTCCGGGAATAATGTCCACCCGCACGCTGGAAAGCGAAAAAGACAGAAAGCTTACGGCATTATTGGTACCACTCATGTCCTGCAATGCAAAGCTTCCCGTATATGTATTGCTGGCATCGGTTTTCTTTCCGGGAAAACAAACGTTGATAATATTTTCACTGTATCTTCTAGGTATTGCGATGGCTTTCATCGTAGGCTGGATTTTTGATAAGACCATCTTTAAAAAGGACGAAGAGCCTTTCATTATTGAGCTTCCCGAGTATAAGATGCCCGAAATGAGGGATCTGCTGATCCACACATGGAGAAAGGGAGAGAGCTTTCTCAAAAAGATGGGTACCGTTATTTTCGCAGCTTCGGTGATCATATGGTTTTTGTCCAGCTTTAATTTCTCCGGCCTTGCAGATATAAACGACAGCTTTCTGTCATATTTGGGGAAGGCTATAAATCCGATTTTCATACCGCTGGGGTTCGGAACCTGGCAGAATTCGGTATCCCTTCTTACCGGAATTGTGGCTAAGGAAGTGGTGGTCGGCTCCATGGGCGTATTGTATGGAGGAGATTTAAAAAGCATACTGCCGGGATTTTTCAATCCTCTTTCAGCTTATGCTTTCCTGGTGTTTGTGCTGCTGTATACCCCTTGTATATCGACAGTGGCCGCAGTTAAAAAAGAATACGGCGGAAAAATGATGGCCCTGTCCATCGTGTATCAAATACTGCTGGCCTGGGTTGTTGCATTTATTGTATACAGCTTGGGAAACTTGATTTTAGGGATAGTTTAAAGGAGGGAAAATATGTTCGTAGAAATAGCCATAGCAGCAGCTTTGGCAGTAGCCGCCGTGTATATATTATATAAAAATATTAAGAAAAGCGCATCAGGAAAATGCAGCGGATGTTCATACAAGTCGGAAGGGTGCTCCTGCTGTGCTGAAGAATCCAAAAAATGAATTTTGAAAATTTGAAAATATAAATATAATATTAAAACTCCTCCGGCTCATGCTGTAAAAGCCGAAGGAGTTTTTTAATACAGAGTTACAACTGAATATTAAACTAAGTATAATCCCAATCTAGTACAATATCAGTTTAAGTATGGCCTTAGTTTAAATATAATTTTATTTAAAATGCAATCATAAATTTAATCAGTTAAGAACCCTAAATTAAGGCAACATGCTATATCATAATTCAAGATTGTTTTTCTTAACATATTCCAGCAGGTCGTCCACAGTTGTAAAAGCAAGACCAGTAACCGTGTCGGCACATCCGTAGTAGATGGCGATACGACCGGTATCGGCATCGGTCAGTGCTGCGCAAGGGAATACCACATTGGGAACATCCCCGACACATTCATATAATTCTTCCGGTCCTAAGACATAGAACTTAGAACGGTATTTTACCTTCCATGGCTCATCCAGATCCAGAAGAGCAGCACCCATGCGGTATACAAAACCATTGCAGGTGTTTATGACACCATGATAAATCAGCAGCCATCCTTCATCAGTTTCTATTGGGGTAGGGCCGGCGCCGATTTTAGTTGACTGCCAGGCGGAAGCATCACCGCGGAAGGTGCCCATGACATAGCGGTGGTGACCCCAGAATTCCATATCCGGGCTTTTTGAGAAGAAAATGTCGCCAAAGGGCGTATGTCCGGTATCACTGGGACGGCTGAGCATTCCATAGTAACCTCCGATTTTGCGCGGGAAAAGCACACCATTTCTGTTGTATGGCAGAAAAGCGTTTTCCAGCTGATAGAAGGTTTTAAAATCGAAAGTATAGCCAATGCCGATGGTGGGGCCGTGGTAGCCGTTGCACCATGTGATATAATAACGGTCTTCAATGAAGCAGACCCTGGCATCATAGCGGTATTCCTTCTTCAGGATTTCCTCATCCGCTCCGATAAACTGGATCGGTTCCGTGTTGATTTTCCAATTCAAACCATCATCGCTGAATCCTGCATACAAATCCATGCTGAGCCCACGGCTGTCACAGCGGAAAACGCCTGCGAAGCCGCCATTGAAAGGAACAACGGCACTGTTGAAAATGCTGTTGGCATGGGGCATATCATGACGATGTATCACTGGATTTTTACTATAACGCCATATCGGCATATTATAGTTTGCCGGCTTATCCTCCCAAGGTATGTTTGGTAAAGGTGTACCGATTATTTTTGACATAGTTCTCATTCCTCATTTCTCTATTTTATGTTTAAATTTAATATTATTAACATAATGATTAGTAAAATCATTAAATCATATAACTTTTGTTTAGTAATTTTTGCTCTGATTCCGGAGCAATTTTAATGCTTGCTAGTGTACCGAGTTTCCTGTTTAATGCCGGCTGTCTATATCCTTAATATATTTCGGCAGAGATGCTTCAATCAGCTTATAGTCCATTTCATAAGCCCGCTGAAGGGATATGGAAACAGGTTTTTTATCATAAGCCTGCCAAATTGGTTATTGCACCGGCAAAATCAATTACTTGTTTGCTGTACGAAACACTATCTTGGGCATGACTGTAATTTCCTCAAAATCAGCTTCCGGATTTTCTATCCGGAAGAGCAGCTGGTTTACCATTCGTTTTCCCAAAATACTGTTTTGCACATGCACAGTGGTGATGCCGTGCTGATCCAGCAAAAAGTCCTTGGAATCATCATATCCGGTCAGTATCGGGTTCCCGGAGAAATTATAGCGGCGGTCGTTCAACAGATTCAAAACCAAAAAGGCCACATAATCGTTGACACATACAAAGGCATCCGGCAGCTCCTTCAACCCGTTCAAAAAGGTACTTATTTCCGCCAGGTAAGAATCCTTGTCAATGGGCTTTGTAAAGCATAATTGGCTTTCCAGGGGAAGACCGTTATGCTCCATGGCGTTTACAAAGCCTTTCCATCGCATTGCGTTTGTCTGGGCATAGTGGATGTCCCCGATAAAGCCGATACGCCGGCATCCCTTTTTTATTAAATTGCTGGTTATGGATTCCACTGTTTTCTCGCCTTCCAGCAGCACAAGGTCTCCGTTTAAATCATTGACAGTAAACCCCGGAATGGTGTCTAAAAAGACCTTTGGCAGGCTGATCCTGCTCAAGGTGGAAATAAATTTTTCGTCGTATACGTTAATAACTATTATACCATCCGTCTTGTCGGCATTCAGTATGCTGGAAAGCTCCGACGATGGCACCTTCATGACATCGATGGGTAAGTAGTTCAACCTGACTTTGTTCAGCAAAAGCTCGCTGGCTATCTGATCCACAATCTGTGTCCAAAAGACCGATGTGTTTGCTCTTGCTGCGACCAGAGTTATGTTTTTGATATAGGGATCAAGGGATTGAGTGCCAGCTGTACCGGAGTCATTTTCCTGCTGCAGCTTTTCTATAGCTGCCAGCACACGCTGCACTGTTTCAGGAGCGACACCCGGTCGATTATTTAACACCTTCCAGACCGTGACTCTGGAAAGGGATAAAGAATCCGCAACTTGTTGTAACATAGTCTTTTTCATTAATCCTGCTTACCTCTCTAACTCACCAATGTTCATGCCTGAAATATATTTTGTACATTCCGCAAATCCTATAATTGTACAGGGATAGAAAAACTACAATCCTTTGAACCGGCGGAAAATCAATAAAACAGGCCTGACGTTTCCACAAAAATCCCTTGCTGGCCGTTCATCACTAGAATACTATAAGTTTGGAAAGAAAGCAATAATAAGTTTAACATCAAATTTAACAAAAAGTAAGCAATATTAGCGTATATTTTCACAATTGATAAATGGACTGCTGATCATCTTAAAAGCCAAGCATCAAGCTGGAAGTAACGGAAGTTATTCATTACAGCTTTTTATTGAAGGACAAAAAAAGGCTTCAGCGAAATTTAAAATGCCAAAATTCTAAATGTTAAAATATATTAAATTTCTTAACTCAATTTGTTAAATGCTATTGACAGTGCTGAAAAGTGACTGTATAGTAAAAATATAAGTGATTCTGTTTAGTTTAGTAATTATCAGTGCTTTCGGCATCAGCTTATTTAACTTTGAAAATGAAGCAAAAGTATTAAATTATGTTAAATTGTGATAAAAGGCAGGATGGATTTTCGGGCAGACCGGAACCGATGAAAAGGGCATGAGAGTTGCAAACATTAATAAAACTCAACATACGGGAGAAATGGATATGGGGTTGAGTACTGTGGAAAATCAAATATGACTTTGCAGATAAGTGGCGCCTTGTAAGGAGTTAGGCTCCACTTTATTTATTAACATTTAAAACCTGTCCGTTGCTTCATCGTATGCGCTCCATATCCCGATGCGGGGGCTGGAGGATTACTATGGATTCTCAAATGGCTAAGGCGGTATTTATCATGTTAACTATATTGAATATACATTTAACTTGAAATTAGTAGCGGAAAATGCGCTAGTTTAAGGGGGTAATCTATGCACATGTTTGGACTGGAAGAAGAGCAAATCCGGCAGGTTCAGCGGGATTTGGACGCAGTTCCCGTCCGGGATCACATCCGGCAGATTTTTGGTTCACTTCAAGGCTGCAGCAAAGAAGAAATCTTTTGTCTTCAATATCTCTATGCCTATATGCCGGCTGCGGATATAGCAACCTATGATGTGGAGCTTTTTCTAAAAAGCGTAAGGGATACGCTGGCAGCAGTACGCTCCGTACCATGGGGCAGCAGGATAACCGGTGAGTTGTTTTTTAATTATGTTTTGCCCCACCGTATAAACAATGAGGATCTGGTTGATTACCGGGAACAGCTTTTTAACGAGCTTTATCCCCGGATAAAAGACCTCTCCATGAAGGATGCAATTCTGGAGGTCAATTACTGGTGCCTGGAGAAGGCAACTTACAAAACCACAGACATGAGGACTAGTTCGCCGCTTGGCGTAATCCGCAATGCCTTTGGCCGCTGCGGAGAAGAATCGGTTTTATGTGTGGCTGCCTTAAGAAGTGTTGGAATTCCAGCCAGACAGTGTTTTACGCCGCGGTGGGCTCATTGTGATGACAATCATGCCTGGGTGGAGGCCTGGGCAGATGGTGAATGGCACTTTATTGGTGCCTGTGAGCCGGAGCCGGTACTGGACAAGGGATGGTTTACGGAATCGGCGAAGCGCGGGATGCTCATTCTTGCCAGGGTACCTTCCCGTTTGGTGTCGGATGAGCATGTCACTCATCAGACTCCGATTATGTCTCAAGTAAACATTATGAACAATTATGCAAAAACAAAAAAGCTCCGGGTGTTTGTAACCGATGAGGAGGGCAGACCTCTGGATGGAGCAGAGGTAAGGTTTGAGCTTATAAATTATTCAGAGCTTTTCCCGCTGGCAGTCTTAAAGACTGACTCTAAGGGAGAGGCATGCCTTATGACGGGCTTTGGGGATCTTTTCGTTCATGTGAGCAAGGACGGCCGCTTTGTTCATAAAAAAGCCGATCAATCCTGCTTGGAGCTGCACTTCTCCATGGCCGAAGCAAAAACAGAGGATACCGGCGAATTTGAACTGGATCTGGTTCCACCTCCCCAGTCTGCTGCATCGGATCCGGGAATTACACCGGAGATGGCAAAGCTTCATGAGGAACGGGTGGCAAGGGCCAACGAATTGAGGAGCGCTTTTGAAAGTACATTTATGCGCGGTGAAGCTGCCGACAAGTTTGCCGGCGGGTTTAGTGAGTACGGGCAGGAGATTAAGGAACTGGTTGCATCTTCCAACGGCAATCACAGGGAGATCGCATGCTTTTTGCAGGAAGATGACGGACTGCCTCTTAAATATAAGGTGATGCTGCTGAAATCCCTTCGCAAAAAAGACTTGTCGGATATCACCTGTTCCACGCTCCGAAACCATCTGAAAGGTGCTCTTGAGTATCAGAAATGCTATGATGAAGATCTGTTTGTCCGCTATATCCTTTGCCCATGGGTGTATTATGAGTTTATCACCGATTATCGGAGCTTTATTAACGGATACTTTGATGATAAGCTAAAAGAGGAGTTCTGCCGTGACCCTCGGAGCATACAGCGTTACATCACAGAAAACATCTCTGATTCCGGGGATAGGGATTATGGAATGATTACCGCTTCTCCGGAAGGACTTCTGAAATTGAAATACGGAAGCGCCATGTCCAGGAAAATACTCTTTGTAGCTATCTGCCGAACATTGGGTATTCCTGCCCGGATGAACGAGATTGACCGGAAAATCGAATACTGGAAAGAAAATGAGTGGCACACCATAGACAGCGGCAGCAGCCAACCTGTCAATCGCTGCTGCTCCTTGATTCTTAGAAAGAAGGCGCCGGACATACCCTTTGCCTATGAAAAGAATTTTACGGTGGCTCGGCTGGAAAACGGCGTTTATCACACTCTTGGACTCTATGACATCCCCTTTGAGGGAGACAGCCTCCGATATACGTTGGAGGAGGGACATTACCGCATAACTACGGCAAACCGCCTGAGAGATGGTTCAATCCTGGCAGCGTTCTACCATACAGAGCTGCGCCGGGGTGAGGAACGGGAGGTGGTGATAGACCTGCGGGAACCTGATATCACTGCAGGAGAAGCTGTTGCATTGCCTCAAATGCCGGTACTGACCCTGGATAAGAAACCAGCAGCCGCCCAGAAATTGCTCCGGACAGGAATAAGTTCGGCCATAGCATTCATAGAGGAAGGCATGGAGCCTACGGAACATCTTTTGAATGAAATTCTGGAGCAAAAAGCGGATTTTGCCAGGGAGCATGATCGTGTGCTGCTGATTCTTAAAGGCAGCGAATCTTTGGATAATCCCCTTCTTCGCAAAGTAAAGGATGAAACAGGGGTACTCGTTGCATTCCGTGACGACAGCAAGGATGCCTTTGACGCAGTGCTGGAAGCTTTGAATACCCAAATCTGCAGGCTTCCGCTGGTTCTTGGATTGGATGAGGATGGAAATTGTGTCTTCCATATCTCCGGATATAACGTAGGCACCGGAGATATGTTGCTGAGGCATTTTAGAAAAAAATCGGTATAAGAGAGGAGTGGTTTGAAATGATGCAGGAATGGTTTACAAAAGCAAAGCTGGGTATTTTTATCCATTATGGCATCTATGCGGTGGGAGATGTTTCCGAATCATGGTCCTTCCACAACGGGGTTATTTCCTATGAGGATTACATGAAACAGTGCGAAGGTTTTACTGCTTCAAAGTTTGATGCCAGAAAATGGGCGGAGCTTTTCAAGAAAGCAGGAGCAAAATATGTGGTGATGACTTCCAAGCATCACGATGGTGTTGCGCTTTTTGACACCAAATACAGCGATCTGAGCGTCGTGAAAAAGACACCGGCAGGCCGGGATATTGTCTCAGAGTACACTCAGGCAATGAGAGAGGCCGGTCTTAAAGTAGGGCTGTATTTCTCCCTCATAGACTGGTCAGATCCCCGCTATCGCAGCGTATATCCTGAAGGCGCGAAGCCTGAGGATTGCCTCAATGATATATACGGTTCTCCAGCAGGGGGGCCTGAAAATCCGGAGCTTTGGGAGGAGTTTCTCCAGTTCAACAATAACCAGATCCGGGAACTGATGACCAATTATGGTACTATAGATCTGCTCTGGTTTGACGGGGACTGGGAGCGCAGCGCGAAGCAGTGGAGAATGCCGGAATTCAGAGAATACCTGCATTCATTGAATCCCAATGTGGTACTCAATTCCAGGATGCAGGGTTATGGAGATTATGAGACGCCGGAGCTGAATATGCCTATTTATGGAATTGACAAACCTTGGGAATTCTGCACCACCATCAACTCTTCATGGGGTTACCGCCCATCGGATAACAATTATAAGACAAGCCGCCAGATTGTGCGTATGTTTTGCGACTGTTTGACACTGGGCGGAAACATGCTGCTCGATGTAGGACCTAAGGAGGATGGAACCCTTGATCCACGCCAAGAGAAAATTCTGCTCGATTTGGGAAGCTGGATTCATGATAATGAGGAGGCTGTATATGAGACAGGAAGGGGGCTGAATTACCATCAGTTCTTAGGTGGCAGCACCATTTCGGCAGATAAAAAGACCATTTATCTCTTTGTCTATGATAAGCCGCTGGAATACATCTGCGTCAAAGGGGTAAAAACCCGCGTAAAGCGCATCACAGTACTTCACACCGGAGAAGAACTTAAATGGCACTATACCGGAGGCTTGCCTTGGTTCGGCATACCAGGTACATTGTGGATAAAGGCAGATGAAATGCAATTGCATCCTTTAACTACTGTATTAAAAGTGGAACTGGAGGATGAAATCACCTATAATCTTGGACATGGAGAGGTTACCCATAATGAATGAAGATTTTCATTCAAGGGATTGCATTATAATTTGACGGAGTTACATAACTAAATTAAATTGCATATGGAAAGGTTGTGATTTGATGAATTACAGAATTCCACGACCCAACGTGGATGCTTTTAATCCGAAGGTTTACTACTGCAAAAGAGCAAAGGGCAAGCTGACCCTGGACGGCAATCTGGATAAGGAATTTTGGGCTGATGCTCCCTGGACTGATGATTTTGTAGATATCGAAGGGGATATACGTCCCAAGCCCCGTTTTCGCACCCGGGCAAAAATGCTGTGGGATGACGAAGCCATATACTTTGGAGCAGAACTAATGGGAGATGAGATCTGGAGCCACGTAACCAAAAGGGATGACGTGATCTTCCAGGACAATGACTTTGAAATCTTTATAGATCCGGATTCCGATACCCAGTGTTATTTCGAGTTTGAGATGAATGCCAGGAATACGGTGTGGGATTTGATCCTGACCAAAGCATACAGGGATGGCGGAAAGGCTATGAACGGTTTCGATTTGAAAGGTCTTCGCACCGCAGTGAAAATTGACGGCCGACTGAACGATCCCTCCGCTAATAATGTAAAGTGGACCTGTGAAGTGGTAATGCCTTTTGAGACGCTGACGGAGTGCTGTGGATATGGAGAAAAGGCTCCAAAGCCGGGAGATTACTGGAGGATCAATTTTTCCCGGGTGCAATGGAAGGTGGACGTAGTGGACGGCCAGTACAAAAAACGCATCGATCCTGAGACCGGAAAGCCACTTCCGGAGGATAACTGGGTATGGTCTCCTACCGGCATAATAAACATGCATTATCCGGAGCTGTGGGGTTTTGTTTTCTTCTGTGACGGTCAGGAAAATTATACCATACCGGAAGATGAAAAGCTTAAGTGGGAGCTGCGCCGCCTATATTATGAACAGCATGCCCATTATGATGAAACAGGACGTTTTACTGCGGATCTGAAGCCATTGAATCCGAACTTCAAACCGAAAATTCAGGTTACGGACAACTGGTTTGAGATGTCCTGTCCTTCCTCGGACGGTAAGCATGAGATTATCATATTTGCCGATGGCAAAACTATGTATAAATAACCGTTGTAAATATGCCGTTACCGTTTAGAAATTTCACCCATGGCACAGATTAGCCGTGGAAATGAAGGAAATATTTCCGGAGCTTCATAGAACTCTAAAACTGCCCTTTTCATAATATCCGGGATATAAATATCCGGAAATTTTCTTCAATATTGAAAGCGCAGATAAGAAACGAAAACCGGCAGGAGGTTGAAAGATATAATCTTTCGTGTCCTGCCGGTTTTTGCATGGGATTTTTAGAATAGGTAAACTCATAAAAACTACAAATCTGTTAAGCCATCAAAAGCATCAAAATATTATTCGGATGATAAACTTTATAATGCATTGATTTGCTGCTGATTACATGCTATATTATTGTGGTATATAGCATAGCAAAACCGAATTATGTAGCGGTTTCAGCAATATTATTACCCTGATCGACAGGATAATTGCCAATAATTGCCGCCTTATTAGGAAGCCGTATGTTTATTTCAGAAAAGTGGTATTGTTATACTTAAAAAGCGGTGAAAGACAGCAGGGACCTTGGAATGTGGAGTGCCGGGTGCAAAACTTCAAAAAAATAGAGAGAATTAAATAAAGAAGCTGTTGCCGGAGATAAAAACAGGCTTATACAGCAAAGATATCTCATTGGAAGGGAGGTAAACCTATGCCCAGAATCGCAGGGGAAACCAGTATTGAAAATAACGATAAAATAATTGCTATAGGAGCTTCTACGGGTGGAACGGAAGCTATTCACAAAATATTAAGATCACTTCCGTCGGATTTCCCCGGTATTGTCGTTGTACAACACATACCTCCATTTTTTTCCAGGTTGTTTGCCGAAAGGTTAAACAACACAACCAAGCTGAAGGTTAAGGAAGCTCAGACGGGGGAATATGTGGAAAAGGGACAAGTGTTTATAGCTCCGGGAGATAGACATATGAGAATTCGGAAAGTGGGGGGCAGGTACAAGGTTGAGGTGTTTCAAGGAGAGAAGGTTAACGGGCATTGTCCTTCCGTGGATGTTTTGTTTGAATCTGTGGCAAAGGAAGCGGGCAGCAATGCAATAGGCATAATCCTTACAGGTATGGGTCATGATGGCGCCAAAGGGCTTTTGTCCATGAGGGAAAATGGAGCGAGGACAATAGGGCAGGACGAAAAGTCCTGTGTGGTGTATGGAATGCCCAGGGTGGCATTTAATATTGGAGCTGTTGAAAAGCAGGCGCCTCTTGAACAGATACCGCAAATCCTGTTTTCGATGTTGTACTGAAAACGAAAATTCCTGCTTTTTCATGGCAGGATGCGCTATTTATTGGAATTGTTGCCACCTGGAAATAAACTTCAGATGAAGCAATAAAGAAGGAATGACATAAATAATCGGATACTGGATATATCCTTAACCGGACTATCTGGTTGAAAAAGTAAAAGAAGTATTATAGGGGTAATTCCGGGTGTTTCCAGTATTATATCATAGCAATATCGGAATACATTTCTTAAAATAACTGCCTGCCGAAATATTAATGCTGAAATGGCATTTAAAAACTCTTGAAAAGAGCTTTGGAAGGAAATGGGTTCGTAAATTTGGGTCAATTGAAAAGGTAATTTCCACTTTGCAAAAGTAAATTCCATGGATGCTGTTATCATTGAGAAAAATAGTAATTCAGCGGGTTTTGGATTAGTTTATTTAGGCAAATTTTTAATGCTTTTCAGTCAATAATAGGTTAAAATATGAAGTAGAGGAACAAAGCCAGCCCTTTTTTGGGTATATCAAACTAGAGGTGTGAAGATTAACTAACTTTTTGCAAGAGTAATTTCCACCCTGTTTGTAAATGCTTATAGAGTTGTGGCTGGTGGTGCCTCTGGTTATTTAATATTTATTTCTTAAGAAGGGATGAATGCAGGGTGACATTATCTGTCGGGATGAGTTCTACATTCATCCTTCTTAATATTTCTTCCCCGTAGAGCAATCCAAAAGCCCAATAAGGGGTTTTATCCCCGAGATTCAGTCGACTGTACGAGTTGATATGGTTCATCATAAGAGTTATGTCCCGCTGAGTAAACTCATCAAGAGAAGTACCCTTTGGGATAATGCGTCTAATCAAAGCATGGTTGTTTTCTGCTGCGCCTTTCTGGTAAGGAGCCAGCGGATTACAGTAGAATACACAGGTTCTGCGTTGCCCATGTGAATCGAATTCAATAGCGGACGGATTCGAGAACTCACTGCCGTTGTCACAAAGTAATACCGGGAACAATTTGCGGAAGGTATCCGGGCCTAGTTCCAGGTAAAGCTGATCAAAGATATCAATGACAGATTGGGAGGTATTAGCATCTCTAATGAATGCGAGCATGAGCTGTGGGACAGTAAAATGCAGTGTCAGCAGGACTTTGCCGCCTATTCTTCCTATTACCGTGTCCATTTCCACTACGGGAAGGTCCGGATGCTCTTGCATAAATTTAAGAAAGTCTTGATAAGTTCGGCCTATTCGGCATTTTTTATCCACTTTGAACTGGTCTTTTCCCTTTTTACGTCTGCCCATACGTACAACTCTTGGCATATCGATATTTTTTGCTGTAAAGATACCCTTGTCCACATAGTTGTAGAGTGTGCGTTCATCGAGCATGATTTCATCAGCATGGTTAATGCATATATGGTGGAGTGACTGGCCTTTAATTAGCAGCGGGCTAATAATGGAATCCAATCTTATCGCTTCTTCTTCAGTGATTTGTAAACCCTGACGGCACTCAGAGCGTACTGTCTCGTATTCTCTTTGTGCATGTGTTGCAGAATAAATCCTCTTCTCTAATGTACAAGACTGTTTGTCTTCACAACCATTACAAACATAGGGCGGCTTCGAAAGCTTGGGACAAATTTCCTGTTGATACTCATGACATAGTGATGAACACATGCGAGACTTGCAAGCGCGACAATAACGGCTACAACGCAAACTGCCGCAAAGATGCTTAACAGGGCAACCAATACGATGTTTACAATCATTGAACACTCTTCCATAACAGCCGGTTTTCCTAAATTGGATATGGTTCTTCACTTCCTTGGATATCGTGGTTGGGTCCTTTCCAAGCTCGCGTGCTATGCTTTTGAATGATTTCCTGCTGATTAACCTTTGTTCAATTATATTTCTTTCTTCCTGACTCAAATGTTTAAAGCCACGCATATATGTACCCCCTTCAGAGGCACCACCATATATATCATAGCTTTTTGAGAGACAATATTCCAGCTTTCACAAGAAAATAGGAACAGTGTGATCTTTGCAAAAGTAACTTCCACCTTTCTCATTTCTAGCGATTTGCAAAACTAAATTCCACTGTCTATGAATTTGGGGTGGAAATAACTTTTTCAATTAAACGTTCGTAAATTTGCCATGCAAATCCGAAGGATGGTATTGACAAAACACATAAATAAATGATATTATGTACTTGCAAGTACATAATAAAACGTTTTCAGACAGAATACTGATTTAAGCAGTCTAAATGTAGCAGGGATAACAGCTTTATTGGTATTATCAATAGAAAATTGCAGCTGGAGGCATCTGCCTTTTCACTGTTTGGCAAAATCTTTTTAGACGGTAAAAGGATAGAGGCAAAACCGATGTCGCATGTTCAATTAAAAAGTTTCCAGTATATCCAGCTTAGAAAAAGTTTTTAATACAGATCATTTTGAAAAGATAATACCGCTCCTTGGGAGCGGGCATGATGTGACCGCCGGTTTTTGATTTCGAAGCCTTAGCATGTTGTGGCGCCAAAGCATCTTTATAATAAGGATATTATGCTGAAAAATCAGGATGGTTTAAACTTATGGTAAGTATTCGTGATATTTCTTCAAAATGTGGGCTTTCTGTATCGACCGTAAGCAAGGCGTTGAACGGTTACAGCTATGTCAAGGAAGAAACCCGCCGCAAGGTGATTGAAACGGCAAAAGAACTGGGATATGTACCTAATGCAAGTGCCCGGGCTTTAAAAACCAACCGTACTTTCACCCTTGGAATATTGTTTGCGGACGACCAGCACAACGGGCTTACGCATTTGTATTTTTCCCATGTGCTCAACAGCTTCAAAAGCGAGGCTGAGGAGAGAGGCTATAATATAACATTTATCCATAAACGCTACGGCAAGCAGACGATAACCCTGCTGCAGAACTGCAAATTCAGGGGCATAGAAGGAGTTTGCATTGCCTGTGTAGAGCCGGATGAGCCTGAAGTGCAGGAACTTGCCGGAAGCGATGTGCCGGTGGTCAGCATAGACTATATTTTTCCCGGTTGTGGTTGCGTATTGTCCGATAACAGGAATGATATGTCTGAACTGGTGCGTTATGTGCATTCGAAGGGGCATAAAAAGATAGCCTTTGTCCACGGTACGGATTCTTATGTCACTCAACAGCGTATAAATGGCTATGTTGACACCATGAGGGGATTGGGCTTGGAGATAAAGCGGGAATACATGCTGGAAAGCCTGTATGCAAATCCCCATACGGCAAAAAAAGCCACTGAAAAGCTATTGAGGATGGAAGACAGGCCGACTTGCATTTTGCTCCCCGATGACGTATCGGCATTCGGAGCGATAGAAGCTATAAGGGAAGCCGGTTTAAAGGTTCCGGAGGACATTTCCATAACAGGATATGACGGTGTTGTGTATTCCCAACTTATCTATCCGAGACTGGCTACGATTCGTCAGGACACCGGCAGGATAGGAAGAGAAGCTGCAAAGCTGTTGATTTTCAATATAAAACATGCGCAAAATCCTAACTTGGTACCAATTGTCATAAAAGGAGAGCTGTTGGCGGAACAGTCGGTAGGATTTGCCCGTTGATTTCATAGACCGATTCAGCTAAATCATTTTTCTAGGGGTGAAATACTTATGGAAAGAGAGCATCAAAAAAACGGCTATGTTTTGATGAGTTTTCTTAGGACGATAATTATTTTGCTTTTGTTCTCTGCTGTGGTGCCTTCTCTAAATCCCGCCAGAATGAGCGGTTTAATCAATAAAAATTCTGCTCTGGTAACCATGTCCCTTTCTCGTTCTTCGATCATATCGGGATTTACCCGTGCCTTGAACAGAGGATGGGTTGAGAGGAAAACCCTTGATATGCTTTATATCTCCTCATTGCTGCTGCTTGTCGGCATAGCGGTGATAGCGGCAGGATGCTGCATTACGCTGGGAAAAAGACGGCTAAAAAGACTGGGGACCAAGATAATTGCAATAGCTTCAATTTTAAGCCTTATGCCGCTTTTGCTCTTGACGAGGGTTTATGATCAATTCTCCAGGACTGCCAATCCGGATAGAATAGAGCCTATGTTTGCAAAAGGTTTTTGGGTATTCCTGGGACTTCTTGCCTTAACTTTCCTCCTGGGCCTCATCAATACCATAACATTGCCTAAGCCTGTCCCGCAGGACAGGTATGAGATGGAGGCCAAATATAGACTGTTTTTGATGATGCTGCCTTTTGTCATACTCTGTTTCGTATTTTCCTATCTGCCTCTTTGGGGATGGAGATATGCGTTCTTTGACTATAAACCCGGTTCCGGCCTGACAAGGGAGAATTTTGTCGGCTTTAAATGGTTTACTTATTTGTTTGAGAACCCGGCAACCAGTGCCGATATACTGAGGGTGATAAGGAATACCCTGGCAATGAGCGGCCTTGGAATTATCACTTCATGGCTTCCCATGGCCTTTGCCATATTTCTGCTGGAGATAAGCGCCGGCAAATTTCGCAGAATTGTTCAGACCTTTTCCACCATACCGAATTTTATAAGTTGGGTGCTGGTTTATAGCTTCGCCTTTGCGCTGTTTTCCACAGAAGGCTTTGTAAATGCTGTTCTGGGAGATTTGGGGATTATTGAAAAAGGAACTAACTATTTGATGAGCAGCGAGCATATATGGCTGAAAATGTGGGCCTGGGGAACATGGAAAAGCCTCGGCTGGAATGCAATAATATATACAGCAGGAGCGGCAAGTATAGACCAACAATTATATGAAGCGGCAACTATAGACGGAGCCGGGCGGTTTAAAAGAATGTGGTATATTACGGTGCCCGGGCTGATGCCCACTTTCTTCGTATTGCTGTTGCTGTCCATAGCAGGTATATTGTCCAACGGCATGGACCAGTATTTTGTGTTCAAAAATGCAGCAAATAAGGATACCATAGAGGTTCTTGACCTTTATGTATATGTTTTGGGCCTTGGCAGCGGAGGCTCCGGGAATATACCTTTGGCAACCGTAGTGGGGATGTTGAAATCGCTCATCAGCATAACTCTGCTGTTTGGAGCAAACAGGGTGTCTAAATCTTTTCGAGGGGAGAGCATAATATAAGCCTCCTATAAAAAGCCTTCGGTTATTTTTAAACTCTATTGAGCAAGGGGTGCAAAAGCATGGAACCTGTGGCAGAAAATAAAAGGGGATTAATGCCTGGTGGTGTTGCGAAAAGAAGATTCAAGCTTTCTGCGGGGGACATTATATTTAGCATACTGAATTATATATTTTTCACTTTATTCACTTTAATATGTGTGTTCCCGTTTTACTATCTGTTCATCAACACGATAAGCGATAATGAGCTTGTACGTACCGGTCAAATTAAATGGTACCCTGTGGGGATTCATTTCAACAATTATATATCCCTGGTCAATGTGAACAGTCTCGGCACATCGGTTCTGGTATCGGTGGGAAGGACTATTCTGGGCACGTCCTTCATGGTTGCGGCTTCAGCCTTTGTCGGCTACCTGGTAACAAAAAAGGAAATGTGGGGACGCAGGTTTATTTACCGCCTTTTCATTGTTACCATGTATTTTAATGCCGGACTTATACCATGGTATATGAACATGTCCATGCTGGGGCTTACAAACAATTTCTGGGGATATGTGATTCCGGGAATAGTTGCGCCGTTTAATATAATACTGGTTAAGACCTATATTGAATCTATTCCGTCGGAGTTGGAAGAAAGCGCATTTATAGACGGCGCCGGATATTTGACGATATTCACCCGTATAATTTGGCCGTTGAGTAAGCCTATTTTGGCGACTATTGCTATTTTTGGCGCTGTAGGGCACTGGAACAGCTTTACCGATTCTATGATACTGATGTCAGGAAAACCTGAGCTATATACGCTGCAATACAGGCTGTATATTTATCTTACCAGCACATCAAATCTTTCGGCGCTCATGAATTCAGGAGGCTCAGTAAACACCAGCGTTTTAAATTCTGTTTTGAATGCCAGGACAGTTAAGCTGACGGTAGCTATGGTCACAATTCTTCCTATATTGTTGGTTTATCCCTTTATGCAGCGCTATTTCATAAAAGGGATCATGATTGGTGCTGTAAAAGGTTAACTCCGTAATGGATGCTGCTGCTTCATGCTGATGCTGTCTTCATTTATCGCGCCTGCCAAACGGAATATGAGGCTTTATGCGCAGCTCAAAGGCGCGAAATTCAAAATAAAAATTAAAAAGGGAGGAATCTGGATGAAAAAAATGAAAAATTTTTTAGCTGTTCTGCTCCTTTTCTGTATGGCTCTCTCAGTGATGGCCTGCGGTGGAGCTAAGAATGGGCAGGACAGTACGACAGAACCTTCAGGCACAAGTGAAGCTTCGAAAGATGACACCGGCGGGAGCTCTGAGGAAGGTGCAAAGGACAACCTGGCTGATATAATCCCGAAGGATACGATAACGCTCGATGTATATACTCAGCTGGCAAACTACTCGGGGGAACAGATTGGCTGGTTTGGCCAGGTGATAAAAGAGAAATTTAATGTAAAGCTGAATATCATCAACGAAGGGGAGGGAACTTTCGCTACCCGTATGGAGTCCGGCAATCTGGGAGATATAGTGGTATTTGGCAATGACAGCGATGAATACTTGCAAGCCATCAACGCAGGGCTTTTGCTGGACTGGGAAGAAGACAATCTGCTCCAGGATTACGGGGCATACATCAAGGAAAACATGCAGAAGGCTCTGGAAAAGAACAAAAAAATCTCTCCCGACGGGAAACTGTATGGCTTCGGACACAATGTGGGAAGCAGCTCCAGCGAGCATGAGGCGTTCTTCTATCGCCCGGATATCCGGTGGGATCTGTATAAGAAGCTGGGCTATCCTGAAGTAAATACACTGGAGGATTTTGTTGATCTGTTGGAGAAAATGGTACAACTAGAGCCGACTTCTGATACGGGCGGAAAAACTTACGGTGTTTCCCTTTTCCCGGACTGGGACGGAAATATGGTAATGATGGTCAAGGCTACAGGGGCGCTTTATGGATATGATGAATTCGGATTTGGACTTTATAATGTTAACACCCAGACTTACGAGGATGCCTTGAAAAAAGACGGAATGTATCTACGAGCCTTAAAGTTCTATAACCAACTGTACCAGCGAGGCCTGCTGGATCCTGACTCCATGACCCAGACCTATGACGAGATGATAGAAAAGTACAAAACCGGCGCTGCATTTTTCAATATATTTGACTGGATGGCCAGCGGCGTATACAACAACGATGATCATCTGGACAAGGGCAAAGCTATGATGCCTCTGGCTGCCAATGACCAAAAGAATTTATGCTATGGACTCAATATCAACGGAGGCAATCGCGTATGGACGATAGGCGCCAAAACAAATTATCCTGAGCTATGCATGGCGATAATCAACTGGTTGTCAACGCCGGAGGGGACGATGGTCAGTTTCTATGGGCCAAAAGGTGTAACCTGGGATTACGACGATCAGGGAAGGCCATATCTGACAGAATTAGGTGAGGCCACCCAGAAAGATGGGGAGACTCAGATGACAAATGGTTACAGCGGAACTTTTAACGATGGCACAAACAAAATAAACAATACCACATGGTCGAAGGATGCTGTAAACCCCGAAGCTTCCAACGGGGATACGTACAATTCTAACCGGTGGGAAACCAGGCTTTCCAGGCCGGTCAAGGAAATTGAGCAGGATTGGAGGAACTTTACCGGCGCCCTGGACGTAAATGAATACCTGGAAAAGAACGGCTATATTTCCATATCTATCGGCACCAGTTATTCCGAGCCGCCAAAAAGCGATGAACTGACTTTTAAATGGAATCAAGTAGCCGAAACTATCAAGACTTATTCGTGGAAGGCTATTTATGCCAAGAATGATGACGAGTTTGAATCCATTGTGGAAGAGATGATACAGAAAGCCAATGACTACGGATACCAGCAGTGCGTGGAATTCCAGCAGGAGCAGGCGAGAATCAGGACTTCCTTGGAGAATGAATCCAAGCAATAGAAAGAAAAAAGAATAGAGTTGCAATCCTTTGATATTTTCAGGATGAGGGCTTTCGGATTTTTCACAAAGCCCTCATTCCTTTCAACCATGGTACGATGAAGTCAGGATAGAACTGAGAAAAGGCTATACAGCCGCCAAGGACATGGTCAGCAGCAGCGTCATTGAAGGATGGCAGGAAGGTGACAGGCTGATTTTAAACTTAAGGCTCTCTCCCGGGGCAAACAGGGTAATTAAATTGATTAAACAATCCTCTGTATAAGATTAGCGATAATTCGGTTTAAGTAAACTCGTTTCGCCCGGGGATTCGGCTAGGTCTTGCAATTTCCGCCGTGCAAGGCGGTCATTGTTGCTTACGTCTATTTGACTCCCCCCACTTTATTAATTTTTAGTAATTAATGGAAAGGAGATCGGTATGGTAAATTTTAAAAAGTTATTTGTGGTATTGATGGTTCCTGCCATTTTGTTGTCGGACATGGCATCATTGAATGTGAAAGTGGAAAATGAAAAGGATGACAGCGGGAAGAAGACAGTTTCCCAAGCCTATGTGGACAAGATGAATCCGGGATGGAACCTGGGTAACACTTTTGATTCCTTTGACACAGGTGGAGACAGGGGGGAAACAAGCTGGGGAAATCCGCCGGTAACGAAGGAACTGATTAAAGCTATTAAAGATCAGGGATTTAACAGTATTCGTATGCCTTTTACCAGTGTTATGCGGACGGGAGATGCGCCGGATTACAAAATAGATGAAGAATTTTTAAACCGCTATGCCGAGGTGGTTAAATGGGCTTTGGATGAAGGGTTGTACGTGGTTGTCAATTTGCATCATGATTCATGGAACTGGGCATACAATATCGGCTCCGATGACGGCGATGCCCTGGAAAAATTCTCAGCACTCTGGACCCAGCTGGCCGAATATTTTAAAAATTATCCGGAGCAGCTCAGCTTCGAGGCGCTGAATGAGCCTTATTTTAACGGGGAAACTGAAACACAGCTGAAAATCCTGGACACAGTAAACAGGACTTTTTATCAGATTGTAAGAGAATCCGGAGGTATGAACGCAACCCGTATGCTGTTGCTGCCTACCTTAAACACAAACGACAGCGAGGATCGGTGTGCTTCCCTTTATGAGACAATTCAGTCCCTTAATGATGAAAACATCATAGCTACTTTCCATTATTACGGTTACTGGCCTTTCAGCACAAATATCGCCGGGACCACCACAATGGATGCAACGGTTGTTTCCGAGCTGGAAGCCGCCTTTGACCGGGTATACAACCAGTTTACAGCAAAGGGGATCGGCACCATCTGCGGCGAATATGGGCTGCTGGGCTTTGACAAATCCTTAGGAGCAGTTGAGCATGGCGAAGTGCTGAAATATTTCGAGTACATAAACTATTATGCCAAACAAAAGAACATTCCTCTGATGCTCTGGGATAACGGTCAGCATATGAATCGTACGACCTATGAGTGGAGCGACCCAACCCTGTACAATACCATAAAGGCCTCCTGGACGGGAAGAAGCTCCTATACTGAAACGGATCGCATATTCATCAGCGGTGACGAGAGTTCAAAGGATATTACCGTGAAGATGATCTTTAATGGCAACAGATTAAAATCCATCCATGATGGAGACAGATACCTGGTCCGGGGTGAGGATTATCTTCTGGAAAGGGATATTCTTACTTTAAAGGGCAGTTATATTGAGAGCATCCTTACAGATAAATACGGTCAAAATGCGGCCCTGAAATTTCAGTTTTCATCCGGTGCTGACTGGAACCTGTTTATCAACCGTGTGAAAAAACCGGTGGCTTACGGCGCTATTGGCGATAGCAGAGGGTTCAGTTTCACAGTTAATTTCAACGGGGATGTATTGACTACACTGGAGGCTGCTTATGAAGACGGTTCCGGAGCAGGTCCCCAGAATTGGACTACCTACAAGGAATATGATTATGCTTTCCATGTGGATTACGGCAAAAACAAGGTAATCCTTACGGATAAGTTTTTTGCAGAAACGAAGGATGGGGAAGTCTATTTGACTCTGCATTTTCAAAGCGGGGAGATGCTGAAATACAAGATAAGGAAAATAGGTAACAGGATATCGGGCTCGAGGATTTAAAATGATGCTGATATTATGCGGGATGATGATGTTGAAATTTCGGTAAAAAATTAGCTTTAAGAAAAGAAATCCATGAAAAAGCTGCCGTGCCGCAGGAGAAAAAGATACTTCTAAGTGATTATGGATTTGAAAGGTATTGGCAATGAATATGAATTTAAATCGGTTTTAGGAGGAAGCTTGTATCGGTTTCCTTTACTTTTATTTGTGCGACAAACCGGTTATAATAAGCAGGAATAAAAATTTTTATATAGAATAAATACCAATATCCGTAATATGAATAAAGAAATAAGGCATAAGATTGTTGGGAGGTTTTCATATGCAAAAAGCTGTAGAGTTGCAAAGCCGTGGGCTTACCTTGAGAGGTATGCTGCATGTGCCGGAAAATCATGAAGGAAAGGTTCCGGTTGTTCTTATTTTTCATGGGTTTACAGGAAACAAGATGGAGCCTCATTTTATATTTGTTAAGCTGTCGAGGCTTTTGGAGAGCAAAGGTATTGCCAGCGTAAGGTTTGATTTTGGAGGAAGCGGAGAAAGTGACGGAGATTTTGTGGATATGACCTTGTCCGGGGAGCTGCAGGATGCCATTAATATCCTGGATTATGCCAAAACTCTGGATTTTGTGGATACATCAAGAATCGGTGTGGTCGGGCTGAGCATGGGGGGAGCTGTCGGAGGAATGCTGGCCGGAGAAAGGAAGGAAGATATCCGTGCCCTTTGCTTATGGGCGCCGGCGGGCAACATGAAGGAAGCAATATTGTCCCGCTATAGTGATGAGAACCTCTCAGCGCTAAATAAATCCGGATATATAGATTTGGGAGGCCTGTTGCTGGGGAAAGGCTTTGTGGAAGATATAATGAAGGTTGATATAATAGGAAAAACAGCCCAATATGATAAGAATGTGCTTATTCTGCACGGAGATAATGATACGGCTGTTCCGGTGGAGACGTCGGATAGATACTTGGAAGTCTTTGAAAAAAGATGTCTTTTGCACATTATAGAGGGTGCAGATCATACGTTCAATCGTAAGAATTGGGAAGATGAAGTGCTGGAGCACACAGCCGCCTTTTTGCAGGAAGAGTTCAAAATGCTGTAAAAATCCGCACCTACACTGGCAGCCATGAAAGTTTTGAGCTAAAGAGACTGCAATAATACATAAAATCAGCAGTTGTGAAAATATGCAAGAAGTCAAGAGGTATGGCAGCAGAGGAGAAAGAGATTCAGAAAGGTTTACAGGAGGGATAAATTATGCAGGCAATTTTTAACAGAAGAAGCATTCGCAAATATACAGATAAAAAAGTTCCGGAGGAAATGATAGAGCAGATATTAAGAGCAGGCATGGCGGCACCATCTGCAGGCAATTCACAGCCTTGGCATTTCATTGTAGTGGATGACAGGAATATTCTAAATGAAATAACAAAGGTTCATCCCTATTCAAAAATGCTCAACGAAGCCAGCCATGCTATTATCGTTTGCGGTGACCGGTCATTGCAGAAGTATGAAGGGTATTGGGTGCAGGATTGTTCTGCCGCCATGGAAAATATGCTGATTATGGCGCAGGACATTGGTCTAGGTGCCGTTTGGCTTGGTGTTTACCCCAATGAGGAAAGGGTAAAAGCCATAAGCGAGATATTTGGACTTCCGGAAAATGTCACACCCCTATCCATTATGTCCTTGGGATATCCGGCAGAGACAAAGGAACCAGCGAATAGATTTAATCCCTCAAGGGTACATAGGAACAGGTGGTGAATCATGATTGAGCATATTAAAAACCTGGATATGGAGGTTCTCAAATTCATATATGATAACCTCCACAGCCGCCTCCTTGACAAAATAATGATTGGGGTCACTTCCCTGGGAGACATGGGGCTTATTTGGATCTTAATATCCGTATTGCTGATGGTGAGCGGGAAATACAGAAAGGCCGGAATTATGACCATCTGCGCTTTGATATTAAGTGCAATTTTGGCAAACGGGATATTGAAAAATATAATCCAGAGACCAAGGCCTTTTTTCGAAAATCCCTTGGTCGATGTGCTTATTTCAAAGCCTTTATCCTATTCTTTTCCTTCAGGACATTCAGCTTCATCCTTTGCAGCAGCAGGGGTACTTGCAAAAGCCTTTAAGAAATACCGATTTTATGTGATAGCATTAGCCTTGCTTATCGCGTTTTCCAGGATGTACCTTTTCGTGCATTACCCTTCGGATATAATAGGAGGAGCTGTACTGGGATTAATATGCTCAGAGATCGTTTTTCACGCTTTTGGGTATATAGATGGGAAGAACAGCAGATAAGCTTTTGATGGTGCACAAACAGAGGAATATCCGGTATATTAGTTTACTAAATTTATACCTTGCTTTCGAAAAGCAATGGAAAAGGTTTACGGTGAGACAAATGAAAAAGGGATTCTCGGAAAAACATAGGAAAAAGCTCATTAATCTAATGCTCGCAGTATCATTAATGCTTCCGGTGCTATTGACAGCCTGCCGGACAAAGGCTGACCCGGGCTCCGGGTTTGATACCAGCATAACAGATACGGAGAGCAATTCGGCGATTGTTGGAAATGGATTTCAGAGGTCAACTGAAAATACAGCAGTTGACCTCATCAATGAAAACGGCATGACTGTCCAGGAACGAATACAAGTCCCGGAAGGCTTTGTCAGGATAGAAGCTGATGCCGGCTCTTTTGGAGAATATTTGAGAAATCTGCCGTTAAAGCCCCATGATTCAAAAGTAAAGTATTATGACGGCAGAACTAAACCCAGGGATGTGCATGTAGCTGTCCTGGACATGGATGTCGGAAACAGGGACCTCCAGCAGTGTGCTGATGCGGTGATGAGATTGTGGGCTGAATACCTTTATGGCAAGGGACTCTATGATGAGATACACTTTAATTTCACCAATGGTTTTAAAGCGGATTATGCTACATGGAGACAGGGCAACAGGATAAAGGTAGAAGGTAATAACGCTTATTGGGTAAAGCAGGCGGAGCCTTCCAATGATTATGAAAGTTTCAGGAGATACCTGGACATGGTATTTGCTTATGCCGGAACCTTGTCGCTATCTCAGGAGATGAAGAAAGTTCCGCTGGCTGAGATGAGAATAGGTGATGTGTTCCTGAAAGGGGAAGATCCCGGCCACTGCGTGATCGTTCTGGATATGGCAGAGAACAAGGATACGGGTGAAAAAATCTTTATTGTGGCGCAAAGCTATATGCCTGCCCAGGATATACATATTCTGAAAAACCCAGCCGAGGATGAAGGGAATCCATGGTATTCCCTTGACTTTGGGGAAACTCTCATAACTCCTGAGTGGAAGTTTACAAAGGATCAGCTTGTACGGTTTGAAGATTAAGGTAAATTAAAAAGGATAGGGGTGGTTTTATGAAGTTTACAAACGGATACTGGCAGATGCGCGATGGCCTTAAGGCTTTTTTTCCTGCAGAGGCATACAGCGTTGATGTTAAGGAGGCATCCTTGGAAATATATGCGCCTTCCAGGCCCATAAAGCATCGCGGCGACACTTTGAACTGTCCGATGTTTACAGTGGAGCTGTCTTCTCCCATGGAGGACGTAATCAGAGTAAAGTTCTATCATCACAAGGGTTTTGCTTTAAAACCGCCGGCTTATGAAATAAAAGAAAAGCATGAAACAAAAGTGGAGATAACCAATGATGAGGATGCAGCCACCCTGACATCGGGACGATTGACTGCCCGGGTAAAGAAGGGAAGGGACTGGGGAATAGATTTTATTGCCGAAGATGAGTTGGTCACAGGAAGCGGAATGAAAAACATGGGATATATTGTGATGGATGACGGCAGCACATATGTGCACGAACAGCTTTCCCTGGGTGTTGCCGAATATATCTATGGCCTGGGGGAAAGGTTTACTCCTTTTATAAAGAACGGGCAGGTTGTTGATATGTGGAATGAAGATGGAGGCACCAGCAGTGAGATAGCTTACAAGAACGTCCCGTTTTACATGTCCAGCAAAGGCTATGGCGTATTTGTGAACCACCCTGAAAAGGTGTCCTTTGAGATAGCGTCGGAAAAGGTGAGCCGGGTACAGTTCAGCGTGCCGGGAGAGTGTCTTGAGTATTTCATCTTATACGGACCTACCCCTAAAGAAGTATTGGAGAAATACACGGCTCTTACCGGAAGACCATCCCTGCCTCCGGCATGGTCCTTCGGACTTTGGCTTACCACCTCCTTTACCACCAGCTATGATGAAAACACCGTCACCAGTTTTATTGACGGCATGGCAGAAAGGGATATTCCTCTACATGTATTCCATTTTGACTGCTTCTGGATGAAAGAATTTGAATGGTGCAATTTTGCATGGGATGAGAGGGTTTTCCCGGACCCTGAAGGCATGCTGAAAAGACTTAAGAAGAAAGGCTTAAAGATCTGTGTATGGATCAACCCATATATCGCTCAGAAATCCAAGCTTTTCGATGAAGGCATGGAAAGGGGATATCTGGTAAAAAGGCCTAACGGTGACGTATGGCAATGGGATATGTGGCAGGCCGGCATGGGTCTGGTTGATTTCACCAACCCAGAAGCCTGCGAATGGTACAAATCGAAATTAAGACGCCTGCTGGATATGGGAGTGGACTGCTTCAAGACCGACTTTGGCGAAAGAATACCCACAAATGTGGTTTATTATGACGGTTCAGACCCTGTGAAAATGCACAATTATTACACCTTTCTATACAACAAGACTGTGTTCGAGGTGCTGGAAGAGAAGTATGGAAAGGGAGAGGCATGCCTATTTGCCCGGTCGGCGACAGCAGGAAGCCAGCAGTTCCCTGTTCATTGGGGAGGGGATTGCAGCGCCAGTTATGAATCCATGGCTGAAACATTGAGGGGAGGACTATCCCTGGGCATGTCGGGCTTTGGCTTCTGGAGCCATGATATAAGCGGATTTGAAAGCACTGCTACTGCCGATCTGTACAAAAGATGGGCAGCTTTCGGCCTCTTGTCCTCTCACAGCAGACTCCACGGAAGCGCTTCCTACAGGGTGCCATGGATGTTTGACGAGGAATCGGTGGATGTGGTGAGATTTTTCACAAAGCTGAAATGCAGCCTCATGCCCTATCTGTATGGTGCCGCATGCGAAGCATCCGGAAAAGGTATTCCGGTGTTGAGAAGCATGCTTCTGGAATTTCCGGATGACCCCGTATGCAGTTATCTGGACCTTCAATACATGCTGGGAGGTTCCCTTCTGGTAGCTCCTATATTCAATGACAAAGGAAAGGCAAAATACTATCTGCCTAAGGGAAAATGGACCCATTTCCTGGATGGAAGGGTAGTGGAAGGCGGCCGATGGATGGAAGAAGAATACGGATATATGAGCCTTCCCCTCTGGGCACGGCCCAATACCATTATTGCTTTGGGTTCTGTTGATACAAGGCCTGACTATGATTACAGCCAGGATGTGGCATTCCATATCTTTCAACTGGATGACGGCACCAGCGCAGCAGCGGAGGTTCCCGGATTGGATGGGAGGAACATAATGACTGCAAAAGCTGCGAGAACAGGCGATATATTGAAGGTTACCGTAGACATGGCAGATAAACCCTGGTATGTGGTGCTGCGCAGCAAGGATGCGGTGGAGGTTGTCAAAGGAGCAGTTGCAGAGAAGAGTCCTATGGGAGTGCGCATCAAAGCGGAAGCAGGAATGAAGGAGATTGAAGTAAAGCTGCTGAATGAATAAATGATAATTTTAAGAAAATATCCAGACAATTTTGTCGTGAGTTGAACGCAAAACCCAGCAGTTTAAGCAAAAGCCGGTTTACTTACGCTGCTGGGTTTATTTATGCTATAACATAGCATTTTTAAGAACGAATTGCTTACTTATTGAACTTTGTTGCATTTTTATCAAGTAAATTTGAAACCTAATGTGATATCATTTTATAATAGAATTATATAAATTGGTTTGAGTTCAACTGGCAAAATGGATGATTTTTGCACCGAAGGGATTCTAAGTCAATTCGGTAATTGCAGTGGTCAAATATGAAACTGAAGGCGGACTTGCAATATGATTAAATCCTTTGAACCTATAGTGGACAAAGATTGCAGGATACTGATTCTGGGGAGCATGCCGAGCGTAAAGTCCCTGGAAAAGCACCAATATTACGGCAATAAGCAGAATCATTTCTGGAAGATAATATACGAGCTGTTCAATGAGGAATTTGATGACGACTATGAAAGAAGGAAGACATTCCTGCTTAAGCATCATGTTGCAGTTTGGGATGTTCTGAAAAGCTGTGACAGGGAAGGCAGCAGCGATTCTAAAATCGTGAATCCTGTGCCCAACGATTTTGATGCTTTTTTAAGGCAATACCCTAATATAAAATCAGTGTTTTTTAATGGAAGCAAAGCGGAAGAGCTGTTCAAAAAAATGGTAGAGGTAAAATTAAACATCAGAAAGGATATTTTGTTTCACAGGCTGCCTTCCACCAGTCCGGCCAATGCGGTAAAATATAAAGATAAGCTGGAGCAGTGGAAAATCATACTATCTGAACATTTTTGGGAGTAAAGTGATATGCAGAGGTTAAAAAGGGTTTTTTACATAATACTATTGATTTCAGGTATATCAGGGATATTTAATACCTTAGTTCTGTTGTTCTATGCCGGCATGAATTTGGGCATCCTGCTTCCGGGGCTGGCGGGCATTGTACTCATAGCCTATGCCTGCCTTAAGCTGTCGGTTTATAAGGACAAGGCAATTATAAAAAGCCGTATCATGAGAAACTTGATTAAGGCAGGGCTTATTGCTTTTGCCGTATCCTTTGTGCTGATAGAAGGCTTGATAATTTACAATAACAGGTCCCAGGATGATGTCAGAACTGATTATCTCATAATACTGGGAGCCGGTTTAAATGGAGAAACGGTGTCACTGACCTTAAAGCAAAGGCTGGACAAAGGGATTGAATATTTAAACCGTTATCCGGATACCAAAGTCATTGTATCCGGAGGTCAGGGATATGGAGAGGATATATCGGAAGCGGAAGCCATGAAAAGATATCTAGTCAACCGGGGAATAAATCCGGAAAGGGTGATAATGGAGGACAAATCCACAAGCACGATGGAGAATTTCAGGTTTTCCAAAAAGCTGATATCAGACATGGAGAATCAGGATATAGATAAAATAATGATAGTAACCAATGATTTTCATATGCTGAGATCGAAAATGCTGGCCCGGAGAAATGGATTTGAACCCTACGGCATCACGTGCGGCACCCCCATATCCGTAAGGTTTAACAGCTACTTAAGGGAATACTTTGCTTTGATCAAATCCTTTTTACTGGACAGGTAAGCATGAGTTGTTATCACGAAAATAGTAATGTTATTTTCACTATTGGTTGTGTTATGCAAACATGAAGGGTTGTGCAGAATAATCATAAAAAGCGCGAGCTTACTCTAACGGGAGGAAAGGTCTATGAAATACAAAGCATATATAGGCACTTATTCAATGAGAGGAAGTAAAGGCATCTATCTTACGGAGGTTGACGGCCACACCGGCGAGATGCATATCCTGGATGCATATGAGTCTTGCAATCCGTCCTATTTAGCTCTATCCAGGGACAAGAAATACCTGTATTGCGTGCTGGAAACAGAGGAAATTGACGGCCTCTATGGAGGCGCTGCGGCTTCTTTCAGAGTAAATGAAGATGCAACCTTAACCTTTATTTCAAAAGCATATACCGGAGGTACTTATCCTTGCCACTTGACAGCCGATAAGGATAACAGGTTTCTATATGTGGCAAATTACGGCGACGGAAAGTTGACGATATTTCCAATAGATGGTGGCGTGATCGTAAACAAGCCTGAAATAATACAGCATAAAGGCAGTGGACCTAATAAAGACCGCCAGGAAGGTCCTCTCATTCACTGTGCAGTGTTTGATAGAAGGGAAGAAAGGCTTTGCGTAGCAGATCTCGGCATAGATAAAGCTGTCTTATACAAAGCCGGAAAGGGTACAATTGCTGAAGACAGTGTTTTTGAAGTAAAACCGGGAGCAGGCCCAAGGCATGTTGTGTTTTCAGGGAACGGGAGATACGCATGGTTGGTGTGTGAGCTTACCAACGAAATATATGCTTATGATGCTCAGAATTCAAAATGCATCGGTGTGTACAAAACCCTCCCAAGAGATTTCAGTGGAGATAGCACATGCGCTGCCATAAAAATATCCCAGGACGGACGGTTTGTTTGCGCTTCAAACAGGGGGCACGACAGCATATCGGTGTTCGGTGTGAAGGAGGAAACTGGTGAGCTGACGCTAACAGGGGTTTACTCCACAAGAGGAAATACACCCCGCGACTTTTCCTTTTCACCGGATGGACGTTTCTTGTTGGCAGCAAATCAAAATTCGGATACCATAGAAGTATTTTCTTTTTTGAACGGGCATTTGGAGCATATAGGGTATAGTGTAAACATACCGGCGCCTTCATGTATTGTTTTTCTGTAAAATAGCGGTTTGCTTAAAATAGCTTGGAAATGACATGAAGTTTTCCAGCAATATATGCATAATACCAAAAACGGTTACATCCATGTCATTTTATGTTGGGCTTTATAATTTGCGAAAATATTATGCTTTATCATAATATCTCTCTGCAAGAAATTGCTTGAAGATATTGGTTTTAAAATCTGAAAATTTACATGGCAGAGACTAGGGATTTAGGTTCGGATATCTTTACAGACAATGCAGTTGAAAAGGATAAAGGATATAGAAGCTGTCGGTGTGTCGAGGTATCATACCGACAGCTTACGGGTGGTATCCCGGATTATAAGTTTGGTTCTTAAGGATAAATGAGCATAGTCATAAAAACGGCTGCTGTTGTTAATGACCTGAACCAATAACTTGGCCGAAGCATATCCGATCTCATCGAAAAATTGCTTTACGGTAGTAAGAGGGATCATGCTGTGTTTTATTACCTCCGAGTCGCCAAATCCGACTATAGATACATCGTCAGGTACACGTATGCCCTCGCTGTATAAAGCGTTCATAACCTTCAGGGCGCAGTGGTCATTGGCGGCGAAAAAGGCAGTGATGCCACCCTTTTTAGTATTTGCAACCAATCGGTCTAAGTCGACTTTATAGTCCGGGAAGCAGTTCTCAGGATTAACTTCCAGAGACATGCTTGCCAAAGCGTCTTTATATCCGGCAAACCTTTCCTGCTCTGTGCTTAAGCTTAAATGACTGCCAACAAACGCTATGTTGGTGTGATTAAGCTTAAGAAGATGATGTGTTGCAGCAAAAGCCCCGTCATGATCATTGCTGCCGACAAAATTGCAGGGGAACAAAGGAGTATACCTGTCCACCAAAACAAACGGAATATTGTTGTCATGGAGGAATTTATAACTGGGTATGCAATTTTTCGGTTCTTTTGAGTATATAATAAATCCTTCAACATTCTTGCTGAGTAAATTTTTTATGCTGGAAATCTCACTTTGGCTGTCACCGTCGGTGCATTCAACAATCAATGAAAAATTCTGACTCATGAGATACTTTTGCATACTAATTATTAATTCAATGTATGCGTTATCTCTTACATCAATATCGGAAAACATGAACGTAACAAGCCTGTTGGTATTCCTGCCGCTTTGCAAAAACTTATCGGAAACAAAGCTTCCCTTGCCTTTGATGCGGTATATAATGCCGGAATTTACCAATTCAGACATTGCTTTTCGCACAGTGATATTGCTGATATTCATTATTTGCGAAAATTCACTTTCGCTGGGGATTTTATCCCCTGCCTTCAGATCTCCGCTTTTAATTTTGTCCAGAACATAATCAATGACCATCTGATATTTTGGATACTTTGCCATTATATACTCTCCTATTTGCAGAACTTATTGGGTATTATGCCAAATCAACCGATGTTCCTGGTAAAATCGCCTATTAATCAATGAAACAAACTAATAGCTCATTGTTTGCACAACCATGATATTAATGTAATTATAATTAAAATATAGAAACAATTCAATGAATAAACAATGCTATTGTGAAAATCTATTTCAAAATTAAAATTTACTATTTACAAAATATGATTGTTAACATATAATAAGTTTAGACAACATAGTATACATTATCAATCTCTCAAAAATACTTAATTAAAAACAGCTTATAACGAATGCTTTTTATACAAATCCATATAGCTTAAAATGGAGGCGTACCATGTCTGACAAAATTAAGAAAATCTATTATTTATCCAGCACTCATTGGGACCGTGAGTGGTATCGTGATTTCCAAGGTTTTCGATTCCATCTGGTGGAAAGAATAAATGAAATAATCGATGTTTTGGAGAGAGATCCATCCTTTACTACCTTTATCATGGATGGGCAGACTATTGTCCTGGATGACTATTCAGAAATCGAACCTGTCAAAAAAGATCGTCTTATTCAATTGATACGTGAGGGTAGAATTGTTGTCGGACCCTGGTATACTATGCCCGATGAGTTTCTTGTTACAGGTGAAAGCCTGATCCGCAATTTGCAGATAGGTCATCAATTGGCCAGGAAATATGAAACTGAAGCCATGAAATATGGTTATATATGTGATATATTCGGACATATAGCTCAATTACCTCAAATTCTGAAAGGGTTTGGTATCGAAGGGGCCCTTTTGGGCAGAGGCACCAACTACCACAACTGCCCTGCGCACTTTATTTGGGAATCCCCGGACGGCAGCAGGTGTATCACCTTCAAGGTGCCAGAGGAGACAGGATATGCGACTTTTTGGTCAGATGTGTATCTCGATTATTTATTGGGCAAGGACCGGGACAAGGAAAATCTCATTTCCAGAGCATGCCAATATGTGGATAAGGAGCTTAAACGTTCGGATATACCCTATGTAGTCTTGATGGATGGCATGGACCATGAACGAATTCATAAGGAAGCAACCTGGATTGCTTCCCGATTGTCTGAAATTTATGATTGTCCTGTAGTTTTTGAAAACATGGAAAATTTGGTGGCGGATTTGAAAGCCTATGTATCTCAAATGCCGGTAAAACGCGGTGAGCTGAATGAGACTGCTAAAATGCAAAGCGGGCATAACATGCTTATCACCAATACATTATCCAGCCGATATGACCTGAAGAGGGCCAATGATGAATGTCAGATTCTGTTGGAGAAGTGGGCTCTGCCTATGACAGCCGTAGCCAGACTGAAAGGTTGTGACATTCAGAGCACCTATACGGATCTCGCATATAAATTATTAACCCAATGCCATGCTCATGACTCAATTTGCGGATGTTCTATAGATGCAGTACATAAAGACATGCACTATCGCTTCAGACAGGTGAAGTCCATTGCTAAAAACATCACAGATAAAGCAGTGCGGTATGAATTGAACCATAATGCAGAAGACAAGCCATCCGAAGTCAGTGTGCTGTCTGTATTTAATCCGCTTCCTTTTGCCCGCCGGGAGACAATAACGGTTACTCTGGACTTTATCCAGGACTATCCTAACAGATTTGCCGATCCCAGCAATCCGGAGCAGAGAAATGCATTCAAAATAATGGACAGAGAAGGAAGGGAAATCCCATACAATCTAGTCGAGATTAAGAAAAACAGCTTTACAGAGAAGCCGGGTGAATTATACCGCTATACGGCCGATCTATATACTATAGCTTTTCTGGCAGAACTTTCACCTATGGGTCCTACAGAATATTTGATAGTGCCATATGATAAGCCTATCCGCTATTTAAATGAGATATCAACATCGGAAACATCCTGTGAAAATGAGTATATCAGGTTGGAAATCAATGCGGATGGTACCATTAACATAAAAGATAAGGAGACCGGCAAAGAGTACAGAAATCTCATGAGCTACCTGGATGATGGGGAAATCGGTGACGGATGGTTTCATGCCGGCCTCGTGAAGGACAGGGTTGTTTCAAGCCGTGGAAGCCGCTGTGTTATAGAAAAAATAGATGATGGCCCTGCAGCTTGTACTTTTTGCATAACCCATTACATGAGGGTTCCGAAAAGGGCTGTCCGTGATATCCATGATTTTTCCAGATCCGACGACACAATAGATCTAAAAATCAGTTCCAAGATCACTCTGGGTGTCGGAAACCGATGGGTGGATGTGGCTACCAGCATTGATAACGTGGCCAGAGACCACAGACTCAGGCTTAAACTTGCTACAGGAATTGAAGGCAATACATATAACGCCAGTCAGGCCTTCTGCTTTGTTGAAAGAGAGATTGGATTCAATCGCGATACAGGAGAATGGAAAGAGGCAGACCTGGCGGAAAAAGCTTTCGAAAGCGTTGTTTTGAAGAGAGATGCTTTGGGAGACGGTCTGGCTTTTATCTCCGGAGGCGGTCTCCATGAATGTGCAGTGCTGGACGATGAGAATTACTCCATGATAATTACATTATTCCGTTCCTTTTCCAAAACACATTTGACCGACGGAGAGGAAGACGGCCAGCTTCAGCAGATTTTAAATTTCAATTACAGACTTATGCCCATTCGCTCCACGGATTCCTTTGCTGATATAATCAGGGTAAAGGATTGTCTGCAGGCGGGTATAAGAACTGTTACCGAAAGAGTATGCGATACATATTTGCCTAAAAGCAATCCGGGGGCTTTTGTCTTGGAAGGAGATCATGTTGTTGTTTCACTGATCAAAACCCCTGAAGACTTGGAAAAGGATGCGGTTATCCTTCGCTGTTCCAACTACAGCAATAATAGTTCCAATGCTGTCTTGCGTTGTCCTGCACCCGTAAAGGAAGCTTTTGAAACCGATTTGCTGGAAAACAGTTTATTACCGGCAGCTTTTGAGAACGATTTGCTGCATATGAGCTTTAATCCCTGGGAGATAAAGACCTTCCGCATCAGGTTCTAGGCATGATGTCAGTGGACAGGTATCCAAGAATTTCATATAATTATTCATATAAGCATATACTCGAAAATTTGTACTATAGTGACCTAGGATAGGAGCAGTAAAAATGCATAAATATGATGTGGTTAAAAATTATATACTGTCAAAAATTAAATCAGAGGAATACCTGCCGGACCAGAGGCTGCCAAAGGACGACGAGATTTCAGAACTGCTTGGTGTAAGCACTATAACTGTCAGGAAAGCCATGGGGGAGTTGGTCAATGAGAACATAATTTACCGTGTTAGAGGCAGAGGAAGCTTTGTAAAAGGTAAGCCATCGATCCGGAATTCCTCGTCCCAGAATCTTGTGACATTCCTGCTTTCGACCAATGACGCAAATGACAGTTCATATATCAGGATCATAATAGGAATCCGGCGCTACCTTTCCCAGGTAGGTTACTCCTTGATTGTTGAAAATCCCGGAGAAGATCCGGCAAGGGAGAGACAGGCAATTGATAAATATCTGGATAGCGGTGTCGCTGGGTATATTATTTATCCGTCCAATCCGGAACTGTCTGTCGAAAACTTCAGATATCTGAAGGATAAGAATATACCTTTTGTCACTATGGACAGATATGCCAAGTATTTTCCTACCAATACCGTTGTGTGCAACAATCATGACGGAGCTTTTTCTGCGGTGGAGCATCTTATCTCTTTGGGACATAAGAAAATAGGCTTTATATCTGAGAAATTTTATCTAAGCTCGGAAAAAGAGCGCTTTGAGGGTTATACCGATGCTTTGCATTATGCTTCCCTTGAAGTGGATGACGAACTGCTGTTTTTGGAGCCGAAGGTGGATTATGATCGCTTGATAAAAGCCGTTAAAACCCGGAAGATTACTGCATTGTTTTGTGTAAATGACCGCCGCGGGCTGGAAGTGATCAATGCTTTTACCGAGAGAGGAATCAGAATCCCACAGGATGTGTCCATTATGGGATTTGATGATTATGAAGCATCAAAACTGTCGCCAGTTCCCTTAAGCACTGTCAAACAGCATTTTGAAGAGGTGGGCTACTGGGCAGCCAAAATGCTTTTAAAAACCATAGAAAATCCCAATCTGCAATTCAGCAAGATGATGATCGGATGTCAGCTGGTCATCCGTAAGTCTACAGCGCCGCTGGTTTAAAGGAAATTAATTTGCAAAGGGAGTAGGAAGGAACTTGTATTTTATGCATGAAATATTGCATGAATGAAATTAAAAATACAGCTTTGAAATTTGGTTAAATTCTTTAAGGAGGTAGGGGGCATGACAGGAAAGGAACATTTTCTGAATATAGCCAACAGAAAAAGTGATAAATGTGGTTTTTGGCATGGATGCCCAAACCCGGCCAGCATAGAAAAGTTATACGGTTATTTTGGGGTAGAGAATGATTTTGAGTTGGGGCTTAAGTTAAACTCCACCTGTCGATGGGTTATGCCAGAAAAGTATGGTATGTGGCAGAATCCGGAGCAACCGGTCATGTTTGATGTTTTGCTGGGCAAGAAACGGGATAGCTTAAATCAAGCCGGAGTATTTGCTGATTGCGAGGATGTGTCAGAAGTAGAGCGGTTTCCATGGCCGGATGTGAAATATTGTGATTTCACAAAAACGCTGGAGGAGATCGATAAAACCATTGAGGCAGGGCAAGCGGTTCTTTCCGGGTCTTGGAGTGCTTTTTTCCACATCGCCTGTGACTTTTTCGGCATGGAAAATTACTTTGTAAAGATGTATACCGATCCAGCCGTGGTGGAAGCAGTTACCGAACATATAGTTGATTTCTATATGGCAGCCAACGAGAAGCTCTTTGATTTAGCCGGGGACAAAATAGATGCATTTTTCTTCGGCAATGACTTTGGAAGCCAGCTGGATTTGCTCATTTCACCGGAGATGTTCTTAAAGTTTGTAATGCCGTATTTCATCAAGTTTACCCAGCAAGCGAAGCGCCGCGGCTACAAGGTAGTGCTGCATTCCTGCGGAGCAATTGACAAAGCGATTCCTTACCTGATCGACGCAGGAGTGGACATTTTGCATCCTATACAGGCAAAAGCAGCGAATATGGATGCCGACAGCCTGTCCAAAAAATATAATGGAAAAATAGTTTTCATGGGAGGCGTGGATACTCAGCATATCTTACCCTTTGGCACACCCCAGGAGGTAAGAGATGAAGTAAGGCGCATACGGGAAATATTCGGACCAAACTTCATTGTATCTCCGAGCCATGAATCCCTGCTGCCCAACATACCACCCGAAAATATTGTGGCGATGATGGAAGCTGCTATGGAATAAGAGATAAATAAAGTATACTAAGTTGAGTTTATTTTAGGGACTAATGTATATTTAAATAAATAAAAATTTTCAATAAATATTGAGTATGATTGGAAACGATGATATAATGTAAATAAATAAATTGATTTAATATGGTTGACATTTGCTCGTATCTACAGCAATTTGACTGTTACCATTCTCAGCCGGTTCAAAGCATGTGTTATACTAAAAGTTAGTATGTTATATAATTCACATAGGTTATTACATATACACCTGTTTATTTGGAATAAGTTGAACGAATCATATTTGTAATGCCGCAGTATTGAAGTAAATGCAAATGTATATTAGTTCATGAGATCATATCGGAAATGTGTGGATGTGAGGTATGCGAAAAGCATCATTGGCAGCAAAACTGTGGAAGCAGCGGTATCTTATTTTAATGGCACTTCCTGGTTTTCTTGTAGTTCTGATCTTTAATTATTTCCCTATGTATGGTATTTTGATCGCTTTCAAGGACTACAGTCCGGTGAAAGGAATTTTAGGCAGTGATTGGGTTGGATTTCAGCACTTTCAGGATTTCTTTCGAAACCCGATGGCTACCAGAATACTGAAAAACACGTTGTTACTAGGCATTTACACTTTGTTGTGGAGTTTTCCGGCACCAATTATTCTGGCCCTGCTTTTCAATGAACTTAAGAATCAGCATTTCAAGAAGCTTGTTCAGACTGTATCCTATTTCCCTAATTTCATATCAGTAGTGGTTGTAGCTGGAATGTTAAAAGAGTTTTGCTCCAGGGACGGTCTTTTCAACAACTTGTTGGGGTTGTTCGGGGTAGAGCCTATCATGTTCCTTCTAAAGCCTGAATATTTTCGCACGATATTTATAGCGTCGGGAATTTGGCAAGGAGTAGGTTTCGGTTCTATTATATATCTTGCTGCGCTAAGCAGTGTAGACCCAACGTTGTATGATGTTGCTGAAATAGACGGTGCAAACCGCTGGCATAAGATGTTGCATGTAAGCTGGCCGGCTATCAAACCTACCACAGTCATTTTATTGATCTTTTCCGTGGGAGGAATATTGGGAAATGATTATCAGAAGATACTCCTGTTGTATTCGCCCGAGACCTACAGCGTATCTGATGTAATTGGTACCTATGTGTACAGGGAAGGCTTGCAGGGAGCGCGATTTGAATATACGTCCGCTATTGGCCTGTTTATGTCGCTGGTATCGTTCATCATTCTGTATCTTACAAATGCCTTGTCGCGTAAAGTTTCAGAAACCAGCCTGTGGTAGAGGAGAGTGAAATCAATTGAGAAGTAATGTAAGAAGTAAAAGAAGACGAAAAGAAAGCTTTGGGTCTAAAGTATTTGACGCTTTTAATATTCTAATAATGATTTTTATTCTCGTAGTTGTACTTTATCCCGTCCTTAATATAATCGCTATATCTTTCAGCAGCGTAGCCCATATTTCCAAGGCTGATATTTCAATATGGCCAAAAGGCTTCAATGTGAATTCATACTATCTGGTACTGAGGGATAAGTTTGTATACACCGGTTATGTAAATTCGATTTTGTATGCGGCGGGTTCAACCCTGCTGATGCTGCTTTTCACATCCATGATGGCTTATGCCTTGATGGTGCAGGAGTTTGTATTTAAGAAATTTATAAACATTTATCTGACAATAACCATGTTCTTTGGAGGCGGCTTAATCCCTACCTATATCATGATGCAAAGGCTGAAATTGCTTGACACTCCATGGGTAATGATAATCCCAGGATGCGTGGGAGCATACAATGTGTTTGTTTTCCGCACCTTTTTCAGGAATGTTCCGGGGGAGATGAGGGAATCAGCTCTGGTGGATGGTGCCAACGATATGCTAATTCTCTTTAAGATCATACTTCCGCTTTCCAAATCCTTGTTAGCCACCTTTGCATTATTTTCAATTGTAGGTTCATGGAACAGCTGGTTTAACGCTTTGATTTATCTGAAGGATGAGAACAAATATCCTCTTCAGTTGGTACTGCGCAATTACCTGTATGTCATTGATGCCAATGCCTTAGCCCGGAGATCCGGATCATCGGCTTCCGCTGTGAACAGTATGATGGCAAACATGAAAGTGACCCCCAAGGGAGTTCGTATGGCGATGATTGTCATAACCATGTTTCCCATCATGATGATATATCCATTTTTCCAGAAGTATTTTGTCAAAGGCGTTATGATTGGTGCCATAAAAGGATGAAAATGGATTTCTCCATTATATATAAAAGAGGGTGGTGATGAAGAGGTTATTGCTGTGCCCCGGAAATAGCAGGTATTTAAAGAGACGACAAGAAAATCAAGTCAAGGAGGTAAGAAAATGAAAAAACTATCAAAAAAATTGATAGCACTATTGACAGTTGCTTCTATGTTGTTTATGGTTGCATGTAGCTCAGGATCCTCAAATTCTGACAGCAGTTCAGATACAAAGGGATCTGCAACCGATACCACTTCCAGTAGTGGTGGCGATAAAACTGCCGATGCAAAACCATTAAAGTTCACAGCGACACTAACCGGCTGGGGCGGTGACGATGCGAACAGTATGGTGCATAAAGAGTGGCTCAAAGTTATGGAGGAAAAAATGGGCCGTCCTCTTGACATCACTTTTAACTGGATTCCTCAGGCAGAATATGAGGAAAAGTCCAAGCTGATGTTTTCAACCGGTGATTTGACCGACATCACGGTAACACCTTTCTGGTATGACTATGTGAAGGTAGCGAAAGATGGCTTGCTTCTGGAGTTGAGCCAGTATAAGGATCTTTTGCCCAATTATATGGAATGGGTAAAAGCTACCAAAGATGGTGAGGCTTTATGCTTCCTGCCCGATGGCACCATGTATGTCTTCATGCAGGGAGAACTGCCCAGATTTCCGGCAGACAAGGGCATGCTCGCTCAGAACATGTCTGCCTACAACTACAATGTGTTTGAAAAGCATAACATAAAAATACCGGAAACCCTGGATGAACTGTATGTCGCTGCTAAGAAACTCAAGGAGCTTTATCCCAATGAATATCCTATCAACACCAGATTCCAGAGCTTGAACCCCATATTCTATGCTCATCATGTGGACAGGGATGTCTACTGGAATGGTGAGGAATATGTATATGGTCCTTTCGAGGAAGGATACAAGGAATCCCTGATGTTCCTGAACAAGCTGTACACTGAAGGCTTGTTGGATCCGGAGTACTCTATCGAGACCAACGACACTATCAAGATGAAGGCTCTGAACCAGAAGAATTTTATATTCCTCAATGAGTGGTTTACCAGCCCGGGTGAATATAGCAGAAATAATGAAGAAGGCCTCAAGTTTGCTGTTACTTTGTATCCGGACAATCCAAAATACGGTAAGTGCTGGCAAACAGTATCCAACGTAAATACCATGAACCTTTCCAACTGGGGTATGTTTGCAATTGATGCAAAGACCAAGGACCCTGAGGGACTGATGAAATTCATTGACCTCCAGTACTCCGAAGAAATTATCCGTCTATTGACATGGGGTATTGAAGGAGTGACATATACCATCGGGTCGGATGGCAAGCCTCAGTTTGTAGATTCCATACTGAATGCCAAGGATCCATGGGCAGAAGGGGATAAATATGGTATGCGCGCCAGCAGCAAGCACCGTCCAGGTCTGCAGATGGCTGCCGATACAGCTGCCTATGTTGCCTTTGCACCAAATGATTATATATACTATGATGGTAAATTGCATGAGGAACCCATTGAAAAATCTCCTTATATAACAGAAATTCCTTTCCCTGAAAATGAATATATGCCTCCGTGGTTCAATGGTCCTACAGTAACCTTTACTACCGAAGAGAATCAGGAAATCTCGAAGATTAAGACAGCATTGGATACTTATCGCGATGAAATGCAGACCAAGTTCATCAGTGGCGAGGAAAGCTTTGCGAACTGGGATAAGTTCATCAATGGGCTCAAATCCATGGGCGATATAGATCGTCTGCTGGAGATATACAATGCCGCTGCTGATCGTTTCTATGGTAAATAATAAGAAATAAGCATATACTATGATCTGATCTAATTTCAAGTTAGATAAAAAGGCTGTCGGGCTGTGTAGCCTGACAGCCTCATATGTTTCTAATGATATATTAGAATGAAAGGAGTTAATACAGCTTGGTATACGAAAATGATCTTCTAATCAATGAATTTTTGGATTCATCCCAAGAAAGCAAGATCATCGATCTGAAACGCATCATACCTATAGGGAAAATAGAGAAGAAGAATTCTGATGTGAAGGTTTCTCTATCCCTGGATAACAAGGAATATATGGACATACATGGTGATGATGCAAAAGGGGAGACTGCCCGTTTCATAAAAATAGATAAGGCAAAAGGGGAATGTGCTTCTGTTGCTGTTTATGCAGGGGAGGGATATGTCGCTTCCCGGAATGATTATTGGACGGACTGTTTCAAGCGTTATGAAGGCTGGGCAGGAGCTGACGGTATCTACTCCTTTAATATTGCAAACGGAAAAGACAATTATAATAACGTGGATGACACAAAAACCCTGTTCTTTTTCGGGGACACCCTGATTTCAAAGATTGACAGGGAAACCCTTCGCAGAGAAGAGCCTGTCTATATGCCTAACAATACTTATGCCATTTTAGACGGGGGAGATCCTAAAAAGCCTGGTGCTCTTCAGTTTTATTATGATACTGATGATAATGGAATCCCATGTGCTGCCTTAAAGCCATCCAGGGATTGTTACGACTTCGAAGGAAAAGGAGAGGACTTTAGCAAGGCATATTTCTGGCAGCAGGACGGATTTGTGCATGGAGACAAGCTTTATTGCCTTCCGTCAATAATTACGGAGGACAAGTCGCAACCGGAAGGGTTTCAGTTCAGGTGCCTGGGTGTAGCCATAGCTGAAGTGAATATTGTAAATGGAATGCCGGATTTTAAGAATGCAAGACAATACAGAACTGAGCTATCGAGAGACACTGAAAGCTTTAATATCCATTATGGTGCATGCGTTCTGCCATATTTGAAAGAGGCAGGCTTTGAGAACGGTGACGGCTATGTTTATGTCTATGGATATATGACATTTCACGAAACCAGAAGACGCAGCCTTTGTGCGGCAAGGGTCCTGCCGGAGGACTTCACTGACTGGACTAAGTGGAGCTTTTTTGATGGGGAGGATTTTGTAAATGATATATTGAAAAGCAAACCTCTCCTGGATCATGTATCCTGTGAAATGAGCGTCATCCCCATACTGAGAGGAAAAAACAAGGGGAAGTTTCTTGCGGTCTTCCAATATGATACCAATTCAAACTATACGGCCTATGCATACGGAGACAATATATGGGGACCTTTCTCGAAACCCCGGAAAGTATTTTATTGCGATGAAAATGAGATGCATGAGAGCGTCTATACATATAACGCAAAAGCGCATCTTCATCTTTCCTATCCGGAAAAAATACTGGTTTCCTATAATGTGAATTGCACATCTTTTGACTTGGCCATCCAAAATGGGCACATTTACAGGCCGCGTTTCATTTTGCTGGAGGATAACACCATTTCGTTTTTTGACCGCTTGTTTGCCGATGCTTTTGAATGGAGGGTGGATTGGTTCAGAAATCTGAACAAATCAGCAGTCAGGGGAGGAACAGTATTTGTAGGCGATTCCATCACCCAGGAATTTCCCTTGGAGGAAATGCTTAAAGATTATATGCCGGTTTACAATCGAGGTATTGGAGGAGACACTACCGAAGGTTTGCTGAGAAGATTGGAAGAGAGCATTTTTGAGCTCAGTCCTTCCAAGTTGTTTCTGCTCATCGGGACTAACGATTTTGCAAGCTTCGGAAGCAATGCACAGCAAAAAATAATGGAAAATATATCATTATGCCTGGACAAAGTCAAGGAGCGGCTGCCAGAATGCAAGATACACCTGATTTCCATCCTGCCGGTCAATAATACGGACCACCCGAAAATTAACCATGATGCGGTTTCGGTAAGGAAAAACCAGGAGATCATCAGGGTAAACGAAAAGCTGGAGCAGCTGGCAAAAGAAAAGGGTGCCATTTATATAGATTTGTACAGCAAGATGCTGGATGAAAACGGAAACTTGGACCTTTCTTACACCAGGGAAGGGCTGCATCTTTCACCTCAGGGTTATGAGGTGGTGGCCAGGAATTTAAAGCAGTATTTGTGCCGATGACATGCTTTAATTTAAAATAATCAATAAAATAACCCCGTTGCGCCGGCTGATGGAAGCCGGCATGACGGGGCTATTTATGTTACCACAAAATACGCTAATCCTTGACTATTGCATTAATTAATCTCATCCATGGTAATTTATAAATTCAATTGCTGATAATTAAACAAACTTATCTCAGAAATTAAGCAAATTTATTCCAGAGATTGAGCAAACTCACTTCTGCTGAGTATGAAACTATTATCACCTGATAAGTGAGCAATCCTATTCCCGTTAAGCAAACAATCCTTACTCCTGACCAGTTCAATACAAATTAGATTATAATATGCAATTCCTGCTAATCAGATTCAACCACTCTCATTGCGATTTTTGCCCATTCCCATAACCTCTGGGGCTGGTAGCATACCGTGCTCACATCCTTCAGAATGAACTCCACAGGACATCCGTATTTTTTGCATATATCCCGGGTTTCCATCAGATCCTTTTCCACAAGCTCCGGTTCCCACTGGCTTGCAGCCAGGAAAGCAGGATTGGGCTTTCTGGAAAACACAAAGTCCTTTCCAATACCTTCTGCGCCTCTTTCCACGTTGACCCAAGGGCTCATGGATATTTTTCGCAAATTGGGTATTTTTCTTACAATGTCCAGCTTTCTGTCCAGAGGATCACAGCAGCCGTAGTATACCAGGCCAAATCTTTCAAACCATTTATTGCTGTAGTCCAGCTCAAACTCCTGATGCATTTCAGCTGAAACAGTTGAAAAAATTTGAGCAAGCCCGAAAGTCCATAAGTCTTTGGCTCTCGGCTTTTCAGGGTCGAATCCGGGGGCGGGGAGCTCATCGGTATAGGCGCCGGTGCAATGTATGGTTGTTTGGTTATATCCTAAAAGACCCTGTTCCTCCAGTTGATCGAGTAAAGATAAGTATGCATCGGTAAGCCTTGTCATAAGCTTATGAATGAACTCAGGCCTGTCTATCAGATCATACAGGCAGTTCTCCACGCCTTTCCACATGCTGATCTGATCCCATGAATGAATATTGGGCAGGCAGCCTTGCAAACGCACGTCCAATATTCCGTCCAATAGTTCATGAGCCATCTCAAGGTTTTTCTCTGTGGCTTCCTTGTCATACCATACCTTGGGAAATTTGATTTTTTGCAAATCATCTTCGGTTTGCAGTTGATCAATAAATTTGTGGCTGACCACGCTATTTCTCGGGTCGGTGGAAGTGGTCTCCTCTTTAGCCTGTATGCCAAAGTCAGTGCCGTGTATTACTTTCTGAATTTCCACATAAGGCTCCACCACCATATCTACGGGCATATGCTTCCAAAGATAGAGCGTCCTTCGTAAATTGCCCTCCAGCCACTGGGAAAAAGGATGTTCCGACCGGATTATCAACTCCCCGTCGGTGTCCATCTCATGCCAGGGCAGTTGATCCATCATAACCATAGGCCTTTCGGGTTTAAGGCCATTTAGCTTTTTCCAAAGCTTTCTTTTTTCTTCCTGTACCGGAAGGGCAGCTATCTCTGCTACTTCCTTGGCCAGTTCCCTGATGATTTCCACATCCTGTTTGCTGAAATACATCTTTAACACCCCTTGATAATAGTATTTGTGAGTTTTAGTATATGAGTTTTCTGTACGGTCCTTTAGGATTTACCTGGATTTTATATAAAAGAGTTAAAACATTAGCTTTGTCTGTCCTAAAATATTTTGCTCCACCTGTCAAATTTGACTGTTTATTTGTGCATTTTAATTATATAATTATATTGATAAAAAATAATCTGATATAATGATATGTTTTAACTATTTTGATATCACCGAAAGGATGAAGGCTATGCCTTTGATCGATAATCAAAAACCCAAGACATATACCTTCGATATGTTCCGGACTCCGGACTCACCGGTGCATGCGGCCCACACCGTTTTCAGGAAAAGCACTACTGATTTTCATTCCCACAAGGACTTTTGTGAATTTTTCCTCGTCAGGAAAGGAAGCGTTATACATCATTTGAACGGGAAAGCGCATATGCTGACTTCACAATCTGTGGCATTTATATTTGCGGGGGATTCGCATTCCATTGAAAATGAATCCTCATCCTCCATCATTACAAATATCGCTTTTCCGGCTTCTTTTCTGGAAGAGCTGCTGAGTCTTGTTGGACTGGACTTTAAGCGGAACAGTAATGTTGTATACCAGTTGGAAAACATGGATCACCATTTATGGAATACCCTTGTCAGCAAAGTAAATCTGTTTTTTCTGCCCGGGGAGTCTTTTCCTTACTCATCCCGGTGTATGCTTCTTTACAGCCTGCTTTCCACTCTTTTGCTGGAGTTTAGCGAACTCAAGCCGGTCAGTGATTTGATTCCTCCCTGGCTTGTGAAAGCCTGCAAGGATATGCGCAAGCCGGAAAATTTCACCCAGGGGCTTGCTGCTTTTGTGCGGTTGAGCGGAAAAAGCCAGGAGCATCTCACCCGGCAGTTTAAAAGGTATTATCACGAAACGCCTACCGAATATATCAACAACTTAAGGCTTCAGGAAGCAGAAGCTCTCCTTCTGAATTCCAGTGAATCGGTTGCTGACATATGCTATAAAGTGGGATTTAATAATATGTCGTATTTTTCCTATCTGTTTAAAAAGAAAAACGGTGTTTCTCCCCAGAATTACAGAAACCGCAATGCGGATTTTTTCATGCGGAATTAACAACAGGCCTGTCAGAAATGTTTCAGAAAATATTTTTCAGATTAATGTGATTTATACTGAGCTGATATAAAAACGGGATAAACAAGATTATTACAAGCAGCATACAGGAGTAAGATATTGCTCGAGCCTTGAGAATATGAAAAGAACAATATGAGCTTTTTTATTTAGATAATTCACTACCTTTCAAAAAGTGAAAATTTTCTATTTATGCATATTGACATGACTGTAAATATAAAATATACTGTATATATACTATATATACAGTATATTTGTTGAAGGGCGGTGAATGGTTGAAAATTATCATATCAAACTCTTCGGATAAGCCCATTTATGATCAGATTGTGGAGCAAATAAAAAACCTTATCATAAACGGAGAACTGGCAGAAGCAGAGATGCTTCCTTCCATAAGGAACCTTGCAAAGGAACTGCAAATAAGCGTGATTACCACCAAAAGAGCTTATGAAGAGCTGGAGAGGGAAGGCTACATTGTGAGTGTTCCTGGAAAGGGGTCTTTTGTTTCAGCTCAAAACAAGGATCTGCTAAAAGAGGCCAGGATACGGATAATTGAAGAGAAGCTGGCGGAAGCGGTTCAGGCTGCGCGGACCGTCGGAATATCAATGGAAGAACTGTCGGAAATGCTTAAGATATTATATGAGGAGGGATAAGATGGAACCGATTTTGGAAATAAAAGGACTGCGCAAGAGTTATGGGGACTTTAGCATCAAGGGTATTGACCTGGTGCTGGAAAAAGGATATATAATGGGCTTTATAGGCCCTAACGGTGCGGGAAAAAGCACTACCATCAAGCTTATTATGAACCTGTTGAAGAAGGACGGGGGAGAAATCAAGGTCTTCGGGAAGGATAATGTTAAATTTGAGCATGAGATAAAGAACAGGATTGGTTTCGTTTATGATGAAAACTATTTCTATGAAGAGCTGACGATTTCGGAGATGAAGTGGATTATTGAGCCTTTTTACAAAACATGGGATGAAAAAGCATATAAGAAGTACATCAAGAAGTTTGAGCTGCCGGAGAAAAAGAAAATCAAGGAGTTATCAAAAGGTATGAAGATGAAGCTATCTCTGACGATAGCGTTATCCCACAATGCCGACCTGCTCATCATGGATGAGCCGACCTCGGGATTGGACCCACTGGTAAGAAGCGAGCTTTTGGAAACTTTGTCCGAGGTGATACAGGATGAAAACAAAGCGGTGTTTTTCTCAACCCATATCACATCGGACCTGGACAAGATCGCAGATTATGTAACCTTGATCCACAATGGAGAAATCCTTTTCAGTGAGTCCAAGGACGATATTTTGAGCAATTACGGTATGGTTAAAGGCGGAAAAGAGATTCTGGGGAAAGATGCATCTCGTGATTTCGTAGGGGTAAGACAGAACCGATTTGGATTTGAAGCCTTGACCAAAGACAAAAATCAGATAAAAAGAAAGTATGGCGACAAAATCCTTATAGAAAAACCTACCCTGGAGGAGATAATGCTTTATCATACAAGGAGGGAACAGAATGCTGTATAGTTTGATCGTGAAAGACCTGCTGATACAAAAAAGATATGTGGCTTTTAGCCTTCTTTATCTTCTTGCTTTGATTTTTGCCTTTCAGAATATGGAATCGGTTGTTTTTTCCGCAGCGGCCACAGGGGTGGTATATATTCTATTGACGACATCCTGTGCTTATGATGAAAAGAACAAGACAGATATAATGATAAACAGCCTGCCCATAAAAAGGAGCCAGGTTGTAGCCGCAAAATATCTCGCTGTATATGTTTTCTTTTTGATGGCTACCGTGGGCTATGTTATATTTTCTAATCTTTTATTGCTTTCAGGAGCGCCCATCAAAGTTTATCCAATGACACTGGACAGCTTTATGGTTGGAATGGTTGCGATCAGCATCATGACAGGCTTGAACCTGCCCGTATTTTTCAAATTCGGGTTTGCGAAATCCAGGATAGTCGGATTCTTGCTGTTCTTTTGCTTATTCTTTGGTGTTTCATACATCATGAAAGTTTTTCAGGAGTGGGAAAGGGTCGCATTAGACGGAGCCATAACAAAATTTATATGGTCCCAAGGAGATGTGGTCATACTGCTGCTGAAGGCCGTTGCATTATTGGCTTTCATAGCCTTGTCCTACGGATTGTCGGTGAAATTTTATAAGAACAGGGAATTTTAAAGATACAAATGTGAAAAAACCAAATGACAAAATATGAATTTACATTAAAGGTTGCTGATTCCTGCTTTGATATAAAGCAGGATTTCTTTGTGTGTGCATGAATAAGTATGCTGTATAAGGATGTCAATAAGCATAAACACAGGATACAAAATATTACATTAGATTACAAAACAATATAATAGATTACAAAACATTTGATAATATATTGAAAAATGACAAAGTTGTGATAAAATTATTACTTGGTAGGAATAATTTTACTGTATGGAAAAGGTTATTCTTACATTAATTAGCTTGCATTGAAAAAGGCAAACTCATCGAAAGGTGAGGACGCAAAGCCACAAGTCTAAAGCATGAGAATGCCATGACGGTTGGGTTGCCAGTGAAGTTATAGGTATTGAAAGCAGGGAAAGGATCGGGCAATTTAAGATCACTCTAAATGCGCCTGACCCCTTAATCTCTTTCCATGAAGTTATAACATAGGCAGCTCAATCGCTACTTATGTCAGTGTTAGTGGAGGAGATTAAGTTGCGGAAAATCAGTATTGATGACAGCAAGTTCAACTATTCTATAACGCATTGGTTTCAACCCATATACTGCTTGAAGAATTTAAGCATTATAGGGTATGAGGCATTGCTTAGAGACGCTTCGAAATTACACATTTCCCCTAACCAGATATTCAAAGAAGCCGAGGAAAAAGGCTGTCAGAGCACACTGGATCTTATGTCTATCAAGACTGCATTAAATAACTTTAGAAATGAATCAAACCTCATATTTATTAACATATTTCCTTCCACGCTTTTAAAAGGCAATTTTTTATATTGGTGGGATACCAATATACCCGAGGATATGCCTGTGGTGCTGGAGCTTCTGGAAAATGAGCCGGTTGAAAACTGGAAGGAGCTTAAGAAGGTGACGAGGGGACTTCGGGCGAGAGGTGTTAAAATTGCAGTGGATGATATGGGAGCAGGATATTCTTTTTTTCAACAGTGGATAGAGTTAGAACCTGACTATATAAAGCTGGATCGATATTTTGCCAGCAATCTCGCCGTAAATCCCAGGAAACAAAGAATTGTAAGATTTTTAGTTGATCTGCTTGTAGATTCAACGAAATTGATAATAGAAGGTGTGGAAACAGAAGCTGACCTGAATGCCGCTGAACTTTTGGGCATATCCTATGGCCAGGGATATTACCTGGGGAAACCATCGCCTAAAGAAAATTTAATCCTGTAGAATTTTAATGTATTATAAGAAAGAACTGTCGGAAATTGTCATGTAATGACACATAATTTGCAGAGACAGGACGGATTAATTTTTATGCATTATGTACTGGAATGAAAAGTTGATAAGGGATAGAATAAAGAGAAACAACGATGGATGTTGTTGCATACAGAGAAATCTTCCGTGTATACCACGGGATAAAGGCAGAACAATCGTTTTGCCCTAAAGATGGCAGTGGCATAATATGATTATTTAAAAGCTTGGATAAATCTGTTAAGTTTCAGGTTTATTTGAGCTTTTTTTTATGATAAAATAGTATTTGTATACATGTATTGTATGTTAATGCAAAAATATGTTTAATCATAAATTGTTTGGGTAGAAATATAGCTATGCAAGGAGTAAAATGATATATGAAACTAATGCTCTTGTGATATTTACGAACTTTGAAGTCTTGGAGGGTAGCGCATTGTCACCTATTAAGCTTCTAAAAACACTGGCTGTGGCGGTCAGTAAAACTAAAAACAGTAAAGGCACAAGATTCAGCCTTCTATTCAAAAAGGAAGAAAAGGCAGTTAATGATTTTAGTCCTTTATATTTATCGGCAAGATTATCTATTCTATGCACGTTTTTGGGCTTCCTGTGGATTGCCTTTTCTGACAAAATTATCTCAGATATTATACAGGACAAGGAAATTTTTGCCTATGTCAGCATTATGAAAGGTTGGGCATATGTGATAGTTTCCTCCGTCGTTCTGTTTTTGCTGGTCTATCGTTTGCTTAAACGCATCAAAAAATCCGAAGAAGAGCTCATGAGAAGTTATGAGGAGCTGACGGCCGCCCACGAGGAATTGGAGTCCTTATATGAGGAAATTGCAGCTTCCGAAGAAGAATTGAAACAGCAATATGATCAGCTTATTGAAAATGAGAAAAAGATGCATTATCTCGCATATAATGATACGCTGACCGGACTACCCAACAAGCTATCCCTTTTGGAAAATGCCAGCATCAATAGTTTATGTCCCAAAAAGAACAAAGCAGCGATTTTTTTTGTTGATATGGACAACTTCAAATATGTCAACGATACCATGGGACATGCTTTTGGGGATAAGTTCATAGCCAAAGTGGGTGAAAAGCTGTCCTCTCTTTTAAATGAGGAATGCTCCATTTACCGAATCGGAGGGGATGAATTTGTCATCATCCTGAAGGATATTAAGAGCAATGATGATGCGGTATCCTTTGCAGAGTATATATTAAATGGCTTTGTGGATGGGTTGGAGGTAGACGGCATTTTGATGAGCACAACTTTAAGCATTGGAATTGCCATCTACCCTGAGCATGGGGAGAGCATAATTGAATTATTGAAATGTGCGGACATTGCCATGTACAGGAGCAAAAGCCAGGGGAAAAATGGCTATGTTATGTATGACAAGTGCATGGACAAGGCCTTGAACGAGAGGATTATCATAGAAAAGCATTTGCGATCGGCATTGGCAAAAAGCGAATTTGAATTGTACTATCAACCTCAACTGGATTTGAAAATTAAAAAGATTATCGGACTTGAAGCTTTATTAAGGTGGAAAAGCCCTGAACTAGGTCTCCTATCACCTATGAAGTTCATCGGTATAGCTGAGGATACACGCCTTATTATACCTTTGGGAACATGGGTGCTGAGAACATCCTGTGAGTTTTTAAAAAGCCTGCACCAGAAAGGATTTGAAAATCTGAGCATATCCGTTAACATTTCAATACAGCAATTGCTCCAGTCGGATTTTGTAAATATAGTCAGAGATGTACTGGAAACCTGTGATTTAAAGCCGGAACACCTGGAACTGGAGATTACGGAAACCATGTTGATGGAGTCTTTTGAAAGGATAAGACCAAAGCTATGCGAATTAAAGGAGCTGGGAGTGGGAATTGCTCTGGATGATTTTGGCAAAGGCTATTCTTCCCTTAGCTATTTAAGTCAGCTGCCGATTACTACATTAAAAATTGATAAATCTTTCATAGTTGATATTCCTACCGATGATGAAAGCAAGGTGCTGATAGGACAAATTATTGCCTTGGGTAGAAAACTGGGTATGTGTGTGGTAGCTGAAGGCGTGGAAACAAAGGAACAGCTGCAATACCTGGTTAAAAACCAATGCGACAAAATTCAAGGATACATATTCAGCAAACCCCTGCCCGAAAATGAAATAATCAAACTACTTTAGAAGTGCCAGAAGCTAAGGTATAATAGTATATAGTACTTTATGTAAAGAAATATTGCAAGATAGGAGGTATATTATGTATTTTGAGTGGAAAGACTCTTACGGCGTGAATATTGCTGAGATTGACAAGCAACATAAGAAGTTGTTTGAAATTGGGGGTAAGATTTCGGATCTGGTACTGGCAAAGGATGGTTATGACCATTATGATGAAATTATGGTCGTTTTAGAGGAATTGAAGGAATATACCCTAAAGCATTTCAGGTATGAGGAAATGCTCATGGAAAAGTATGGTTTTGAAGGACTGGACCAGCATAAAATTGAGCACATGTTTCTGGTAAAAAAGCTTGAAAGAATGAAAAATGAGGACATTGATGCAAACCAGGAAGAGACACTGCTAAACCTTATAAACTTCGTATCCGACTGGATAGCAGGGCATATTTTAAAAACGGATATGGGATACAAGGAATTTTTCAACGCAAAGGGCATCAAATAATATAAAACGGGGAGGAAAAGGATATGGCCTTTGAATGGAAGGACCGCTACAAACTTGACATTGAGGAAATAGACAAGCAGCACAGAAGATTGTTTGATATTGGGGCAAGGGTCTATGATCTTGCGGTTTTAAATGACTCCTATGATCACTATGATGAAATTACACAGTTGATAGTCGAGCTTTTGGATTATACTGAATACCATTTTACCTTTGAAGAAAATCTCTTGGAGAAATATAATTATGGTGAATTGGATAAGCAGAAGCATGAGCATGAATTCTATGTCCGGAAGATAAAGAGCATTTCCTCAAAGGACATTGATGCGGATCAGAAACAGGCAACCTTGGAAATCGTAGATTTTTTGTCCGAATGGATAAGCAGTCATATTTTGTTCTCAGACCGGAAGTATGCTGTATATTTTAAAGAAAACGGCATTAATGTTTAGAAGCTGCAACAAGCTTTAAAAGACACCATTGGAGAAAGGGGATATGGATACTGGTGTTTTTTGGCTTTACATATCTATCGGAAAAATATGCGATGGGAATAACCTTTCGAAAAAAGAAAATTCCGAGCTGATACCTATAGGGGCATCATCTCGGGATTTTCCGTATAACAGCCTTATTTTAATGCTTTTGGCAGGCATGTCTTTTTATTCTCCAGGTTGTCCCATGCCTTAAGTACACTGCTTTCAAGTCCAGTCTTCTTTATCCTCCGAATTGTGGGAGTCGTCGGAATCCTGGGACTGGTTCTGCAATTCCAGCCATGCCCTGTACTTTTGCTCAAATTCTCTCTCGTGTCTGTTTTTTTTCCAGAAAGGGTTCGGATGATTTTTTGTTATCTCCAGCAGTTCTCTGTATGTCATTTGAATACCTCCAATATATTATTTTGATTCACTGCCATTGTATGAAGCTGAGGACCAATTGTGCATTTATGTAAATCTTACGGTACAAGGCTTATGAACGAGTATTTTTAACGACATCATTTTTGGTATACTGAAATCATATACGATTGCTTCCATCTTTAGCATGATTCGTGGTAACTGTTTCTTTAGCATAAAGCAGATGATAGTTTTCCAAAACTGCTGTTTACAAGCTGCTTTATCCGTATATAATATAAAGAAATTACTTTTTTCTTGGGGAGTTAAATAATGGAAATTTACGAAAAGGTTAGCACAGGCCTTAAAGGTATTGATCAGGCTATTGACCGGCTAAGGTTGGGGGATAACGTGGTATGGCAGGTGGACTCAATAGCCAGCTATAAAAGGATGGTGGGTCCCTATGTTGAACAGGCAAAGCTGGATGGAAGAAAGCTGATCTATGTTCGTTTCGCAAATCATGAACCGGTGATAAAGGAAGACCCTGAAATCAAAATATTCAAAGCTGATGCGAAAAAGGGCTTTGAAAGCTTTGCCACCACTGTTCACAGCCTGGTGGAGCAGGAAGGAAGAAAAGCGTTTTATGTCTTTGACTGTCTGACAGATCTGCTGGAATACTGGCATTCCGATCTGATGATCGGAAACTTCTTCAAGGTTATATGCCCTTTTCTATATGAGTTGGATACCATCGCATATTTTGCCATAATGCGAAATGCTCATACATACAGCACCATTGCAGGCATTCGTGAGACCACCCAGGTTTTAATAGATTTATATCAGGTGAAGGATAATATGTATATTCACCCCCTTAAGGTCTGGAAGCGTTATTCTCCTACCATGTTCCTGCCCCATTTGGTTAAAGGTCAGGAAGCCATATGCATTACCTCCAGCGCCGAAGCAGCTGAATTGTTTTCCGCCATTAACCGCAGTGAAGAGCGTCTGGATTACTGGAATGTCATTTTTAATAAAGCAAAGGATGTATTGAAGCAGGAACCAAAACAGCAGGAAGAAACCAAAAGGTTCCTGATGTCCATGATTATAGGTGACGAATCAAGGATATTCGAGCTTTGCGATCGTTTTTTCACATTGAGGGACATCCTGGCAATAGCATCCAGGGAGATAGGAACAGGATTTATCGGGGGAAAAAGCATAGGTATGCTCGTTGCCAGAAAGATACTGGAAACAGAGGGAAAAGACCGATTCATTCCCTTTTTGGAGCCCCATGATTCATACTATATAGGTTCGGATGTTTTTTATACATATATTGTTCAAAACAATCTGTGGAAGCTCCGCATGAAGCAGAAGACGAAGGATGGATATTTCGAATTTGCTCCTTTGCTAAAAGAAGGGATTTTGCACGGAAAGTTTCCGGAGAGCATTCAGGAGCAGTTTATGCAGATGCTGGAGTATTTTGGCCAGTCTCCGATTATCGTGCGCTCCAGTTCGTTGCTGGAAGACAATTTTGGAAATGCCTTTGCCGGCAAATATGAGAGTGTGTTTTGCGTAAATCAGGGAACTCCCGAGGAAAGGTATAAAGCTTTTGAACAGGCAGTGCGCACCGTTTATGCCAGCACCATGAATGAGGATGCTCTGGCTTACAGGGTCAACAGAGGACTTTCCGACAGGGATGAACAGATGGCAATATTGGTACAGCGTGTATCCGGGGATTATCATAAGGATAAATTTTTCCCCCATGCTGCAGGCGTTGGAAATT